>NZ_MTEG01000001.1:0-485902 GCF_002108615.1 Klebsiella sp. YJ
ACTGATGATCTGTTCGTCGGAAAAACGCTTCTTCATGGGGATGTCC
This sequence comes from Klebsiella sp. YJ, assembly GCF_002108615.1. Taxonomy (NCBI): domain Bacteria; kingdom Pseudomonadati; phylum Pseudomonadota; class Gammaproteobacteria; order Enterobacterales; family Enterobacteriaceae; genus Klebsiella; species Klebsiella sp. YJ. The sequence continues at coordinate 47 of NZ_MTEG01000001.1, forward strand.
TCATGTGGCTTATGAAGACATTACTAACATCGGGGTGTACTAATCAACGGGGAGCAGGTCAATACTCAATAACCTGATTGCCATTGGGGAGCGGAATGTTGATATCCACCAGCATCATATCGATTTGATTAAGTTCATCGATAAGCTGAATCGCCTTTTTCCCGGTCGACGCCTCATGAATGACAGAGTTCTCCACGCAGCGAGAGACAATCCGCTTGAGCGATTCCGACTCAATATACTCATCTTCGACAATAACAATGTTATACATTCTCACACTCCAGACTCAGCGGGCGCCATCGGGAACCGCAGTTTTACCGTGGTGCCGAGCATCGGCTTATGGGGACTGGCGATCTGCAAACCATAGTTTTCACCAAATAACAGCTGCAGGCGATTGTTGATATTATTAATGCCGATCCCGCCTTTCTGTCGATTCTGGTTGCCAGAGAGAATATGTTCAATATCCTCGGGTGAAATACCATCTCCGTTATCGGCTATCTCGATAATCACATCTTTACCATCATCGGTAGCCCGCAGAATTATGTGACTTTTGGTTTCACGCGGCTCGACAACATAATTAAAAAAGTTCTCCACCAGCGGCTGAAGAATTAAAAAAGGACAAACCGTTTCATTATATTTTTCAGGAATATCGCAAACATAGTCAAAACGCTCATTCATTCTGACTTTTTGAATGGCCATATAGCAATTGACATAATTCATTTCGCGGCCAAGGGTAATCAGACCATTGTTATTTTTGCGCAATAAATAACGCATCATATCGGAAAAGTCATGCACCATCGTTTCCGTACGGCTGGCATCTTCGAGAAACGCCAGCCGACCGATCGTATTCAGCACGTTAAACAAAAAGTGGGGGTTAATCTGGTAAGAAAGCGCCTTAAACTCGGCCTCATGTAATGAACGTTCGATCTCCACGCGTTTACGCAGTTCGCCGGTGAGCTCCTGCTCTTTTTGCCGCAGCTCACGCTGGATGTTGTTGGCATGGGCCTGCTCGACCAGATATGAGGCAACGTGCAGCAGCGTGTAGGCCGTCGATTCAAAGCGGTCGTAGGGCATGCGCGGCGTATTTTCATGCAGGTTAATCAGCCAGGGATTTTCTTGCCACAGATGATTATTGTCGAGGATATAGGGAATCGTTTGCTCTTTCTCCGCTTCGACTTTGACCTGTCCCGAAATAAACGCACCGAGGTAATGACCATTAATCATAATGGGTACCGCAAATTCGACAAAACCACAGTAACAGCGATAAACCACCGGCTCGCCGGCGAGCATTGCCGCCCGTCCTCCGGCGCTATCGCTGTCATAGCAGTGGCGGGCAAGGGTGGCATTCATTCTTGATCGGGCGCAAAAATCAGAAAAACCGCTCGCCTGGGTGACCGGAATACCGTCCTGATCGACCACCACCAGCGCAATCATCATCGATTGACTAAAATTGTCCTGCAGCGTTTGCAACCGGTCAACATCAAGAAATTCGTGTAATTTGTATTTATTTTTCATGATATCCACCACGTCAGGTCAAATGCTGCTAAACCATACCCTATTTAGGGTTTTAAAATAATGAAACCGCTCACAAACAAAAAATGAGTTGTATGAGAAATGTTAATGTGGTGATTATATTGCTTCTGTTTTTATTATATTAATTAACATTCCTTGGCGAGCGATAATATAACCCGGGCATAACCAAGGGCAAATAAACAGAGGTGCTCGCTAACCGACTCCTGTTCAAACGATTAAATTAAACAGCGCTATGAAATTGTTCTTTGGCCAATATCCGTTATCGATGGCTGTAAAAGCCCACGCCGTGGCGTGGACTTTTACAGGATGACCGCTCGGGAAGATCCGTCAGGGAAGTCTATCCTTTGCCAAAATTGGCCTGAATACGCTGCTGCAGATAGGCCTCCGCGGTAATCGGCGGGTATTTCGCCTGCGGCCCGAGGATCTCGACATCCTTATTGGCCTGACAGAAAAATGCCAGGCTATAGCGCGGTCCCTGATACTCATGGGCAAGCGGGCTTCTCACCCGGTGGAAGTTAGAGGGTAGCTGGTCGTCGCTCCAGCGCATCAGCATATCGCCGATATTGCAGGTGATCACCTCCTCGCGCGGCTCAATGCTGGTCCACTGCTGGCTCTCGCGGTCCTTACCCGGACACACCTGCAGCCCGCCCTGCCCCGGGCGCTGGAATAACAGCGTCAGACAGTCAAAATCCGTATGGGCGCCGGCGCGCCACATCCCCTGCTGCGCCTGGTCGCTGGCGTAGTAGTGCAGCATGCGCAATGTGCTCTGGTAGGTTTCACGATCCGGATCGTGAGCGGTGGTAAAAAACGACTCCGCAAACCCCAGCTTTAAGGCAAAGCAGGACAGCAGCTTCATCCCCAGTTGCCAGCACCGCGATTCAAACTCCAGCATCGTCTTTTTGAACGCCGGCAGCTGCTGGTCGCTGGGCCATAGCCCCGCCATCAGCGGACGGGTGATCTGGTACGACTCTTTTTGATCCGGCGTCTTCGTCGACGGCCGGACCTGCGCCTTGCTTTCCCACCCGGCATTGCGGGCCAACGGATACTGCCCCTTCACCTCATCGGGCAGGGCGAAAAACGCCTCGGTCATGCTGAACGCCTGGCGGATATCCGCCAGCGGAATACCGTGGTGGCTAACCTGGAAGAAGCCAATCTCCACTGCCGCCTCCCATAGCTGATCGGCAATCTCACTTTTCCTTTCCTCAAAATTTGCGAGATCGATGCAGCGGACTTCGCGGGTAAACGTCTCTTCCCCCGGCGCGCCCATCAGCGCTTCTTTCTCCAGTTCCTGTAATGCATAGCCCTGATTCTGAATGGATTGCGTCATTATGATTGTCCTGTATTGGGTTTAAACAGCCGCACGCTGTTGTAGGGTTCGTACCGCCGCCAGCGCGTCGCGGCGCATGGCCTCAAGATCCAGACCGGGAATCACATCTTCCTCAACGATCGGCCGCCCATTGAGCAGCAACGCTTTCAGCGAGGCCCGACCGCCGCAGGCCACCGGGCCAATCGCGATATCGTGCAGCCCGAAGTAGCGCGGATCGTCGAGGCGATAAATCGCTAAATCCGCCTGCATCCCGACGCTGATAGCGCCGCACTGCGGCAAGCCGAGGATGCGCGCGCCGCCTGCGCTTCCCCAGCGCACCACATCCTCGACCGTGGCGGCGTCGGCGCCGCCCTCAAAGGTGCCGCCGGCGTAGCGCGGCTGCGCCTGCATGCCTTTACGCGCCCGCTGCAGCAACCACGCGGCGTGAGCCTCGCTTTGCATATCCGCCGCTTCATTGGAGGCGGCGCCGTCCACTCCCAGCGATACCGGCACCCCGGCCTTTTCCAGCGCCAGCAGATCGGCAATCCCGCTTCCCAGCCGCCCGTTGCTTTGCGGGCAATGGGCGATGCCGGTGCCGGTTTGCCCAAGCAGCGCGATCTCTTCCGGCAGCAGCTTCACCAGATGCGCAAACCACACGTCATTCCCCAGCCAGTCATGCTCGGCGCAGAACTGAACCGGCGTCATGGCAAACTTCTCCCGCGCGGCATCCAGATAATCCACGGTTTCCGACAGATGGCTGTGCAGCCGAATGCCCAGGTGACGAGCCAGTTTGGCCATCTCCCGCAGCTGGGCGCCCGGCGCCGAATGCAGCACGGTGGTGGGCGCCATCACCACCCGCCGCAGGGAGCCGGCGCCAGGGTGGTGATAGCGTTTGACCAACCGTTCAATATCCGCCATATAACCATCGAAGGTTTCGGGACGCAGCGCGACCGGCAGATCCTGCTCAACGGCCCGCCCCTGGGTAGCGCCTCCGCGACACAGAACAATGCGCATGCCCAGCGCCTCGCCCTCGCTAAACACAATCTCCGAGGTATCGAAGGGCATATCGGGCCAGTATAAATAGTTGTGATCCGCGACGGTAGCGCAGCCCGATCGCAGCAGCTCCACCAGCCCGATGCGCACCGCCAGACGAAAAGTGTGCTCATCGAACGCGGCGCGAAAACGGTATGGCGTGGCGCTCAGCCATGCCGTCAGGCTCTGATTCAGCCCCTGAGGTTCCCCCTTTAACAGCGACTGAAAAAGATGGTGATGCGTATTCACCCATGCCGGATAGACCACGCAGTCCCGGGCATCGATCTGCCGCTCCTCCGGCAGCGCCGCCAGCGAACCAATGGCGGCGATAACGCCATCGCGGATACGGATATCCGGCCCGGCCAGCCGCGCAGCGTCCCCCGGGAGACCGCTGAGGATGGCATGCGCGTTTTTAATCAATAATGACATGGCGTCGCTCCTCAGGGTTTAACCTGCATAGCCTGCACAAACTCGGTGGTATAGGCCTGCTTCCAGTCGGTCGCGGCATCCAGCAGATTAGCGCTAACCATAAAATCACGGGTCTTCCGCCAGCGCGTTTCCGTCATCGTTCCCCAGCCCTCGGTAGCGGCGTCGCCGCCATCAATCAGGTGATGCTGGCGGATTTGCGTGACGGCCCAGGCCAGCAGATCGTCGGTCATTTTGGGGTTATCTTTTTTAATCAACGCATTTCCCGGGGCCGGATTGTTCAGGTAGCTCACCCAGCCTTCCATCGACGCGCGGACAAACTTCGCCATCGCCGCTTTGCGATCGGCGATGGTTTCCGGGCGGGCAATCATAATGCCGCCGTAGGGGGGATAGCCGTGTTCGGAAAACAGGAAGAAGTTCGCTTTCACCCCCGCCTTTTGCACCTGGAAAACCTCGGAGCTGACGTAGGCCTGCTGGGCGACGTTGTTATCCGCGACAAAAGGTTGAATATTGAAGGTGTAGGGTCGGGCCTGGGCATCATTCAGTTGATAGTGCCCCTTCAGCCACGGCCACCACGTCGCCTGGCCGGAGCTGGAGACCAGAATGGTTTTCCCTTTCAGCCCCTCCAGCGAGCTAACATCGGCGTGGGTCAGCAGCCCCTGGGGATCATACTGAAAGGGGGCGGCAATGGCTTTGGCCTGGAATCCCCGCTGAATGCCTTCCAGCAGCTGCAGATCGTAGCCGATAATGACGTCAGCCCGTTTTGATAGCAGCAGCTGCATGCCGTTAACCTGGGGGCCGCCGGAGCGAATGTCGACGTCCAGACCATATTTTTTGTAGATCCCCGTTGCCTGGGCCTGATAATAGCCGCCCTGCTCCGCCTGGGCGTACCAGGAGGTCAGCAGAACAATTTTATCCTCGGCCTGAACGGCCAGAGACAGACCGCTCAGGGCAACCAGGCCCAGCACACGGTAGCCCCAGGGAATGCGTGAACGTATTTTCATTGCCCCTCTCCTCATAACGCCGGGAAAGAGGACGAGCGGACAACGGCTCAGCCTCCCACCCCGGTCAACATTGAACCGCGAAATGGTTACTGAGCAATGTCCCGTACGGATAAACCGCACTGACCGCTTATACTCATGTTCAGTTATACAAAAACTGTGCCAGGGGCGATCGGCATACCTCATCCCCGGCGCCCCGCCAGAATCGCGCGTCGTCGGCGACGCCCTCTCATGCAACCTTTGATTCACTAACACACAAAACGCACCATAATGGTGCGCTCGTGGAATGTTTTAGTGCCTGCGGGTCAAATCTGGCTGAAGAGGATTTCCAGCTGCTTGAGCATCATGGAGGCGGCAAGCGACAGCTGCCGGGCGGGGGAGACGCACAGCGCCAGGGTGAAGGGTTTAAGCTGCGGATCGGTCAACGGAATAAACGCCAGCTGACCGGACTGAATCTCATCCAGAATATCCAGGCGACACAAAATACCGATGCCCATCTGCTCTTTGATCAGGGTTCTTATCATGTGAATGTTATTAGAAACAGCCACTTCCCTAACCTCATTGCCGCTGATATTCACCAGCGCCTCCACCGGCTCGCCGATCATCAGCGGCGCGGAAGGAATGATAAACGGGTACTCGATGCACTGATTAAACCGCACGGCGCTACGGCTTTCCAGCGGGTGGCCCTTAGGCACCACGATCCCGAGATTCATTTCGGCAAAGGCCCGGACCTGCAGTTCACGGGAACTTTGGGGGTTGAGCATGATACCAAAATCCGCCTCGCCCGAGATCAGCGCCTGCTGGATGTTGATATTGTTCATGGTGGTTAATGTAAAAGAAATGTTGGGATAATGGTTATGCACCTCCTTCAGCATCGCCGAAAAGAAATGCCGGTTAATGGCATCGATAGTGGCGATGCGCACATGCCCGCGCCGCAGCCCGCGCAGGTCATCCAGCTGCTCGCACACCCGGGTAAAGTCCTTTTTCCAGTTATTTGCCGCATGCAGCAGCAGCTCCCCGGCGGCCGTCAGGCGCAGCCCCGTAGGATGGCGCTCGAATAGCGGCATCGCCAGCTCATTTTCGACGCGCAAAATCTGACGATCGATGGAAGACGCCGAGACGTGCAGCGACTCTGACGCTTTACGAAACGACCCCTGGCGGGCCACTTCGGTGAAATACAGCAGAAAACGGGAGAATGCAAACATGGTCTGGGTGCTCTCTTTTTTGCAACGGGTTGTGCGAATCAAAGCTCTGGACGCAACAGTTTTATCACAATACCGTAGCATTCATAGCGGAGAAACAATCGTTTCACCAATTAACTCGCATACCGGACAGCCTACGGCGCAGGGCGTTTTCTCCCTTCGCTGACTCAGGCCGCCCTGCTGACAGCTTAATATGGGAGGGCAAAGGTTAATGAAAGACGGCGATCTGATTCCTGTATCGGTCAAGGAAATAAGCCCAAACGGGCTGGGTAATCTGTCATTAAAATTCATTCCCGAAGACGGAAAAATATTCCCCGGCTATTCTGCGGGTGCCCATATCGATATTATGATTCCCGGCATCGGCCCACGGCAGTATTCCCTCTGCGGGATGCCTGACCAGCGGCAAAGTTATGAAATTTGCGTCAAGCTGGGCGCGGTTTCCTCCGGCGGCTCCCGCTATCTGCACCATGAGCTTAAACCCGGCGACCGACTCTCCATCTCCCGCCCGCGCAACCATTTTCCGCTGCCGGCGGCCAGGCGCTACCTGCTGCTGGCCGGCGGTATCGGCATGACCCCGCTGCTGGCAATGGCGGAAGAGATAGCACGGCAACAGCTTGATTTTGAAATTCATTATTATGTCGCCACCGCGCGGCACGTGGCCTTTGCCGCGCGGCTGGAGCAGCTCTCTGCGGCGGGAAATGTCGTTATCCATTGCAGCGACGAGGGCGACTCTTTGCGCCGGGAGATCCCCGCCTGTTTAACCGCGGCGGAAATCGATACTGCGGTGATTGCCTGCGGCCCGGACGGCTTTATTCAGCGGCTACAGGATACGATGCCAATATATGGCTGGCAGGCCGCGCAATTCTTTTTTGAGCGCTTTACTCCGGTCGAGCGGAATAATGAAGCGGAGAATAACAGTTTTTATATTGAGCTGGCATCAAGCGGCCAGCGCCTGCAGGTTGCGCCGGAACAAACCATCGCCGAGGTATTATTGCACGCCAGAGTCGAGGTTATGCTCTCCTGCGAACAGGGGATCTGCGGCTCCTGCATTACCGACGTTATCGACGGCATTCCTGAACACCGGGACTGCGTCCTGACGGCGGAAGAAAAAGCCAGCAATAGTCAGATTACCCTGTGCTGTTCGCGGGCGAAAACGCCGGTTCTGGTTCTCGACCTGTGAGGAGAGCGACGATGCACATTCCCTCCCCCCACATGCCGCTTGCTGGCGTCAGCAACGCCCGCCTTCCGGCATGGGCGCTGCCTGCGGATTGGCCGACGCAGCATAACGGTACGCCGCTGAGCGCGGACCTGACCTTTGCCGACGGGCGAATCGCGACGATAGCGCCCTCCGGCCAACCGAATCACGGCTTATGGGATCTCGGCGGAGCGCTGGCGCTGCCCGGCCTTGTCGAACCCCACGCCCATCTGGATAAGACCTATACCCTTGAACGCTGCCGTCCGTCGGAACCCGGTCTGCTGGCCGCCATTCGCGCCATGCATGAGGATCGCCGGCACTGGACCGCGCAGGATCTCCAGCGCCGCGCGTCCGCCGCGCTGGCGCGGGCGGCGGCCAATGGCGTCACGCATTTGCGCACCCATATTGACTGGTTCACCGCCGACGCGCCTGACGCCTGGCGGGAGATCGCCCGCCTGGCGCATCCCGGCGTCAGCCTGGAGCGGGTGGCGCTGGTGCCGCTGGGACTGTTTGCCGACCCGGCCGCCGCGGAGGCCATTGCGCAGGCGGTAGCCGAAGGCGGCGAGGGCTGTTTACTCGGCGGGTTTGTCCACTCCTCCAACTGGGATCCCGCGGCCATGGAAAACCTGCTGCGCAGCGCGGCCCGCTGGCGGCTGGATCTGGATCTGCATATCGATGAGGAGCTCAACGACCATCCCCGGGGGCTGGCCTGGCTGGCGGAGTCCCTCTCCCGCCATGCTTTTCCTGGACACATTTGCTGCAGCCACGGCTGCGCCCTCGCCAGCGGCAGCGAGGAGCAGGCGGAGAAGATCCTGCGCCAGCTGGCGGCGCACTCCGTCACCCTTATCGCCCTGCCGATGACCAACCTGCTGCTACAGGATGCGGTGACTGGCCGCACGCCGCGCCAGCGGGGGATCACGCTGCTTCAGGAGGCCCGCTCTGCCGGCGTTGCCACCCTGCTCGGCTGCGACAATGTGCAGGACGCTTTCTGCCCGGCGGGGAGCTATGACCCGCTGGATACCCTGGCCTGCGGCCTGTTCAGCGCCCAGCTCAGCGACGTTTTCGACCGGCAGTCGCGGCTGATTTGCGACCGGGCGGCGTTAACCGCTGCGCCGGAGGAGGCTACGCCTTTCGCCGTCGGCAACGCGGCCACGCTGGTGATTTTCCCGGGTAGCGACAGGTTTACCTGGCCTTTAAACAGCGCAGCTCGTCTGGTGGTTAACCGCGGCCGGTTAACCCACCAGCGGGTGTGGCAACAGGAGATGACGTATGAGTCTTGAAGCAGGCGCGGGCGCTCCGCTGGCGCGGTATGCCGCCTGGCGCAGAGCCGGCGATTTTATTTTTCTTTCCGGCATTATCCCGGTCAACCCGCTGAACGGCACCATCGTCAACGGCTTTCAGGATGTGCCGGAGGAGGTGCGGGAGCTGCTGGGGGAAACGGGCGAGTTTTCGACGGATGCGAAACAGGGGCCGATCCTGGCCCAGAGCTGGTACGTGCTGGAAAGCATCCGCCGGACCGTGGAATCCGCGGGTGGGCAGATGAGCGACGTCATCAAACTGGTGCAGTACTTTCGCAATCTTGACCATTTTCCCTATTACAGCCGGGTAAGGAAGCTGTTTTACCCCGGCCAACCGCCGGTTTCGACTGTGGTGCAGGTCAGCGAAATGCTGCCCGACGCCACGGTGCTTATTGAAGTTGAAGCGACGGTCTGGTTACCCCAATAATTCTCGACCCAGAGGCACAGCGATGATCAACGGTTATATTCCTGCAGAGCGCTTTCTCCCTTTTCTGAGCTGGACGGCGATTGCCGACCTGCCGGACAAAAGCAATACGGTTATCGTGCTCCCCACCGGCGCGATTGAGCAACACGGTCCGCATCTGCCCTGTTCCGTGGACAGCGTGATCTCTTCCGGCGTCGCGGGCCATGCCCTCGCCCGGCTGCCGGCGGATATCCCGGCCTACGCCATCCCGCCGATCACCTACGGTAAGTCCGACGAGCATCTGCATTTTCCCGGCACCCTGACCCTGAGCGGCGACACGCTGCTGCACACTCTCCTCGAGATAGCCGAATCCCTGTATCGGGCCGGCTTTCGCAAGCTGCTGATGATCAACGGTCACGGCGGACAGCCGCAGGTCCTGCAGATGGCCTCCCGGGAAATGCGCCTGCGTCACGGCGATATGATCCTCATCCCGCACGACGTGTTCAACGTCCCCAACAGCGAAAAACAGTTTCTCAGCCCTCAGGAACAGAAAATGGCGATGCACGCGGGCCATAGCGAAACGGCGTTGATGCTGGCCCTTGCGCCGGAGTGCGTTCATATGGCGCGCGCCGTCGCCAACTTTCCGCCGCCGTTCCCCTGCCCGACCCTGTCGAAAGGCCGTCCCGCGGCGGCCTGGGCCTCTTACGACTTTGGCCCCAGCGGCGTTATCGGCGACCCGACCCCCGCCACTCTGGAGCAGGGCCAGGGGCTGCTCGAATCCCTGGCCGTCAGCTGGGCGCAGGCGATTAGCGAAATCCACCGCATGGAGTGGGTCGTCCGTCACGAACCAAGCTGGGGAAAACACCACTGGAACGGCTTTGTGCAGTCCACCCCTTCCTCTTCCGTTGCTGAGTAAAAGGAACTCTGATGAAAAATATGCGTACTCCGGCTTACACGATGCTGACCCTTGCGACCATCGCCACCTCCGCATCCTGCCTCGCGGCGGAAAAATTTACTTTCCTCACCAACTGGTATGCCCAGGCGGAACACGGCGGCTTCTATCAGGCCCAGGCCAAAGGGCTGTATAAAAACGCCGGCCTCGACGTCGACATTAAAATGGGCGGCCCGCAGATCAACGTCATGCAGCTGATGGCGGCGGGTCAGGCGGATTGTACCCTCGGCGACAACGGCCAGGCGCTGGAAACCTGGCAGGCGGGCGTGCACGCCGTCACCGTCGCCACCGTTTTTCAGCACTCGCCAACGGTATTTATCACCCATGATAAGGTCGATAACCCGGCACAATTAAAAGATAAAACCTTCCTGCTCGCCACCGAAGCCTATACCTCTTTCTGGCCGTGGGCGAAGAGCGAGCTGGGGCTGGGCAGCACCAAAGTGCGTCCCTATACCTTCAACGTCCAGCCGTTCCTGGCGGACAAAAATCTGGTACAGCAGGGCTACGTGACCTCCGAACCGTTCTCCGTCGCCAAAGGGGGGCAGCCGTTCTACGTCTATCCGCTCAGCGACTGGGGCTACCCTCCCTACGGCAACTCTATTATCTGTATGACCGACACCATCAAGAAACGTCCGGCGGCCGTGGCGGCGTTCGTCAAAGCCTCGATGGAGGGCTGGAAAAGCTATCTTCAGGATCCCGGCGCCGGGAATGCGCTGATTAGCAAAGCGAATCCGCAAATGGGGGCCGAGCAGATCGCCTTCGGTATTGCCCAGATGAAGAAATATCAGCTGGTCACCGGCGGCGACGCCATCACCGACGGCATCGGTATCATCACCCGGCCGCGGCTGAAGAAAACCTGGGACATGCTGGTGAAAAACAAGCTGATCGATGCCAGCAAAGTGCCTTTTGAGCAGACCTATACCCTGGATATGGTCAAAGATGCCGGAGTCATGCCATGAATACCGCTCCTAAACTTACCGTCATGAGCGACAGCCGCTTCGCTCAGGCGCCCGCGACGCCGGCCATCGAAGTGCTCTCGGCAGAGAAGATTTACAGCAACGGCACCCGGGCGCTGCTGCCCGTCAATCTGACCATCAATCAGGGGGAGTTTGTTACTCTGCTCGGCCCCTCCGGCTGCGGTAAGAGCACCCTGTTGAAAATGGTCGCCGGTCTGGTGGAGCCCAGCGACGGCAAGCTGATGCTGTGGCGTCGCGATAGCCGGGAAAAAGCCCAGGTCCCCCTCTCTTTCGTTTTCCAGGAAGCTACGTTGATGCCCTGGAGCAGCGTCCACAGCAACGTCCGGCTGCCTCTGGATCTGGCCGGCGTTCCGCGGGCGGAAGCCAACACCCGGGTGAGCGAAGCCCTGGAACTGGTGGGGCTGGGCAAGTTCGCCAACGTCCTGCCGCGCGAGCTATCCGGCGGCATGCAGATGCGCGTCTCCATCGCCCGTGGCCTGGTGACGCGGCCCAAACTGCTGCTGATGGATGAGCCCTTCGGCGCGTTGGATGAAATTACGCGTAATAAGCTCGATAGCGATCTCCTGCGTCTCTGGCAGGAGCAGAACCTGACGGTGGTGTTCGTCACCCATTCGATCCATGAAGCGGTGTTCCTCTCTCAGCGGGTGATTATGATGGCGGCCCGCCCGGGCCGGGTGGTCGAAGATATCGCCATCAGAGAGCCGTTCCCACGCAGTGAAGAGTTCCGCGTCAGCCCGGCATTTTCCCACTATGCCCGACAGCTGCAGGACAGTCTCTTACAGGCAAGCCAATCCGGTATGGAGTCCTAATATGAAAGCCGCTAAATCGACACCGTGGATTAATCATCCCCGTTTTCTCAAAATTCTCTATCCAACCCTCGTCGCGGTGCTGGTGATTTTGCTGTGGCAGGGGGCGGTCAGCTATTTCCGCATCCCGCAATTTCTGGTGCCTTCCCCCCTCGTGATGGTGGAAAGCCTGTGGACGCATCTGACGCCGCTGCTGCTGTCATTGCTGTTCACGCTGAAGATCACCCTGATCTCATTTCTCCTGTCGATCGTCATCGGCACCGCCATTGCGTTTATCCTGGTGCAGAACCGTTTTGTGGAAACCGCGCTGTTTCCCTACATCGTCTTCCTGCAGGTGACGCCAATTGTCGCCATCGCGCCGCTGATCATTATCTGGGTAAAAGACGCCACCCTCTCACTGGTGGTGTGCTCAACCCTGATGGCGGTCTTCCCGATTATCTCTAATACCACCCAGGGATTGCGTAGCGTATCGCCCGGCCTGCTGAGCTATTTCAGGCTCAACCACGCCAGCCGTTTGCAAACCCTGGTACGACTGCGCATTCCCTCCGCGCTGCCCTATTTCTTCGGCGCCCTGCGTATTTCCAGCGGTCTGTCGCTGATCGGCGCCGTGGTGGCGGAGTTTGTCGCCGGTACCGGCGGCACCAATACCGGCCTCGCCTATCAGATCCTGCAGGCGGGTTACCAGCTGGACATCCCGCTGATGTTTGCCGCTCTGCTGTTAATTTCCCTCGCCGGTATCGCGCTGTTTGGGGTGATGTCCTGGGTGTCGCAGCGGGCGCTCAGCGCATGGCATGAAAGCGAAGCGGTGCAATCTCACTAACGTATTGATGATTAACAGGTAGAAAAATGATGACTCGTGAGCAACGTCAACAGGCGGTCGCGCTGATCCAGCAGGCATTGCCGGAGCTGGAGTGGACCTTACAGCCGGCGAAGATCAAACGTCTTTCCCGCGATTTTCACTGGTTCAGCCCGGTGCTCAACCAGCAGCTGGAGGGAAAACAGGCGGACGCGGTGGTCCGTCCGCGGGACGAAGAAGAGCTACGGCAGCTGGTTGCCGCCTGCGTGCAGCAGCAGCTGCCGCTTACCCTGCGCGGCAGCGCCACCGGCAATTATGGCCAGCTGGTGCCCCTCGAGGGCGGAGTGCTGGTCGATATGACCGCCCTGAAGCGGATCTGCGAACTCAAAAACGGCACGGTGCGCGCCCAGGCCGGCATTCGCCTGGCGGAGATTGAAGACGCCACCCGTCCGACGGGATGGGAGCTGCGTTGCATGCCGTCGACCTTCCGTCTGGCCAGCTTAGGCGGCCTCTACTGCGGCGGTTTTGGCGGCATCGGTTCCATTAACTACGGTCCCCTGGCGGCGCCCGGCAATGTGCTCAGCGTCAAAGTGATGACCGTGGAGGCCTCGCCCCGCGTGTTGACCATTCCGGCACCGCAGGCGCTGCTGCTGCATCACGCCTACGGCAGCAACGGCATCATCCTTGAAGTCGAACTGGCGCTGGCTCCCGTGCACCGCTGGATTGAACGCCTGGATGTGTTTGACGACTTCGCCGACGCCCTGAATTACGCCAACGAGTGCCTCCGCTCGCCCGGCTTCGTCAAACGCCAGCTGGCACTGCTTGCCGCGCCGATCCCCGACTATTTTAGCCACCTTAACGGCCACTATCGGGCCGGGCAGCACGCGGTCATCAGCGTTATCGCCGAGGAGAGCGAAGGTCTCTGTCACGGTCTGGTGCTGAAGCATCAGGGAGAAAATGCCATCCGCCAGAGCGGCGATGAGGCCCGGGAGAGCCATACCTCATTAATGGAATATTGCTGGAACCACACCACGCTGCATGCGCTGAAAATCGACAATACGCTGACCTATTTACAAACCGCGTTTAATTATCAGCGCTTCGCGGAGCAAATTTTGCAGATGGAGCAGCGGTTCGCCGGGGAGGTCATGTCGCATATTGAATTTCTCCGCGATAATGATGGCAATATTACCGCCAGCGGCCTGCAGCTGGTGCGCTATTCGACAGAAGAGCGACTCAATGAAATTATGCAGATATTCCGCGATAACGACATCAAGATTAATAACCCGCATGTTTTGCAGGTTGAAGACGGCAAGCAGGGAATTATTCGCCCGGATGTCGTGGCCGTTAAAAAATATATCGACCCGGATGGTTTACTTAACCCAGGCAAACTGCGCGGCTGGGCGCTGCGCGACCAGTTAGTTTTAGACAACAACCCGTTGTTGTTAACCGATAAATAAAATCCAGACCATTTACCAACCCTACAGAATAAAAGCACAAGGTGATCATCCGCCATATTCATGGCCGGTATTTTTCTTTCCGAAATTGCAGTGATATTTAACAGGGTGATGTCAATGAAACGCAAAAACATATATCGCGGAGCGACGCTGGGCGCCTTGCTTATTTCCCAGGGGATATTTATCGATGCCAGCCACGCCGCTATTCCATTAACCCACGACTGTGAATCCGGCATCGCCGGTTCACTCAGCGAATTCTTTACCTGCGGGAGCGTCAGCGGCAGCCTGCGCACATTATATTATTCAACCCATAATGCCTATTTTGTTTCGGGCCTGTCGCAGGATACGGTCAGCTACGGCGGCAGCGTCAAATATGCTACGGCGGAATATTATGGCGTCAGCCTCGGCGTCAGCGGCATTCTGCAGCGCGGAATTTCCCATAACGATGACCATCTGGTTAACGAACTTGGCCCCAATCAAACCGGCGTCGGCGAAGCCTGGCTCAGCTGGCATTATGACCAGTTCCGCATCACCGCCGGCGACCAGCGGATTAATATTCCTTTTATCGGCGACTATGACTGGCGCATTACGCCGATACTTTTCCGGGCGATTGATGCCAGCTATGGCGATAGCGACAATTTCCTGCACGCCACGAAAATCACCCGCTATAAACCCTGGGGCGACGATCGGTTTCTGGATACCACCGCGTATACCGACATCGAGCAGAGCACCAACGGGATGTGGGGCGTCGGCGGCGGGCGATCCATATCGTTCGGCGATCGCAAAGTTAACGCCCAGATGTGGTACGAAAACTATGACGACTATACGCGGATTGTCTACGCCGACAGCTTCCTCTCGTGGAACGAATATGCCGCTGCGCCCAAAATCGGCCTCCAGTTCATTCGCGGCCTGAGCGAAGGCAAAGCGCTGGCCGGCGAGGTGAACAGCACCAGCTATGGCGCGCAGCTCAGCATGAAGCTGGCTCCGTCTCTGGCGTGGACGCTGAATTATAACCACATCGCCGCCAACGGTAACGCTTACGGCAACGGCGCCCTGGTGACGCCGTACGCGCACAATACCTCTTCCGGCCCCTACT
Source organism: Klebsiella sp. YJ (assembly GCF_002108615.1). Taxonomy (NCBI): domain Bacteria; kingdom Pseudomonadati; phylum Pseudomonadota; class Gammaproteobacteria; order Enterobacterales; family Enterobacteriaceae; genus Klebsiella; species Klebsiella sp. YJ. The sequence continues at coordinate 15,521 of NZ_MTEG01000001.1, forward strand.
TCGCGCAGCCCTTCTTTACCAGTACCCAGGACCTCGGCAGCGGCAACGCCTACTCCACCGACCTGAACTGGGCCGCCACGGAGCAGGTTTCCCTCGGCAGCCGCTACTCGTTTATGGATTTAACCCCCGCGGCGGGCGCCTCCAGCAGCCACCAGTCTGAATACCTGATCTACGGCACCTACCGTTTCGGGGGAGTGCTGAACGGGCTGAGCCTGACGGACTTTGCCGGCGTACAGACCAACTCCACCTCGGATAAAAATTTCTGGCAAAACCGTCTGGCCCTACAGTATGACTTTTAACTGCCTCACGGCCGACGCCCGCCCCGCGCGCCTGCGGGGTTAGCGCCCGGGCATCAATGTGCGATGATCGCATTGATGCCCTGTCCCACCTCCAGAGCCGCAGCCTGCCATCGTCCTCCCGCAAACCACCCCCCTCCCTGTTGACTTATTTTGTCAAAGGTTTACTTTTCAGGACATGAAGAAAATACTGATTATCGTCCCCGATGGCGGCATGCTCTTTGAATCCGCCGGTATTGCCGACATTCTGATGCAGGCCAACAGACTGCACGCGGAGGGGGCTGAGCGCCCGCGCTACCGCGTTGCCCTCGCCACCACCCAGCCCCACCAGGTGATCCACGGTCAGTCCGGGCTGAACCTGCTTGCCGACCATCGTCTTCACGAAGTGGATCCGCGCGAGCCGCTCGATACCATCATCATCACCGGCAGAGGGCAAAACGAGCAGGAAGGCATCGCCGTGGTCGACTGGCTGCGCCTCGCCGCGCCCCACGCCCGACGCATCGCCTCCGTATGCGGCGGCGCGATGCTGCTGGCGCAAAGCGGGCTGCTGAACGGCCGGCGGGCCACCACCCACTGGAAGCTGCTGGACACCCTGCAGTCGGCTTTCCCGGAGGTACGGGTAGAAGGTGGGCCGCTGTATATTCAGGACGGTCCGATCTGGACCTCCGGCGGCGTCAGCTCCGGTTTCGACCTGACGCTGGCGCTGGTGGAAGACGATTACGGCTTCACCCTCGCCCGCGATATCGCCCAGGATATGGTGATGTACCTCCGTCGCCCCGGCGGTCAGCTGCAGTTTAGCCGCTACAACCTCGACCAAATCAACAGTTCAGGTCCGATAAGCGAGCTGCTGAAGTGGATCCTCGCCAATATCACCGCCGATCTCTGTGTCGAAGCGCTGGCGGAAAAGGTCGCGATGAGTCCGCGCAATTTTACCCGCGTGTTTACCCGTGAAACCGGAGTCTCTCCGGCGCGCTACGTTGCCGAAGCGCGCCTGGCCGCCGCCAGACAGCTGCTGGAGCAAACGAGCGACACGCTGGAAAGAGTCGCCGAACAATCCGGTCTTGGCAGCGCCATTAACCTGCGCCGCATCTTTGAAAAACAGCTGCACCTGACGCCGGGCGAATACCGGCAGCGTTTTCACTGCCGAAAAATGGCGTAAAGTGATCGTTATTCGTCATTTACGCCGAAATGCCGACAACCTACAGTAAACCAGAGACAACAAATAAGGAGTGGATCATGGTTAAGGTCGGTATTAATGGTTTCGGCAGAATCGGGCGTAACGTCCTGCGCGCGGCGCTGGGCAATCCGGATATTCAGATTGTGGCAATCAACGATCTGACGGACAGCAAAACGCTGGCCCACCTGTTGAAATATGACTCGCTGCTGGGCACCCTGCCGGTAGCCGTGGAGGCAGCCGATGGAGCGCTTAGCGTCGATGGTCAACCCGTCATCGTCTACAGCGAACGCGACCCGGCGCGTATTCCGTGGCGAGATGCGGGGGTAGACATCGTCATCGAAGCCACCGGGTTCTTTACCGAACGTGAAAAAGCGGCGGTCCACATTCACAGCGGCGGCGCGAAGCGGGTGATCATCTCGGCGCCCGGCAAGAATGACGATTTAACCATTGTGATGGGGGTTAACCACGAGCTGTACGATCCGCAGCAGCATTCGGTCGTCAGCAACGGCAGCTGCACCACCAACGGCCTTGCCCCGGCAGCTCAGGTTCTGCATCAGCATTTCGGGATCAAGCATGGCCTGATGAACACCACCCACGCCTACACCAACAGCCAGGCGCTACATGACCAGCCGGAAAAAGATCTCCGTGGCGCCCGCGCGGCAGCGTTATCCATCGTCCCCTACTCCAGCGGCGCCGCCAAAGCGCTGGGCAAAGTGATCCCTGAACTGGATGGCCGCCTGACCGGCTACTCTCTGCGCGTGCCGGTTCCGGTGGTGTCGATTGTCGACCTTACCGTCACGCTGGAGCGCGAGGTGACGGCAGAACAGGTGAATGAGGCATTCCGCCAGGCCGCCGCTTCCGGCCCGCTGCAGGGCATTCTCGGCTACAGCGACGAGCCGCTGGTCTCCAGCGACTATCAGGGCGACCCGCGTTCTTCCATTATCGATGGCCTGTCGACGCTGGTGATTGGCGGGAATATGGTCAAGATCCTCGCATGGTATGACAACGAGTGGGGCTTCTCCAACCGTCTGGTCGATTTGGCGCAGTTTATGGCCCGGCGCGAGCGCTAACCCTGCCGGGGATGAACGCCCGACGAGCGCGGGCGTTCACCGTCTACTGCCGGTTGAGGGTCGCCAGCAGCGCCTGCTGCAGGCTGGCGCTATCTACCGGGAAGGGCAGATGTTCACGCGCCTCCGGTTTAATCTTCACCCCTGCCGCAATGCCTGCCAGCAGGGGGCGCGGATCGCCGCTTCCCCATTCGGCAGGCGTCAGCGGCACCTCCATCCGCCGCAGCCAGCCCAGCAGCGGCTCGCGGTCGACCGGGTCACGGTGTTGCAGTATCGCCTGTACGGCCAGCCCATAGCCCACCTTTTCGCCATGCAGCCAGTGATGAAACGCCTGTTGATGGGTCATGCTGTTGTGAATCGCGTGGGCCACGCCAATCCGCTGGCTCTCATCGCGGACGCTGTTGGCCAGCCCGGCGAAGGCAATCACCGCATCGATGGTCTGCACTAACGCCCGGGTCACCCGCTGACGGCGATTATCCTCCAGCGCCTGCATGGCAGACGACTCAAAAACCTCCAGCGCCATCGCTGAAAACTTGAGCTGCAGCGTCAGGCCGGGCGCGTCGCCGTCTGGCGACTGATAGGGACTGAATTCAAACCATTTCGCCAGCGCATCAACGATCCCGGCTTTTAAAAAACGCACCGGCGCGGCGGCGATGACCTCACTATCCACGAGGATCCAGGCGGGAAACCGCCGCAGCGGCAGGCTGCCGCTATGCCCACCCTGACGGTTGTAAAGCACGCTGAATGGCGACCATGCGGCGCAGGTTGCCGCCACCGTGGGCACCTGAATCACCGGCAGTTGCCCGGCCAGCTCTCCCACCCCTTTTGCCGTATCCATCACGGCACCGCCGCCAAGGCCAACCACGCCCTGCGCCCCGCTCTCCTGCGTCTGGCGCGCCAGATTTTGCACGGTCTCGAGGGTACATTTCCCGGTTAAACGGGCGACGTCAAAAGCGATACCTTCACGCTGAAGGCTGTGGCCTAGCGCGTCTCCGGCCACGCCAAGGGCATGGCCGCCGGCGACAATCAAGACCCGGCGGGCAAGCGGCGCAACGTATTCCCCCACCTTGTTGAGCACCCCCGCCTGCTGCAAATAATTTTCCGGCACTTTCATCGCTATCATGCGCATTCTTCTCCCTCTTGTTCCGGCGCTAGTTCTGCATACCCCAGCGTTTCACCGTCAGCCTTTCCAGGGTCGCAAATACCAGCCCCTCAACCAACAGGCCAATAGCGGTGACCATCACCAGACCGGCAAATACCCGGTCGGTGTACATCTCATTGCGGTTCTGGAAAATGTACCACCCGAGCCCGCCGCTGCCGCTCGATGCGCCAAACACCAGCTCCGCCGCAATCAGCGTCCGCCAGGCAAAGGCCCAGCCGATTTTCAGCCCCGAGAGCAGCGCCGGCAGCGCGGCGGGGATCAGGATCCACAGCACGTATCGCCATCCGCTTAATCCATAGTTACGCCCGGTCATTTTCAGCGTCTCCGGCACGCTCATAAAGCCGGACCAGGTATTCAGCGCCATGGGCCAGACCACCGAATGGACGATAACAAACACCAGGCTCGCGTTGCCGAGGCCGAACCACAGCAGCGACAGCGGCAGCAGCGCGATGGCGGGAAGCGGGTTAAACATCGCCGTCAGGGTGCTCAGTAAATCCCGGCCAATGCGCGTCGAGATAGCCAGCGCGCTGATGAGCAGCGCCAGAAACGTGCCCAACAAATAGCCTTTCAGCAGCAAACCGATCGATAGCCACGCCCGGCGGGGCAGCTCGCCGCTCGCGATATCCTCCTGCAGAGCGGTAAAGGTTTGCCAGAAACCGGGAAACATCAGGTCATTATTTTGCCAGCGCGCCGCCCCTTCCCATACGGCGATCAGCACCAGCAGCAGCAGGGATTTACGCAGCCATGCCTGATTTCCCAGCCGCACGAGCAGCGGCAGCGGTTCGGCCAGCGTGAAATTCTCCAGCGGCGGCAGCTCGCGCTGGTATTCAGGCCGGACAGGAGGTAGGTTGCTCATATGGACTCCCTGAGTGATTATCCTTTACGCCGCCCTCGGGTAATGCCGACGGCGGAAATAACAGGTCGTGGATCCGCGCGACATCGGCCTGGAACCCTTCCCCACCGGCATCCGCCAGCGTGTACTGATGACAGTTCAGCTCGGCCTTCACCCGCCCGGGATGCGGCGACAGCAGCAGCACCCGGCTGCCGACGATCAGCGCCTCTTCGATGGAATGGGTGACAAACAGCAGCGTAAACCGCACCTCTTCCCACAGGCTAAGCAGCTCCTCCTGCATTTTGCGCCGGGTCAGCGCATCGAGGGCGGCAAAGGGCTCGTCCATCAGCAGGACCTGGGGATGCAGCGCCAGCGCGCGCGCAATGGCGACCCGCTGCTTCATCCCGCCGGAGAGCGTATTAGGGTAGGCATGGCGAAACGCGCCGAGCCCCACCTTATGCAGGAAGTACTCCGCGCGCTCCATCGCCTCGGCTCGTCCCGCCCGGCGGCTGGCGATCAGCGGGAAGGCGATATTTTCCGCCACCGTTTTCCACGGCGGTAGCTGGTCAAACTCCTGAAAAACCATCATCCGGTCGGGGCCAGGGCGATTAACCGTTTCTCCCGCCAGGCGGATCGCCCCGGAGACCGGGGGCAGGAATCCGCCAATGGCTTTCAGCAAACTGGATTTTCCGCAGCCGGACGGCCCGAGCAGGACAAACCGGTCCCCCGGCCAGACGTCAAAGCTGACGTCATGGGTGGCCTGCACCAGCCGCTCGCGGGTGCGGTATTGCAAATTAACGCCCTCAACGCGCAGCAGAGGCGGGGGTAATGCGACGGATAGTTCAGACATATCAACTCCCCGGCAGGGTATGTGCTTCGCTGAAGAAATAATCTTTCCAGGATTCGGCTTTGTGTTTCAATATTCCCAGCTGATACAGCTTATCGGCATAAACAAACGTCCGCTGCGGGGTAATGGTGAAATTATTTTCCGGATCCGCGATCATTTTCTCGATAAACGCCGCCGGGAGCTTCGACTGCTCCACCCGAATATAGGATTGCGCGGCTCCGGCCGTATCGGCTTTAATGATCTCCTCCGCTTCCGCCAGGGCCGCGAAAAAGGCGCGATAGGTTTTTGGATTGTCATCATGAAATTTCTCCGTGGTATAGAGCAGATTAAAGGTTCCCGGTCCGCCTAATACCTCATAGGAACTTAATATTTTATGAATACCGGCATGTTCCAGCGCCTGATACTGAAAAGGCGGGCTGGAAAAATGGGCGCTAATTTCCGATTTTCCGCCAATCAGCGCCGCGCTGGCGTCCGGGTGCGGGAGACTGACCGTAATATTATCGAAGCGCTTATAGTCCGCGTTGCCAAACAGCCGCGCGGTCTCTATCTGCAGAGTCCGCGACTGAAAACCTACGCCGGCGGCAGGGACCGCGATACGGTCTTTACTGCTCAGATCCTTGACGCTCTGCACCGCCGGGTTGTTACTCAGCAGGTAGTTCGGCATCGATCCCAGAGCCGCGATCGCTTTCACATTCTGCTTGCCCCGGGTGCGGTCCCACAGCGTCAGCGCCGGCGGAACGCCGGCGGCCACCACGTCCAGCGCGCCGGAAAGCAGCCCTTCATTAAGTCCGGTGGCCCCGGAAAGCGTGCGCCACTCGACTTTAATATCCAGCCCTTCGTCTTTGCCATGCTTTTCGATTAGCTGATGATCTCGCACCACGTCGAGGATCAGATAGCCAATGCCATATTGCTGGGCAATACCGATGGTGCCCTCTGCCCTGGCAGCGGTCGCCGCCAGCAGAGTACTGAGCAAGAATAAAGCCGTTGCCGACCGTTTCCCTATATAAGACATGCCGTTGCCGTGCCGTAAATTCATTGCCGCTCCCGTCAATCATCAACCCACCGATCGCCGTCATATCCTGAGGCGTATTTAAAAAAGTCGATTTATCCTGAAGCCATTCCCCGGGAATAATAAATGATTTATTGCTATATATTATTCCCGTTAGTCCGGACGTCCGCAGGTGATAACAGTTAAATGACATCATGGTCTATTTTGCCGGCAAGAATTAACACCCGGTTATCACTATGCGTTTTCCAGATATATAAAGTCAGTTTCTGTCGTTATGTTAAGAAATAAACGGCGCTATAGTTTGCCGCTCATATTATTGAGTGGAAAACCAGGGAGCGATTATGCCGGTTTTTAATCATGATGAGCTGCGTCGCTATTTACGCCAGCACCTGCAGGAGGCCGGAGTCGCAAAGGCGGTTGCCGGGGAAGTAGCGGATAATCTTGTCGAGTCGTCGCTGCAAGGCCATGACTCACATGGGGTCACGCTTATTCCCCGCTATATCGAGGCCATTCGCGCCGGAGAACTCGATCCGCAGGCAACCCCGCAACTGCTTCGCGATGCCGGGCCCGTGATCTCGTTTCACGGCGGCAACGGTTTTGGCCAGCTGACCGGTCGGCTGGCGATGGAACAGGCTATTTTGCGGGTGCGGCAGTTTGGCGTTTGCATTATGGGACTGGCGCAGACCCATCATCTTGGGCGCATCGGCGCCTGGGCGGAACAGGCGGCGGCGGAGGGGCTGGTATCCCTGCACTTCGCTAACGTCGGCGCCCGCTCGGTGGTGCTGCCGTTCAACGGCCAGCGCCCGCGCTTCGGCACCAACCCTTTCTGCGTCGGTATTCCTGTCGCCGGCAAGCCGCCGGTAGTGCTTGATTTCGCGACCAGTACCATTGCCGGCAATAAAGCGCGGATCGCCTGGAATGCGGGCCGGGAGCTACCGCCCGGCTGCGCCGTGGATAACGTGGGCAACCCGACCCTCGATCCGCGCTGGCTGATGCAGGAGCCGCTCGGCGCGCTGCTGGCGTTCGGCGCCCACAAAGGTTCCGGTCTGGCGCTGATCTGCAGCCTGCTCGGCGCGGCGTTGACCGGCGGCGAAACCGAGAGCGCCCCGCCCCCCGCCGGGCCCGGCATCATCAACAATATGCTGTCGATCGTCTTCGACCCGTCCCTGCTCGGCGCGGGGGAGCACTACACCGCGGCGGTGGCCGACATGCTGGCATGGACCCGCACATCGCGAGACGACGACGGGCTGCTGCTGCCCGGTGAGGCAGAGCAGCGGCAGCGGCAATTTCGCCTGCAGCACGGTATCGAAATCGATGAGGTCAGCTGGCAGCAGTTCAAAGCGCTGGAAGGCGCCCTGTCTACGCCGCATCCTTGAGATAACCACATCGGTAATCCGTCGGGCCCGGTAGTCAGGCGCCGTAGCGAACGCCAGTGACGGCGGCGTTCATGAGGTGATACCGCAGGAGCGGCCTGGCGATATTCCTCCCGCGGCTCCTCACCGCAATCGCCAGCGGGCGGAAAATTCGCTATTATCCGCCCCCACCCTTTTCAGGCTCCTGTTCATGTCCACCATCGTCGATACTTTTATTGCCCCTCCCTGCTACGAATCCATCGCGATCCTTTATCAGGACGAGCATCTGCTGCTGATCAATAAGCCCGCCGGGCTGCTCAGTCTGTCGGGGAAGAATCCGCAGAATCTCGACTCGGTTCACCATCGGCTGGTGCAACAATTTCCCGGCTGTACCCTCGTTCACCGTCTGGATTTTGGTACCTCCGGGCTGATGGTGGTAGCCAAAAATAAAACGATCAATGCGGCGCTGAGCCATCAGTTCAGCCAACGTTCGGTGACTAAGGTATACAGCGCCCTGCTGTGCGGGCATCTCCATGAGGATGAAGGCGCCATCGATGCCCCCATTGCCAAAGATCCGGCGCGCTTTCCGCGCATGGCCATTTGCGCCATTAACGGCAAGCCAGCCCGTTCCCGCTACCGGGTGACAGAACGCCTCACCCGTGAAGGCGCAGAGGGTAGCCTGCTGCCGCTGAGCCGGGTGCAGCTGTTCCCGGAAACCGGGCGCACCCACCAGCTGCGGATCCATTGTCAACTGCTGGGGCACCCGATTCTGGGCTGCGATCTCTACGGTGGCCTGACGTGGCCGGGCAGCGCACGCGCGCCGCGGCTCATGTTGCATGCCAGCGAACTGCATTTTGTTCACCCTGTCAGCGGCGAGCCCGTCAGCGCGCGCAATGCCAGTCCGTTCTGAATCTCCCGACGGCGGATGGTCGCCGCAGCGCTTTAAAACTGGCTTCATTATTATGTAGCAAGCTAATAAAAATGAATCATATTGATGGCGACAGGCATTAACCGGTTCCCCCCTCCGATACGGGCGTGGAGCCATGGGCTAATTACATGAATATTCAAGTAAATAGTTATATTCGCTCTCTCCACAACGGCACATAAGCTCTTTGTTTGTTCGTTTTTGTCACACCCTGACTTCCCTACCCCCGCCCTCCAACCGCTGTTTTTTTTGCCTCATCGTGAACGCGAATCTCCGGATATCCACCGACTGAACACGCCAGCCCTGACGCATTATCCCCAGGCGATCTGGCTCTCATTATGATTCCAATATGTCGGTTAAGTAACAATTCCGTATCATTTATTGAACATTAAATTGACGTTCTCCCTGTCTGTTTTCTATACGTTTAGCCGACCTGTTGACCAATACTAATAATCACAATGTGGAGCTTTTGATGAACAATAGTCCTTCAATGGAACAGACCCGCTCCGAGGTACTGGTCCCGCCCTCCTCTGCGGCGAGACCTCTGGATGCACGTCAGCAATCCGTCATCAATAAACTATTTCGTCGCTTAATTGTTTTTCTCTTTATTCTGTTCGTATTCTCCTACCTCGACCGTATCAACATTGGCTTTGCCGGCCTGACCATGGGCAAAGATCTGGGGCTCACCAGCACCATGTTCGGCCTGGCCACCACCCTGTTTTACGTGATGTACGTGATCTGCGGCATTCCCAGCAACATCATGCTCAGTATCGTCGGCGCCCGCCGCTGGATCGCCATTTTGATGGTGGTCTGGGGGATAGCCTCCACCGCCACCATGTTCGCCACCGGCCCGAACAGTCTTTACGTGCTGAGAATGCTGGTGGGAATTGCCGAAGCCGGCTTCCTCCCGGGACTGTTGCTGTACTTAACTTTCTGGTTCCCGGCGCAATACCGCGCCCGCGCCAACGCCCTGTTTATGATTGCGATGCCCGTCACCATGGCGCTTGGCTCGCTGGCTTCCGGGTATATTCTTAATCTCGACGGCGTGCTGAATCTGAAAGGCTGGCAGTGGCTCTTTTTGCTGGAAGGGTTTCCGTCGGTGCTGCTCGGACTGGTGGTGTGGTTCTGGCTTGATGACAGCCCGGATAAAGCCAAATGGCTGACTGCCGATGATAAAGCCTGTTTAAAAGAGATGCTGGATGCCGACCGCGCGGCGCTACAGCAATCGCGGCTCAGCGAAGCCAGCCTGCCGCTGTCTCAGCGCAGCATGCTGCGGGAGCTGTTTACCCCGGTTATCATGCTCTACACGCTGGCCTATTTCTGCCTGACCAATACCCTGAGCGCCCTCAGCGTCTGGACGCCGCTGATTCTGCGCAGCTTCAACGAGCAGAGCAGTAATATCACTATCGGGATCCTGAGCGCGATTCCGCAAATCTGTACCATCGTCGGGATGATCTGGTGGAGCAAACGCTCCGACCGCCTGAAGGAGCGCAAGCTGCATACGCTGCTGCCCTATCTGTTCGCGGCGGCGGGCTGGATGCTCACCGCGTCCAGCAGCAACCCGCTGCTGCAGTTCACCGGGATCGTGATGGCTTCCGCCGGCGCCTTTGCCGCGATGGTCATTTTCTGGACGACTCCTGACCAGTCAATTTCTCTGCGCGCGCGGGCGCTGGGGATTGCGGTGATCAACGCGACCGGCATGACCGGCGCGGCGCTTGGGCCGCTGTTGATGGGCTGGCTGAAAGACGTCACGGGGAATTTCAACGCCGGTATCTTTATGGTCGCCGGGTTCCTGGTGCTGGGCGCGGTGGTGATTGCCGTGATTCCGATGAAAACGGCGGTGAAACAAAGCACTCTGTAAGCGCTGACCGTCTGATTTTCCTGCCGATAAGGCATCAGGGGCGGCAATCTGCCGCCCCTGATATTGTGCCCGCCGGGCCTTGCGCTCCCCCGCTATTGCCACGCGACCTACACGCAGAGCACTTTTATCGCCAGCCCGCCGCGGGAGGTTTCGCGGTATTTATCATTCATATCCTTGCCGGTTTCGTACATCGTTTCGATAACCTTATCCAGCGAAACATGTGGCTCTGAGGTGCGACGCAGCGCCATACGCGCCGCATTGACGGCCTTAACCGCGTTAATCGCATTGCGCTCAATACAGGGAATTTGCACCTGCCCGGCAACCGGGTCGCAGGTGAGGCCGAGGTTATGCTCCATGGCGATTTCCGCCGCAATGCAGACCTGTGCCGGGCTGCCGCCAAGCAGTTCGGTCAACCCTGCCGCCGCCATCGAGCAAGCGACGCCAATCTCTCCCTGACAACCGACTTCAGCCCCGGAAATCGACGCATTCATTTTATACAGCGCGCCAATCGCGCCCGCCGCCAGCAGATAGCGCGCCAGCGAACCGGCGTTGACCGGACGGCGGAATTTATCGTAATAGGCCAGCACGGCGGGAATTATTCCGCAGGCACCATTGGTCGGCGCCGTCACCACTCGCCCGCCGGCGGCATTCTCTTCACTGACCGCCAGGGCGAACATATTGATCCAGTCAATGACGTTCATCGGGTCGCTGGAGAGGCTATCGCTGGAAACCAGCCGCCGCCTTAACGCCGCCGCGCGACGCGGAACATTCAGCGGGCCGGGCAACACCCCTTCGGTGTTCATTCCGCGCTCGATACCGTCGCGCATCACCGCGTAGATGCGCATAAAACCAGCGTCAATCTCCGCCTGACTGCGCAGCGCCAGCTCGTTTTGCCTCATCAGTCCGGAGACCGACAGGCCGTTGCGTTCGCAAAGCCGCAGCAGTTCGCTGGCGGAACGAAAATCATAGGGCACCGCAACCTCGGCATCCGGCGTCCCCCCGTAGGCTCCCTCTTCGACGATAAAACCGCCGCCGATCGAATAGTAGGTCTGACTCGCCCACGCCTGTGCGCCACTCCAGGCGGTTATACGCATCCCGTTTTCGTGATACGGGAGGGTTTGCGGGTGAAACACGATGTCGTCCGCCATCTGAAAGTCTACGCTCCGCACGCCGTTGGCGATCGGCAGGCGCCCGCTGTGCATCACCTGCTGAATAAATGCCGGCATGCCGTCAATATCGACATTTTGCGGGCTGTTTCCCGCCAGTCCCATAACAATCGCGACATCGGTGGCATGACCTTTACCGGTCAGCGACAGAGAACCATACAGGTCGACCACGATGCGCGTGATAGGGGCGATGTCGCCCATGCTCACCAGCTGGTCGATAAAACGTTTTCCGGCATTCATCGGCCCTACGGTGTGCGAACTGGAAGGACCAATGCCGGGTTTAAAAATATCGAATGCGCTAATCATATCCCCATCCTCGGGTTGCCGTTGCGTGGAGAACAGAAGTCACAGGAATTGGACGGCAGGGCAAAAACAGGTTCGCCCCGCCGCCGTTGCCTCAGAGGTCGCGTACCGCGATGGCTTCAATTTCCAGCTTCACATCCTTTGGCAGGCGGGCAACCTGCACGCAGCTGCGCGTCGGGTAGGTCGCCTGATGCTCATCAAAGAAGTGCTGATAGACCTGATTGATGGTGGCAAAGTCATTGAGATCGGTAATAAATACGGTGGTCTTCACGATGCTGCCCACCTCCAGCCCCGCCGCCGTCACGATCGCCTTAACGTTTTCCAGACTTTGACGCGCCTGATCGGCCACGCTGTCGGCAATCTTTCCCGTCTGCGGGCAGACCGGAATCTGTCCCGATGTCATGACCTGATAGCCGAGGTCGACGCCCTGAACATAGGGGCCAATGGCCCCCGGCGCGTGTGGGGTTGCAATTATCTTTCTCATCGTTCCTCCGGCGCTACAGCGCCTGGGTAAAGGTGCGTGAAATGACGTCCTGCTGCTGTTCGCGGGTCAGCGCATTGAAGCGCACGGCGTAACCGGAGACGCGAATCGTCAGGTTCGGGTAGTTTTCCGGGTGTTCGATGGCATCGAGCAGCATATCCCGGTTCATGACGTTGACGTTCAGGTGCTGTCCGCCCTCAACGTGCGCTTCGTGGTGGAAGTAGCCGTCCAGCAGCCCCACCAGGTTGGTTTTGCGCGTGGTTTCCTCTTTGCCCAGCGCGGCGGGGACAATAGAGAAGGTGTAGGAGATACCGTCTTTGGCGTAGGTGAACGGCAGCTTAGCGACGGAGGTTAATGACGCCACCGCCCCTTTGCGATCGCGACCGTGCATCGGGTTCGCCCCCGGCGCGAACGGCGTACCGGCCCGGCGACCGTCCGGGGTATTGCCCGTTTTCTGCCCATAGACCACGTTGGAGGTGATGGTCAGAATCGACTGGGTTGGGACAGCGTTGCGGTAGGTCGGCAGCACTTTAATCTTCTTCATAAAGCGTTCGACCAGATCGCAGGCGATACTGTCAACCCGCTGATCGTTGTTGCCATACTGCGGATAGTCGCCTTCGATGACAAAATCAACCGCCAGCCCGGTATGGTCGCGGACCGGTTTTACCTTCGCGTACTTGATAGCCGACAACGAATCGGTCGCCACCGACAGCCCGGCGATGCCGCAGGCCATGGTGCGATACACGTCGCGGTCATGCAGCGCCATCAGCGAAGCTTCATAGCTGTACTTGTCGTGCATATAGTGGATGATGTTGAGCGCGCTGATGTACTGCACCGCCAGCCAGTCCATAAAGTGATCGAGGCTGTTCATCACCGTGTCATAGTCGAGCACCTCATCCATCAGCGGCGCCGTTTTCGGCCCGACCTGAATTTTCAGCTTCTCATCCACGCCGCCGTTAATCGCGTACAGCAGGGTTTTCGCCAGATTGGCGCGCGCGCCGAAGAACTGCATCTGCTTGCCGATAATCATCGGACTGACGCAGCAGGCAATGGCGTAGTCGTCGCTGTTAAAATCGACCCGCATTAAGTCATCGTTTTCATACTGTAATGAGGAGGTGACGATGGAAACCTGAGCCGCATATTTTTTGAAGGCGATCGGCAACGCTTCTGACCAGAGTACGGTGAGGTTTGGTTCCGGGGCTGGTCCCATGGTATGCAGCGTATGCAGATAGCGATAGGCGTTTTTGGTCACCAGCGTCCGCCCGTCCAGCCCCATGCCACCGATCACTTCGGTCGCCCAGATAGGGTCGCCGGAGAAGAGCGTGTCGAATTCCGGCGTGCGCAGGAAACGCACCATGCGGATCTTCATGATGAAGTGGTCGATCAGCTCCTGAGCCTGCTGCTCGGTTAAGCGCCCGCTGTTGAAGTCGCGCTCAATGTAGATATCGAGGAAAGTGGCGGTGCGGCCCAGCGACATGGCGCCGCCGTTTTGCGATTTGACCGCCGCCAGATAGGCAAAATAGACCCACTGTACCGCTTCCTGGGCATTGCACGCCGGGCGAGAGATATCGCAGCCGTACTTCGCCGCCATCTCCTGCATTTGCAGCAGCGCGCGGCGGTGTTCTGCCAGCTCTTCGCGCAGGCGAATCGTCGCTTCCAGATTCTGCCCGTACTCCAGGCTGGACTGCAGATCGGCAAACTGCAGCTCGCGTTCGCGCACCAGGTAACGAATACCGTACAGCGCCACGCGGCGATAGTCGCCGATAATGCGCCCGCGGCCGTAGCCGTCCGGCAGCCCGGTCAGCACGCCGGATTTGCGACAGCGCAGCATATCCGGCGAATAGGCATCGAACACCCCCTGATTGTGCGTTTTGCGCACGTCGGTAAACAGATATTCAAAGTGCGGATCCATTTCACGACCGTAGGCATCGAAAGAACTTTTGATCATGTTGATGCCGCCGAACGGATGCAGCGCGCGCTTCAGCGGTTGCTCCGTTTGCAGCCCAACGATCTTTTCCAGTTCCTGTTCAATATAACCGGCAGCATGCGCGGTAATCGAGGTGGCTATATTGGTATCGAAATCGACCGGGGCGTGGGTCGCATTTTCAATATGTATTCCCGCCATCACTTTTTCCCACAGTGCGGTGGTTGCCGGCGTGGCCTCGGCAAGAAAGGATTCGTCCCCTTCATATGGCGTATAGTTGTGCTGAATAAAATCACGGACATTAATTTCTGCTTGCCAGTCCGTCCCTTTAAAACCTTGCCACGCTTCGGCATACAGCATATCGCTGGTATCGATATCTACCTTCATGAAAAATAGTCTCTCTGCAGGACAAAAAAAATAAATTATGCAAATTCCACTTGTGCGTTAATTTTCCCTAAGTGAATCGCATCGAGGGCAATCATTTTCTCTTCATTGGTCGGGATAACCGCGCAAATAACCCGGGCGGAGTCGGTGGAAATAATTCTTTCGCCGTGGGAATTGGGCAGGCTATTCATGTCAGGATCGAGGGTGACCCCCAGTACCGCCAGATGTTCAATCACCAGGCGACGAATTAATAACGAGTTCTCACCGATACCGCCGGTAAAAATAATTCCGTCGAGACGATGTAGCGATGCGGCATGACCGGCAATATGGCGGGCAATCCGATGGACAAAGGTTTTAATCGCCAGCCGGGCGCGCTCATGACCGGCGTGCCAGGCCTTCTCCAGCACCCGCAGATCGGACGAGAGGCCGGAAATGCCAAGCAGCCCGGACTCCTTGTTCACCACCCGCTCAAGGTCGCTGAGGGTCTGGTTGGTTTCGCAGGCGATCCATGCCATGGCGCCGAAGTCGACATCGCCACAGCGGGTGCCCATCATGAGACCTTCCAGCGGCGTCATCCCCATTGAGGTATCCACGCTCTGCCCGTTGCGCACGGCGCAGATAGAGGCACCGTTGCCCAAGTGGGCGATAACCAACCCGGAATCCGCTTCCGGCAGCGCCAGCAAGGTCTGCGCCCGCTGAGCGACATAGCGATGCGAGGTGCCGTGAAAACCGTAGCGGCGCACGCCGAGCTCCTCAAAATACTTCCACGGCAGCCCATAGAGATAGGCCTCTGGCGCCAGCGTCTGGTGGAAGCTGGTATCAAACACCGCCACCTGCCTGACCCCCGGAAAGAGCTGTTGCGCTGAGGCAATGCCGCTAAGATTGGCGTAATTATGCAACGGCGCTAATGGCGACACCCGACGGATATTGTCAATCACCTCCTCGGTAATCACCACGGACTGCGTAAATATATTTCCGCCGTGGGCAATACGGTGGCCAATTAAGGCCACGCTGTCGATTAACGACCGTTTTTCCAGTTCAAAGGCAATGGCCTTTAAGGCGCCCTCGTAGTTACGCTGAGCCAGCTTAACTGGCTCTCCGTCGTTGATAGATAAAAAAGCGTTTTCAGAATTAATCCCGTCGGCAATTCCCGCCATTAAAACATCACAGCTGCTTGCATCAAGGACTGAAAATTTAATAGAAGACGATCCACAGTTAATGACCAGTACTACCGGGAATTCATTCATTTCATCACTCCGTTGATCCTGAGCTGAATTAAAACAGTTTGTAGACGATATTCAGAATGGTCAGTAAACCCACCGCGGTGACGAACACGTTATCCAGCCGGCCGCGATATTTCGCCAGCGACGGCGCTTTACGGATGGCATACATCGGTAACAGACACAATAGTGAGGCAATAATTGGCGCGCCCATCGCTTCAATCAGGTCGAGGATATTTGGGTTGGCATACGCCACCACCCAGGTGGAACCCATAATAAAGACCATGCTGATGGTGTTGAGCTTGCGGGTAGAAACTTTGGTTTTATCACCTTTATAGCCGAACTTGAGAACCAGTCCGTTCAGCCCTTCGAGGGTACCGAGATAGTGGCCGAAGAACGATTTGAAAATAGCCACCAGGGCGATAATCGATGCGCCGTACTCCAGTACCGTTGCAAAGGTCGATTTGCTGCCGGACATGGAGGCAAAGTGGTTCGCCAGGTAAGAGAGCACCGGAATGTTCTGCGCTTTCGCATCCGCCATGTTTTCCGGCGATAGCGTGAACAGGCAGCTGAAGGCGAAGAACATCACCACCGCTACCATCAACATACTGGCGCGGGAGATAATCTGCGAACATTTGCGCTCGGTAAAATCGCGGCCGTAATCCTTTTCATACTCTTCCCGCTTAGAGACCACAAACGAGGAGACAATCGGCGAAAAGTTAAAGGAGAAAACCATGATAGAAATCCCCAGCCACACGGTCACGAGGATGCCATCGTGCCCGGTTAAGGCGATATCACTGAGGTTCACCTGATCGATAACCGCAGAGTTCCAGTAGGGAATCAGCGACAGGGAAATCAGCACCAGGCTGGCGATGAACGGAAAGACCAGGAAGCTCATCACTTTAACCATCAGATCCTTACCGAACCAGATGACAAACGCCATCAGCAGCAGCAGGAACAGCGCCACAAAGCCGCGGTTCAGCGCCGGCATCTGCAGCTGGTTTTCCCAGAAGGTCATAAAGGTGTTGGTAATGGTGACGCCGTAAATCCACAGCAGCGGGCAAATGGCGAAGAAGTAGAGGAGCGTGATGACCACGCCACCCGTTTTCCCGAAATGCTCTTCCACCGTCTCGGTGATGTTACCGGAGGCATTCGAACCGGACAGACAGAGCCGGGCCAGCGCCCGGTGGCAATAAAAGGCGATCGGATAGGCTAAAACCAGCATTAAAAGAATCGGGATTAAACCGCCAAATCCGGCGCGAATGGGGAAAAAGAGCACCCCGGCGCCGATGGCCGTACCAAATAATCCCAGGGTCCACGTGGTGTCCGATTTACGCCAGGATGACTGTCTTGTCTCGCTGGATACAATGCTATCAGTAGTACTCATATCCTGTCCTCAACATAAGATTAAGCGTCAACTAAACCAGTAATTTGCGAAACGCGAGAAAGATCGATATTGCCACCAGAAATAATGCTGACGGTTTTCCGGTTCTGAATATAGCTATCTAACTTCCCGCTTAATAATGCGGCGCAGGCTAACGCCCCGGCGCCTTCAGTAATAACTTTATTGCGCTGAATTAATGCGATCATGCTATTACGGATTTCATCTTCACTAACCAGAACAATATCATCGACGAGTTCGCGAACGATTTCGTAAGTGAGATTTCCCGGACGTGAAACATCGCAGCCATCGGCCAGGGTGCCGGTCGTTCGGTGACTGGTAATCGCGCCGGCGTAATAAGATGCGGCCATACCGTGGACATTTTCTGATTGCACGCCAATAATTCGAATTGTCGGGTTAATCGATTTAATCGCTACCGCGATCCCGGCAATCAGACCACCGCCGCCGATGGGCACAATCACATTATCGACATCATAAAGATCTTCCATGATTTCCAGACCAATGGTCCCCTGCCCGGCAATAACTTTGGCATCGTCATACGGAGGAATAAATATGCGACCTTCCATTTCGACAATTTCGCTGACTTTAGCGATGGTGTCATTGAAGTTGTCACCGTGGAGGATCACCTCCGCCGAATAATCACAGGTGGCGGCGACCTTGGATTTCGGCGCTCCTTTTGGCATCACCACTTTGCCGTCGATTCCCAGCATGGCGCAGGAGAGCGAAACCCCTTGCGCATGGTTGCCGGCGGAACATGCCACCACGCCCTTACGCTTTTCAGCTTCGCTGAGTGAACTGAGTTTGTTAAAGGCGCCGCGGATTTTAAACGACCCGGTGCGTTGCATATTCTCAAACTTGAGGAATATTTCACCTTTACAGCGCTCGCTAAAATAATTAGAGCGCGGCATGCCTGTTTTATAAATCTTTCCTGCCAGTCTTTTCTTTGCTTCGAGGATATCGTCAATGGCAACCGGGAGATCGTATGTAATGTGCATTATAGCCTCTTAACTGGATATCAAATAATAATCCCGTCATGTTTCAAAGCGTATTTATCCCGGCAGGATTATGTTCCCGCCAACGCTACGATTTGAATTATTCAGGGTATAGTTAGCCGGTACCACCGGCTGATAATCAGCGCGATGATATGAATTTATAACCAAGAATAAATCTGTTTAACTAATCAACTTCAATTAATTGTCTTTTTCTGCAACCGCCAGATGCTGAATATTCTTTTGCTAATTCCACCAATACCGAGGCGGCATTTTTAATGCGGTAATTCTTTGACCAAATTGCCGCATAGCGGGCAACGGGTAAGGCTTCGGTAATCGGGATGGTAATAAACTGGTTGGAGCCAAAGGGCGTCGTCATATCGCAAGGAATAACTGTCAGGAAATCAGCATTGAGAACAAGATTATAAATTGTGACGACGGAGTCGGTTTTAACGATGTTTTCACTGTTGATGCCGCTGCGCTGTAGCGTGGTGAGGAGTTCACTGTAGTAACCCATGTTGGTTTGCGGCAACACCCACTGTTCGTTCTGCAACGACGCCAGCGTGGTGGTGCCGGTGCATGTTCGTGACTTGCTGGCCACCAGCACAAACTCCGATTCAAACAGCGGCTCCACGTGCAGATCGTGGAGCTTCATTTCATCACTCAGCGTGCCAATGGCGAAATCAAGCCGCCCGTCGCGAATGGCCGGCAGGAACGAGGAGAGCTGCGCTTCGTACATCGATACCTGGGCTTTAGGAAACACTTTCTTGAACTTGTGAATCATGTCAGACATAAAGGTGAAGCCAATCAGCGACGGAAAACCGAACGAGACGTCGACGACCGTGTTACAGGTCATGCTGTGCATTTCATTGACCATATTTTTCATTTCACGGGTAATGGATTCCGACCAGGACAGCAGCACCTGACCGGTATTGGTCAAGGTGACGCCGGTATTTTTACGCACCACCAGCTCCGTGCCAAAATATGCCTCAATGTCATTAATGATCTTACTCACTACGGGCTGAGTTAATCCTAATTCTTTTGCTGCCGAGCCGATGGAACCGCTTCTGATAACTTCCTGGAAAACGACCAGGTGCTGTGTTTTTGGCAGAGGAATCGTATTCATATCAACCTGCTTTAATTATCTTTTCGACGCGGTGAAGTGTACCAAATGGCGATCGCAGGGTTATGTGAGACCACTCACAAACACCTCTGACAGATATTTCCCTGACCAATCCACACAGAAATAAATACAACAATATCAATGCATTAGTAATTAAATGTCGATTTTTTGCATGATTTTCGTCAAAAAAAGATGCGGGGATAACAATATTTTATGGGGATAACAAAGGTTAATTTTTGAGCTATTTTGAAAGAAGTTAAACATGATATTTCAACCTTCAGCGTGCAATTATTCAGCGATATTGTTATGCAACTGTTAGTGTAAAAAATAAAATATAATGAGAAATCAGGTTTTTCTTTTTTTAAAAATCGTATGGGGTCACACTTTTCGCCCCTGGTTGTTTGTAAAAGTATCTTTCATTCATTATTGCGCAAAATAACAGACACAACGCATTAGCATTTTGCATACAATTTTAACTCTGCATTTTTCATAATTTTTAGCACGTAATTTCTTGATTAAAATCAAATGTAACTTTTCATACGACAAAAACTTTCATCCATAGACGTTTGTGCCATACATCACAAATTCTGAAATCAATATTCTGCGCCTCCCCCTTTCATCGCGCCAAACGGCAGCAGAATCGTCGTTTTCGCCACGCCTGCAGAACAAAAACGCGCCCTGTGCGGCCGGGCCAGATAAAAACTGCGTTCTGGTGGGACAGAATTGAACAGATTCCAACTATGCAATTGCGAATAACGTATTTGCCCTCCCCATAGCCGCTCTGTAATTTGTATTTTATTCGTGCCGCCGTAAAAGCCATAAATTCTCAATAAATTCAGAGTGCTACAATTCCCCATGATCAGATTAGAAAACATTCACAAGACCTATCCCGGCAGCGCGCATGCGGCAATACGCGGCCTTAACCTGATGATTAATAACGGTGAATTCTGCACGTTTGTCGGCCCCAGCGGATGCGGCAAAACCACAATCCTGCGCATGATTAATCAACTCGATAAACCGGACGCCGGCAGCGTTTATGTCCAGGGCGTTAACATCGCGCAGGCCGATATCATTCAGGTGCGGCGTAAAATTGGCTTTGTCATGCAAAGCGCCGCGCTGTTTCCCCATCGTACCGTGGCGCAAAATATCGCCACGGTCCCTCGCCTGCTGGGCTGGCGTAAAGCGCAAATTCGCGCCCGCATCGATGAACTGGTGGACTTAATGTCGCTAGACCGTCATCTGCTGGCGCGCTACCCGCATCAGCTCTCCGGCGGGCAGCAGGGACGCGTCGCCATTGCCCGGGCGTTAGCCGCCGATCCGCCGATTCTGCTGATGGACGAACCCTTCGCCGCCATTGACCCGGTGGTCCGCGAGCGTCTGCAGGATGAGCTATTGCTTATTCAGCAGCGCCTGCATAAGACCATCGTGCTGGTGACGCATGACATCAATGAGGCCATACGGCTGGGAGATAAGATCGCCATCTTCCAGGAGGGGGGCGTGCTGGCGCAGTGTGATACGCCGGACCGGATTCTGGCGCACCCGGCGAGCGAGTTTGTCCAACGCTTTATCGGTCCCGAACCCAACCTGAAACGGCTGGGGATGATTCAGGTCGGCCAGCTACCGCGACATGATGTCACGCTGGTTGACGAAGGTTTATCCCCGATAGCCACCGCGCATCCGACGGTCACCAGCCCGCTGCGGCTGGTGCTGGATAAAGAACGCCGTCCCGTCCACTGGTTCGACCCGGATAAACGCGTCACGCTGCCGATTGTTCAGCCGCTGCAGGCCCTGAATACGCTGCGTTTTGCCTATAGCGCGCTGCTGGATGCGCCGGGGGGCGTGCTGGTGCACGTGGACAGCAATGGTCAATATCAGGGCACCATTTCTCATGCCCTGCTCCAGCATGTGCTGGATGGCCACGTGGAAATTCGCCGCTATGATTGACTGGCAGTGGATGGTTGACAACAAAATCCTGATTGGCGAACTGCTGTGGCAACATACGCAGCTGGTCTGCATCTCGCTGTTTTTTGGCACGCTGTTAACGGGCGCGCTGCTGGTCGTAACGCTACGCTGGCCCGCCACCGCTCAGCCTTTGATTTATCTTTGCGGGGTCATCTTTACTATCCCGTCGCTGGCGTTATTTATTCTGTTACTGCCCTTTACCGGCCTGTCGCTGACGACCTCGGTCATCGGCTTAACCATCTATTCACTGTTGATCCTGCTGCGTAACGTTATCGCCGGAATCGAAAAACTGCCCGCCGCCGTGCTGGAGTCGGCGCGCGCGCTCGGCTACACGCGCCACTACCGGTTTATGGATATTGAGTTACCTCTGCTGGTGCCCTCTCTGTTTGCCGGTCTGCGGATTGCCTCCGTAACGCTGGTGGGGCTGGTCACCGTCACCGCGCTGATTGGCCAGGGCGGTCTGGGGCAATTGCTGCTGGCGGGCTTTAACCAGGATTTTCTCACTCCCATTATTGTCAGCCTGGCATTAAGCCTCGTGCTGTCGTTTTTACTGGACTCGCTGATCGCCCACGTTGGCTATTGGCTTACGCCCTGGGCACGCTAATGGATATATTACTGGCCACCGTCCGCTGGTTTTCACAACCCGAACACTGGTTCGGCGATGCGGGTATTTTACTGCGCCTGCGCGAGCATATTTATTATGTGCTGATCAGCATCGCTTGCTCATCGGCCATCGCTTTGCCGCTGGGTATTGCCCTCGGCTACTGGCGGAAAGGCGCCTTCCTTATTATTAATCTGTTTAATATTGGCCGCGCCATTCCCTCATTAGGGCTTATTTTGCTATGCATTATTTTATTTGGTTTTAATGACGTGCCGGTTTTTGCCGCGCTGGTGGCCATGTCGATCCCCCCCGTGCTGACCAATACCTGGGTCGGTATTTATCATGCCGATCGCCCGCTTTGCGACGCCGCCACCGCGCTGGGAATGACGCCATGGCAAAGCCTGTGGCAACTGCGTATCCCGCTGGCGGCGCCGCTGATTATCGCCGGACTGCGCACCGCGCTGGTACAGCTGATCGCCACCGCCGTGGTCGCCGCCTACGCCGGCCTGGGCGGTCTGGGGCGCTTCCTGATCGACGGTCTTGGTCAGCGCGATATTCCACAGGTTATTGCCGGGTCGCTGGTAGTCTCGCTACTGGCTATCGGCAGTGAACTGCTGTTCAGCTGCTGTAGCCGGAAATGGAGTCATACCGCCATCGCACCAGAGTATTAAACAACAACCATAAATCATCTGCATATAAAGAGGCACTATGAAGCATATATTGGGGTTCCCTGTTAACGCCCGACGGTTCCGTTTATCTCTCCTCGCCGCCGGATTATTCAGCTTGAGTTTTAGTGTGCTGGCAGAAAGCGTAACTATCGGCGGAGCCAATTTTACGGAGAGCTCTATTCTCGCCAATATTTACGCCAGCGCGCTAAAGAAAAAGAATATCGAGGTCAAAACCCGGCTTAATCTCGGCAACCGCGAGATTATTCTGCCGGCGCTAAAGAGCGGCGAGATCGATATTGTGCCGGAATATCTTGGCGCCCTGCTTAACTATTATGACGGGAAAACCCTGGCTACGCGCCAGAGCGACGTGAGCGCCGAGCTGGCGAAAGTATTGCCCGCCGATTTCACGCTGCTTGACCCCTCCCCGGCCACGTCGATTACCGCCTGGGCGGTACGCGCGGACACGGCAAAGAAATACCAGTTGACGAAACTGTCCGATCTTCAGCCTATCGCCCATCAACTGACCATCGGCGGGCCGCCGGAGCTGGCGGTGCGCGCGCTCGGCTTACCGGGGCTCAAGCGCGTCTACGGACTTGAGTTTAAGGCGGTGAAATCGCTGGATATGGGCGGGCCGCTGACTCGTCTGGCGCTGAACTCCGGCAAAATCGACGTCGCCACGGTGGTCTCTACCCAGGGCAATCTGGCCAAAGAGGATTGGGTGGTCTTAGCCGACGATAAGCACGAACAACCCAGCCAGAACGTCGTGCCGCTGGTGCGCAAAGCCAGCCTGTCGGCGAACGTCAGCAGCGTGCTCAATGCGGTCTCCGCCAGACTCGACAATGCGGCGCTGATTGCGCTGAACCAGCAGGTGGATCTTCAGCATAAGGACCCGGCGGCCGTGGCCGAACAATGGGTTAATGCCAACCTGACGACCCCTTAATCATCCGGCCAGGGAGTGGCCATCAGCCAAATGAGCGCGACGATGTCTAAAAACCCGATGATTCTGAATCTGTTCTTCTTCAATCCCCAGGGCGATTATCGCTTCTCCTGGCGTCACCCGCAGGCGCCGGGAAAAGAAATTTTTACCCTTAGTTATTATGCCGAACTGGCCAGGAAAGCCGAGGCGGCCACGCTTGATGCCATTTTTATTGCCGATCATATTGCTATCTGGGATACGGTGCCCAGCGGTCTGACCCACTACGCCAACGCCCGGCTGGAACCCATCACCCTGCTCGCCGCGCTGGCGGCCGTCACCGAGCATATTGGCCTGATGGGGACGGCGTCGACGTCGTATAACGAACCCTACAACCTTGCACGCTACTTTGCCTCGCTCGATTTCCTGAGTAATGGCCGGGCAAGCTGGAATATCGTCACCTCGTGGCTGGAGGAAGAGGCGGCCAATTTCGGTCTCCGGCAGCTGCCCCGGCACGACAACCGCTATCAGCGCGCCGGTGAATTTATTGATGTCGTCACCCGGCTTTGGGACTCCTGGGAAGAGGATGCCGTCCTGTACGACAAAGCGAGCGGTCTGTTTGCCGACAAACAGAAAGTCCATCACCTCGACCATCACGGCGAATTCTTTAACGTTCGCGGACCGCTGAACGTGCCGCGCCCGCCGCAGGGCCATCCGCTGCTGGTACAGGCCGGATCGTCGGAGGCAGGGAAAGAGCTGGCGGCAACCTGGTCAGATATGCACTTCGTGTTTATTAAATCCGTTGCAGAGGGGCTGCGCTATCGCCAGGAGATGAACCAGCGGCTGCTGGCGAAGGGACGCGACCCGGCACACTTCAAAATCATCGCCGGCGTGCTGCCGGTGGTGGTGAACTCCAGTGGCGAAAAAGAGGCCCGTCAGCAGCTCAACAACCGGTTGATGAGCGATCGAATGGCCATCGACC
Source organism: Klebsiella sp. YJ (assembly GCF_002108615.1). Classification (NCBI taxonomy): domain Bacteria; kingdom Pseudomonadati; phylum Pseudomonadota; class Gammaproteobacteria; order Enterobacterales; family Enterobacteriaceae; genus Klebsiella; species Klebsiella sp. YJ. The sequence goes on from NZ_MTEG01000001.1 coordinate 40,167, forward strand.
TGCTCTCTTCCTACCTGCGTATGGACCTCTCGACCTGCGCTGTCGACCAACCGCTGCCGCCGCTGCCGGATGAAGAGACGTTTGACGGCATTCGCACCGCGCTGCGGCTGATCCGCGACTACGACCCGGCGCTGACCATACTGGAACTGGGGCGCTTACTGCTGCAAAGCTCCGATAGCTGGCTGCTGATTGGCAGTGCAGAAGAGGTCGCCAACGGGCTTATCGAGATCTGGCGCGCCGGCGCTGCCGATGGATTTAACTTGATGTTCCCGCTATTGCCTGGCGATTTTGACCGTTTTGTCGAGCAGGTGGTGCCGATTCTTCAGCGCAGCGGTGCCATGAAAAAGAGCTATCCGCCGGGTACGCTGCGGGAAAAACTGGGCTTGCCGAAGGCCGATAACCGCTTTGCCCGCTAGCAGGCGGCAACCTACGCGACGCCTTGACCGGAGGAGGTCAACCTTCTCCGGTCTGTCAAAGTTGCGTCACGCCCAGTTGTCGCGCCTCTTCGCGCCACGCCAGCAGTCTGGAATAGGGCTCCCGGGTCACCGGGCTGAAACCGCAGATAAACTGCGCGTCGCAGCGCTCCCGATATTGCGCATCGCTGACCAACTGCCGCAGCGCCGATCGCAAACCGGCCAGGGTTTGCGCTGTCGTTTGCGGCCCGGTAATCAGCGGCAGCCCTGGCGCCGACGGCGTCTGGCCGATAACACACAACCCCTCCAGTACCGCAGGTTCATGGCGCGCCAGCAGCGCCCAGCTAACGCAGTCGATGGCGGCAATATCGCCCGCCCCCTGCTGTAAGCCGAGCAGCGACTGTCGGTGGCTGCCGCTGAAATTGACCCCGGAAAAAAAGCGCCCCTCGTGGGCGAGCGGAGCCACCATTTTCAGTAAGACGTTATAACCTGACTGCGAATCGGGCGAATTGCAGATCGCCCGCCGCCCACGGAAATCGGCGAGCGACCGCGCGTTATCCGCCTTACGGGCCACCAGCAGGCTGCGGTAATCAATCCCTGCACAGCCGGGCGCCGAATAGTGAAAACAGCCCACCGTCTGAACCTCCGGCAGCAGCGTCGCCAGCGGGTAGCCGCAGGTCTGGCTCAGCAGCAGATCCGGCTGACGCCAGTGCGAAAGTAAGTCCGTCGGCGGCGACGATGGTGAACTCACGGCAATGCCTCGGGCGAGCAACAGCTCCCGCACCGCGGCTTCTAACGCCTGGTTCTCCGGCGGGTGAAGCGCGTACATCGGCAAATTCACGCTATGACTCATCACTTTCTCCCGCCTGCTCTCCTGCCCGGGAGGCTTTCCCGATCCCCGGATGGGCGTTCACCGCCACCGCGCTGAAGAAAAAGGCGCGCAGCCACTCACCATAGCCGCGCACCACGAACCCGTGATTACGCTGCTGGTAGCGCTCCCGCTCCAGCAGATAGAGTTTTCTCAGACCGTACCACGGTACGCCGGGCAGATCATGATGCACGGAGTGGTAGTTCAGGTTCAGAAACAGCAGCCGCCACAGCAGCCCGGCCTCATTGATGACCGAGCGCGCCAGCGGGTCGTCAGCGGCCCGATGCTCGAGGAAGGAGCGAATTTTGGTCAGCGCCAGCGCCGGGTAGCTGATGACCACCACGAAATAGAGCGGCGAAAAATCACAGCGTGCCATCCACGTCAGGAGTGCGGCCAGCAATCCGCCGTGAACCAGCCACATGATCATCGCTTTCCCCTGGCGATAGCGAAAGGCGTTCACCGCGCTGGCGAGCGTTTGCACAATATCCAGCAGCGGGGCCAGCAGCAGACGGCCGAAAAACGTATTGCGCAGATGGATCACTTTACGCTGCCAGGGCGAGAAACGGCGCCAGCTTTCGGCGCTAAAATAGTAGGATTCGGGGTCATCCACCGGCAACGTCAGCCGGTCGTTATTGTGGTGCGCCAGATGCGAATCGCGATAAAGCCCGTAGGGATACCACACCGCCAGCGGTAGCGTGCCCAGCAGCTGATTACACCACCGCCAGGGCGTCGGGTGGCCGTGGATCAGCTCATGCTGCAACGACATATACCAGGCGGTAAACCAGATGAGCAGCACGGTCGCCGGGAAAAGCCCCAGCGTCTGCCAGTAGATCAGGGTCATAAACCAGCCGCTGTAGACCGCAATAATTAATAGCCAGGTGGGTAATTCGCTGCGCCACAGCCAGCGGCGGGAAAGCTGGCGAATCAGATCGCGCTGCTGCTGATGCAGATACTTCGACGAGTGCTGTGTCATCACTACCGGTACTCTCTCCGCGTAACTTTTTGCCTCCAGAAGATGAGAGAAAACGCGGAAAATAACAAAGTATTTAAATCACTTAGCTTTGCCAGAAAATGATGATGCGCGCACTTTTCTGCCCGGCGGGATAGCGCCCCCGGCCCCCATGAGACGCCCGCGCCGCCCGCAGGCCGAGAACAGGTATTCCACAGCGTGCGGCGGATAAAAACGGCTATCGTCTCTTGACATAACAGTATAATGTTAACGACCGGATCCCGTCCGAACGCTGCTGAATGCGCCAGCGCTTTTGGCTAATGAGACAGGACCTGAGCTCCGTGTGAAAGCGCGTAAACCGAGCGAATGAGAGCATCGCCCGGTGGGGGCCTGAAACGGCTCGCGGAGTATAAGACCTGAAAATCAACATTCTTTGACTCGCCTGATGCGGTCATTTTACAGGAGTATGCCATGCCATCGTTAAACGTCGCCTTTATCAAAGCTAACTGGCACAGTGACATCGTCAGCCAGGCGCAGAGCGGTTTTCAGCAGGAGCTGGACCGTCAGCAGGTTGATTATTCGCTCGACAGTTGGGATGTCCCTGGCGCATTTGAAATGCCGCTTCTGGCGCAGAAGCTGGCAAAAAGCGGACGCTATGATGCCATCGTGTGCGCCGCGCTGGTGGTCGATGGCGGTATCTATCGCCATGACTTTGTCGCCCAGGCCGTGGTCAGCGGTCTGATGCAGGCCCAGCTGGCCACCGAAGTCCCGATGTTCTCCGTCTCTCTGACGCCGCACAACTTCCAGCCTGCCGACGAGTTCATCGATTTTTACAGCCAGCATTTCATCAAAAAGGGTCAGGAAGCCGCCAGAGCGGTACTGCAGATCCACAACTTGCCGCTGGCGAAAGAGTGAATCAACGCCTTTAACCGTGTGGTCCGCTAACGATGAGCCCCCGCCGGCGGTCCTTTGCGTGGGCTCATCCGCAACGCACGGTGCGGGCGTTGCGGAATTGCGCCGGCGGCCTACTTCATCAATGCCTGAAACTGCGGATTAAACTCATCAAAGATCGGCAGTGCGGCAGCGCCGAGGGCGGCGGTGTCGGTGCCCGTCATCCCCATTTTCACCCGCATTGCCGGGAGATAACGCCCGCGCACCGACTGATACAGCGGCGGCAGGCGGGCCAGCACTTTCTCCAGCAGCGGCGCGGGCATCATGCCGCCGACCACCACCGTTTCCGCATCGAAAACGCATTCCAGCAAATTAATGGCCTGGCGCAGCGACGGTAACGCCGTCTCCACCCAGCGATCGAACAGCGACGCCTCCACCGCCAGCAGGTCCTCGGGCAGCGCCCGGTAGGGGTCGAGACCGCAAAACTCATAGGCCGCCTGCAGAGAAACGTAGCGTTCAAGACAGCCCTGGTTACCGCAGTAACAGGCGCGCCCTCCCGGTTGCACCACGATATGCCCGACCTCTCCGGCGTTGTGGGCGTGGCCGGTATAAATATGGCCGTCGGTGAAGATCCCGGCGCCAAGCCCGGTGCCGATATACAGATAAACAAACGAATTCAGCTGGCGCGCCACCCCGTGGAAGCGCTCGCCGATAGCCGCCACCGTGGCGTCATTCTCCAGGGTGACCGGCAGACCGCTTATCCGCTCCAGCTCCGACGCTACATCCACCCCCTCCCAGCCGTTGAGAGTGGTCGGCCCGGTCGATGAAATGCCCTCCACGCCAAACGGCCCAGGCATCACTACGCCAATGCCCAGCACCCGACTCCAGTCGAGCCCGGGCAGCGCTTTCATCTCCTGTACCACCTCGGCAATGCGGGCAAAGGTGGCACCAGGTTGGGGCTTTTGCACCAGAATGAGCCGGCGGAAATGGATCTCGCCGGTGAGATCCACCAGCACGATGATCAAGGTTTGATGGTCGAGATGGATCCCGATGGACCACGCGCTGGCGGGGTTGAGGCTCACCGGCACCGCCGGCTGACCGCGTCCTGCGGCGCGACGCGGTTCATGGCTGGTGAGCAACCCCATCTGCTGTAGCTCGGCGACAATATTGGAGACCGTTTGCGGCGTCAGCGCGGTAATTCGCGCCAGCTCCGCCCGGGTCAGCGTACCGTGCAGACGCACGGCCTCAATCACCACCCGCCGGTTGTGTACTCGCGCGTGTTCAAGGTTCGTTCCCGAGGTTTTCATTCCGTCCCTTCCTGGTCGCATCATGCTGCAATTCTAGCCAGCGTCACAATTCGCGCAACGACATTCTCCTCCCCCCTTTCGGGTGGCATAAGCTTTGCTACGCTTATGCTAAGGGCCACGAATGACGTTTGGGCCGTATTGTCGCCCCGATTAAATCAATCAAATTGATTTAATAAATCATATCCCTCTTTTCAGTACCGCGGAGAGCAACATGAACGACTACAGTGCATTTCGGGTTAAAGCCGGTCTGCTGGCTATGCTGGTCATCAGCGGGAGTGCGGCGGCGGCCACCCAGGTTAACGCCCTGTTTATGACCCAGGCGGCGTACAGCGAAAATGACATTCGCGCCATGACCGCCGATTTCGAAAAACAAAACCCGGATATCAAAATCAACCTTGAGTTCGTCCCCTACGAAGCGTTGCATGACAAAATCGTTGCCGCACGCGGAGCCGGCGGCAACGGCTACGACGTGGTGCTCTTCGATGCCATCTGGCCTGCCGAATTTAGCCACTTCGATCTCCTGCAGGATGTCTCGGCACGTATTCCCGCCGCCGAACGGGAGAAGGTTTTCCCCGGCGCCATGAATACCGTGGTTTACAAAGGCAAAACGCTGGGCATGCCGTGGATCCTCGACACCAAGTATCTTTACTACAACAAAGCGATGCTGGACAAAGCCGGGATCAAGCAGGTGCCGACCACCTGGCAACAGGTGCTGGACGACGCCAAAATCATCAAGGATAAAGGTATCGTTAAATACCCGCTGGTGTGGAGCTGGTCGCAGGCAGAAGCGCTGGTGTGCGACTACACCACCCTCGTCTCCGGGTTTGGCGGGCAGTTTTATCAGAACGGCAAACTGGACTTTTCCACTCCGGCGTCGTTGAAAGCGGTTACGCTGATGAAACAATCGCTGGATGACGGGTTAAGCAATCCGGCCTCCCGTGAATATCTGGAAGAGGATGTGCGCAAGGCCTTCTCCAACGGCGACGCGGCATTTGCCCTGAACTGGACCTATATGTACAACATGGCCAACGACCCGAAACAAAGTAAGGTAGCGGGCGATGTCGGCATTATGCCGGCCCCTGGCGATACGCCGGACAAACCCGGCGCGGTGAACGGCTCAATGGGGTTAGGCATTGCCAAAGCCAGCCAGCATCCGGAACAGGCGTGGCAGTATATTCACTATCTGACCTCGCAACCGGTGCAGGATAAATATGCGAAGCTGAGCCTGCCGGTGTGGAAATCCTCCTATCAGGACCCGGCGGTGGCGAAAGGTCAGGAGAGCCTGATCGCCGCAGCGGATAAATCGCTGAACGTGATGCTGTCGCGTCCGGAAACCGCGGACTACTCGCGCCTCTCCAACGCCTTACAACAGCAGCTTCAGGCCGTTCTGCAGGGCAAGGCCGCCCCGGATGCCGCGATGCAAGCCGTCGACAAAAGCGCGGCGCGCCTGCGTTAAGGACATTTGATGCTGAGTTTGCAACAACGCGAGCAGCGTCAGGCATGGGTGCTTCTGGCACCCATGCTGATCGTGATGTTTCTGCTGACGGCCTGGCCGCTGGCGCGCACGCTATGGCTGAGCTTTACCGACACCGCGCTGGTGGGCAATGGCGATGTGACGAATTACCTCTGGCTGGATAACTATCTGTATGCGTTAACCGACCCGGATTTTCGCGCCGCCTTCGCCCGCACGCTTTACTTCACCGTGGTCTCTGTCGCCATTGAAGGGGTTATCGGCGTGCTGGTGGCGCTGTTGCTCAATCAGCCATTTGTCGGACGCAATATCCTGCGGGTGCTGGTCATTTTGCCCTGGGCGCTGCCGACTATCGTTAACGCGATGATGTGGCGGCTCAACTTCAACCCGGACTACGGCAGTATTAACGCCTTGCTCAGTCAATGGGGCATTATCGACGGTTACCGCAGCTGGCTGGGGTCGCCGGACTCGGCCCTCAACGCGGTGATGCTGGCGGATATCTGGAAGAACTATCCGCTGGTCACCCTGCTGGTGCTGGCCGCGCTGCAATCCATTCCGGAGGATTTATACGAAGCGGCTCGCCTTGACGGCGCCTCGTCGTGGCGGCGTTTTCGCGCCATTACCTTCCCGGCGATCGCCGCCCCGCTCGGCGTGGCCCTGGTCCTGCGCACCATCGATGCGTTTAAGGTCTTCGATATCATCTACGTAATGACCCGCGGCGGGCCGCTGGACAGTACCCGCACGCTGAGTTTCTTCGTCTACCAGGAGTCCTTTAGCTACCTGCGGGCGGGCAGCGGCGCGGCCTACGCCATCCTGATGACCCTGATGTGCGCCCTGCTGATCGCCCTGTATCTGTTTATGCTGCTGCGTCAGCGCCGCCGGAGCACTCATGATGAAACGTAAACTGCGTATTCTGCTGCGCTACCTGGCGGCCCTGCTGGTGGCGCTGTCGATCCTGGCCCCCATGGCGTGGCTGTTTTTGATGAGCGTCAGCGCCGCGGCCGATCTGACCCGGGTGCCGCTGGAGTGGCTGCCGCGTCAGTGGGACTTCAGCCGCTACGCCCGTCTGCTGTCGCTGCAGCCCGGTGAGCCCGGCGCGCTGTTTCTCCCCGCCCTGCGCAACAGCCTGCTGGTTGCCGCTGGGGCGACGCTGGTGTCGCTGCTGCTGGCGGTGCCCGCCGCCTTCAGCTTCTCGCGCTACCTCGGACGCGACGGCTGGCTGTACGCCGGGCTCGGCATCTATATGGTGCCGCCGGTGGCCTTCGTGCTGCCGCTCTATTTTATTCTCGAACATTTCGGGCTGCTGAATACCCGCAGCGGGCTGGTGCTGGTCTACTGTTCGCTGATTATGCCGTTTCTCACCTGGATGGTGAAAAATCAGTTCGACGCGCTGCCGCAGGATATTGAGCAGGCCGCCCGACTTGACGGTCTGCGGGTCTGGCAGGTGCTACTGCGCATCACCCTTCCACTGGCAAAACCCATGCTGGGGGCGTCGGCGCTGTTCGGCTGGCTGCTGGCCTGGGACGAGTTTTTCTATGCGCTGCTGTTTACCAGCAACATTGCCGCCCAGACGCTGCCGGTCACCATTGCCGGATTCACCGCCGGGCGCGCCACCGACGATGGACTGGTGGCGGCGGTCGGCATCCTCGCCTCGGTCCCGCCGCTGTTTATCGCCATCTGGCTGCAAAAAACGTTGGTCAGCGGTCTCACTCACGGTGGAAGTAAAGGATAACTATGCAAACGCTCACCGCGCCTGTGCTCTATATCGCAGGTAATTACAATATTGATTTAATTATGGGAACCCTCGCACAGTGGCCGACTCCCGGCACCGAGGTGATGCTGGAACACAGCGCGCTGCGCCCCGGCGGTTCAGCGGGTAACTGCGCGCTGGCGGCCGCGGCCATGCAGCTCCCCCACTGCACCGTCGGCTGCCAGGGCGACGACGCCTTTACCGCCTGGCTGGCGGCACAGTTCCCCGGCAGCGCCGAACGCTGGCCGCAGTATCCCTGCGAGACCTCGCTGACGGTGGCGGTGACGCATCCCGACAAAGAGCGTTCGTTTCTCAGCAACTATGGGCATATCACCCGCCTGTCCGCCGACGACATCCTGACTCAGCTCCCGGCCAGGGCGACGCCCGGCGATATTCTGCTGCTCTGCGGCACCTTCTTATGCACCGCGCTGTTGCCGGACTATCCGCGGCTGCTGACGACCCTGCGCGACCGCGGTTTTCAGGTGGCGGTCGATACCGGCTGGCCGCCGCACAACTGGGACAGCGCGCTGCGTGAGGCGACCCACCGCTGGCTCGGCGATTGCGACTGGCTGCTGCTCAATGAAGTCGAAACGCTTGGCCTGGCGAACCAGGACCCTCTGCCGACGGCGGCCCGCGCCCTCGCGGCGCGTCTCAGCGGCCGGGGCGGCTGCATTGTCAAATGCGGCGCCGATGGCGCCTGGTGGTGGACGGCGGAACAGGGGCATCACGCGCCGGTGAAACCGGTTGAGGTCATCGACACCATCGGCGCCGGAGACAGTTTTAATGCCGGGTTTCTTGCCGGTTTGTTAAACGGCCAGTCGGCCTCACAGGCGTTAAGTTGGGGCAACGCCGTGGCCGCTTACGCGATCGGTTCATCCCCACGTCGCTATCCCGACTGGCGAACCTTGCAACACCATATCGAGGAGGTCGACTATGGCCAGCGTTGAACTGCTAAACGTCGCCAAACAGTACGGTAAACAGACGGTGCTGCATCCGCTGGACTTGACCATTCCGGACGGCAGCTTTACGGTGCTGGTAGGGCCATCCGGCTGCGGAAAGTCAACGCTGCTGCGCCTGCTGGCCGGGCTGGAAAGCCTGTCCGCTGGAACGATATTGATGAACAACCGCCCGATCAACGATCTCGATCCCGCGGACCGCGATGTCGCCATGGTTTTTCAGAGCTACGCGCTCTACCCCCATCTGACGGTGGCGGAAAACCTCGCCTTTCATATGCAGGTCAAAAAAGTCGACAAGGCGACACAGAAAAACAAGGTTCAGCACATCGCCAGTATGCTGGGTATCGATAAACTGCTCGGCCGCTATCCGCGAGCGCTCTCCGGCGGCCAGCGTCAGCGCGTGGCTATGGGCCGGGCGATGGTGCGTAATCCGCAGGTTTTTCTGTTCGATGAGCCGCTCTCCAACCTCGATGCCCAGCTGCGCATGGAGCTGCGGGCCGAGATCAAATCCCTGCACCAGCGCTTCAACACCACCATGATTTACGTCACCCACGATCAGGTTGAAGCCATGACGCTTGCCGACCAGATCGTGGTGATGCGCGATGGCGTGATCGTGCAGCAGGGGGCGCCGCTGGAGATTTACGATCGCCCCTGCAACACCTTCGTGGCGCGCTTTATCGGCTCCCCGCCGATGAATCTGCTGGAGGGGCAGATTCAGCAGCGCGATGGCCAGCCCGGCGTGCAGTGCGGCGAACTGTGGCTGGCCCTGCCTGAACGCTGGTATCCGGCGGCGGCACAGCAGGGTCAGGCGCCGGTGATTGTCGGTCTGCGTCCGCAGGATATTCAGCCTGCCGCCGAAGGACTGCCGGGGGTCGTCAATATTGTCGAGGTCACCGGCGAGTCCACGCTGCTGCATCTCGACTGGCAGGGCTTCCCCCTCCATGTCCAGGTCGCCGGGCGTCCCGAAGCGACTATCCGTCAGCCCTTATCGCTGGCGGTACGGCGCGAGAAAATCCATCTTTTCGACGCCGCCAGCGGCGAACGGCTGGCTTCCACGCGCTGAGCCTCGCGGGCGGGTCAGGTCGCCTCCGCCCGCGCGGTGCGCAAACAGCGGCCGTAGCATAGCCCGGCGATGCAGCTGACGCTGGCGCACACGATCAGCGCCCCTCCCAGCGATTGCCCCCATCCCACTGCCGCCAGTCCCAGGCCAATCAGCACATAATAGGCCAGGCCGAAGATAGCCCCGGCGGTTCCCCGACAGTGGCCGTATGCGCCCAGCGCCGTGCCGAGCAGCAGCGGGATCGCCATGGCGTAGGCAAAGGTGATGCCGATCATCGGCAGCAGGAACAGCAGCGTATCCGGCAGGCAAAACACCGCTACGCTGCTCATCAGCTGTATCAGACAGGCGAGCAGCAATATTCCCGCTTCCGCGACGGCTTTGCGCAGCAGCCAGCGATTGAACAGCGCCCCGGCCAACGATCCGACGGCCAACGCGATGCCGCTGTAGCCAAAAATCACGCTCCCCTGACGCAGCTGCGCGAAGATGAACGGCGCCAGGCTGTAATAGCTGAACAGACTGACGTTGAAGGCCGCCACCAGCAGGACCGCCAGCGCCAGCGGCTTATCCGTCGCCATCCGGCGTAAGAGCGGTAAAAATGCGGTGTGAACATGCTGCGACGGGCGAGTCTCCGGCAGTAGCCAGCAGCACAGTAGCAGTAACACCGCGGCCAGCAGCGCGAGGGCCGTCAACACACCGTGCATTCCCCAGCCGGCAACGATTGCTCCGCCGAGGTAGACGCCTGCCGCCGGGCTGACCGCCAGCACGAGGCCCATCACTGAAAAAAGAGCGGCAAGCTGGCGGCCGTTAAAACGGTCGCGAAGGATAGTCTGGCTCACCACCGATCCCGTTGCCGCACCGAACGCCGACAGCATCCTGGCGACCAGCAGTAACGTGAAATCACGCGCCGCCAGCGCCAGCACGCAGCCCAGGGCATAGGCCGCGAGGCCCGCCAGCAGCGCCGGACGCCGGCCATAGCGGTCGCTGAATCGTCCCCAGTACAGCACGCCGATGGCGAAGCCGATAAAGTAAACCGACAGGGTCTGCGTCGCCTCTACCGCGCTGACGGAAAAATAGCGGCTGATATCGGTCAGCGCCGGACTGTAAATCGTCTCCACGATCTGCGGAAACATCAATAATGCGGTAACCAGCACCATGGCCGAACGCCCGAACATCATCACCTCCGATACAATTAAGAGGCGCTATTGTAGGCGGGCGGTGAATCGTACATTATAAACATAATGACTTTTTATATCGGAAATCAGACATCATGGCCTGGCTCGAGGCGAATGCGCTATTTAATCCGGAGGATCTGCATAACAGAGTGATTGGCGTGTGCTCGGCGCTGGGTCAGCATGATTCCGGCAGCCACCTGCACCGGATGGGACAGCTGCTTTTTACCCGTCAGGGCTGCATACGACTGACCCTCAACAACGGCGCGCTGCTGTGCCTGCTGCCGCCCACCCGGGCGGCCTGGATACCGGCCGGCATGGACCACCGTGCGGAGATGAAAAGCATCGTCGACTATCGCTCGGTCTGGTTTCATCCGACCCACTATCCTGCCCTCCCGCGCCATCCGGCGATCCTCAACGTCGGCCCGCTGCTGCGCGAACTGCTGGAGCGAATCGCCGCCAGCCCGTGGGATAGCGACTGGCAGAACGGTATCGGCTGGCACCTCGCCGCGCTTTGCGAGGCGGAAATGTGCAGCGCGGCGCAGGAGCCGATGATGCTCGCCCTGCCTCAGGATAAGCGTCTGGCGCTGCTCGCCGGCGACGCCCTGCCGCCGCTGCTGCAGCAGCTGGCGGTCCGCTGCGGAGCCAGCGAAAAGACCATCAGCCGGATTTTCCGTCGCGATACCGGGATGACTTATCAGCAGTGGCGGCAGCAGTGGCGCCTGATGAAGGCGGTGGAGCTGCTGGCCACCGGGGAGCGCATTACCGATACCGCGCAGGCGCTGGATTTCGCCAGCGACAGCGCCTTTATCTACTTTTTCCGCACCATGACCGGCATGACGCCGGGACGCTATTTCTCACCGCAGACCGCGCCTTAGCGATCGCCGCCCGGCGCATAGGGCGGCAAGGTCTGGAACGTGTTTTGCAATCCTTCCGACCACGCCTTGCGAATGGTGTTGAAGTACGGATCGCTTTCGGTGATGCGATGCTGGCCGGCGCTGCTCAGGCTCCCGCTGCGGTACAGCAGCGTATCCAGCGGCAGGCCAACGGAGAGATTGCTGCGCAGCGTGGAATCAATCGAGATAAGCGCGCAGCACATCGCCTGTTCCAGCGGTGTCTCCCGGCTTAACACCCGATCGATGATCGGTTTGCCGTATTTGCTCTCGCCAATCTGGAAGTACGGGGTATCGCGCGAGGCTTCAATAAAATTGCCTTCCGGATAAATATGGAAAAGGCGATGTGTTTCCCCGGCAATCTGCCCGCCCAGCAGCAGGTTGCAGTTGAAGTTGGTATTGCCGCAGTGCTGCTGATTGCTGCTATCGCGCTGAATCACCTCCTGCAGCGTTTTGCCAATCAGCATCGCCGCGTCATACAGCGAGCTCACCTGCAGCAGATTAGGCTCCTGCTGAGTCGCAATCCGCGTACTCAGCAGGCTTATGACGCTCTGGGTGGTGGCCAGGTTGCCTGCGGACTGCAGCACCAGGACCCGTTCGCCGTCCTCGGCAAACACATGGAGTTTTTTAAAGGTCGCGATATGATCCACTCCCGCATTGGTGCGGGAGTCGGAGGCAAATACCAGTCCATCCGCTAAACACATGGCCACACAGTAGGTCATCGTTCTTTGTTCCTGCCTTTATTGCTGCTGCGCCTGTTGCGAATGCTCGCGCACTTCAGCGTTGGTTAACATTATTTCCCCGCCGCCGCCCAGCCGGGTGCCGCGCACCGGACAGGCATCCAGATAGTCCAGCCCGGTCGCCAGCCGCAGATGCTGGTTGAGGTGACGGGTATTATTGGTGATATCAAAAGATTGCCAGCGTCCGTTCACCCACACCTCTGCCCATGCGTGCATTGCGACATGCTGGGCATTATCGCTGTAAACGTAGCCGCTGACGTAGCGCGCCGGGATCTCCAGCGCGCGACAGCAGGCGAGGAAGACGTGGGTATGATCCTGGCAGACGCCTTTTGCCCTGGCAAAGGCGTCTGCGGCAGAGTCCTGCACCTGCGTGGCTCCCGGTGAGTATGGCATTCTCAGCAGCAGGTCCGCCATCAGTTGATTCAGACTCTCCTCCGGCTCATCGCGGCGATACAGGCGCTGGGCAAATTCGCGAATCCTGTCGTCGGCGCGGGTCAGCGGCGTACAGCGTAAATAGACCAGCGGAGAGAGCAGCTCCTCTTCCGCCACATCGCTCTGTTCGCTGTCCTCGGCAATATCCACGATCCCGCTGGCGCGGATGGCAATCTCTTTGTGGGGATTGTCGAGCGTTAATACATGCAGGACATTTCCCCATGCGTCGGTGGTCGTCACCGCCGCCCCCTCCGGCAAGGTCAGGGTCCAGGAGGTAATGGTTTGCCGTCCGGTGCTGCGCGGCGTCAGGCGCAGGTACTGGGTCGAAAACTTCACTTCTTCATCGTAGCCGTAGCGGGTCAGGTGATCGATGACCAGTTTCATAGCGCCTCCAGATAAGTTTGTCTGATGCTGTCGGACAGAGCATTAATACGCGCCAGCAGTCCGTTGAGGTAACTTTGTAAATCGGCGCCCGCCAGATCGTCGCGGGTGCTGAAGCGCAGATCGACATTCAGCTGATGCGCCAGGCGCAGCGGCAGGTGTGAACGGTCGTTTGCGATATGCTCCAGCTGACCAATCAGATCGGAGATACAGGCTCGCAGGGATCGCGGTACGTCGTTGCGCAAAATCAGCAGCTCCATCACCGTCTCCCGGGTGACCGGCTGGCGAAAGATACTGTTGTAGGCTTCCCGGGCGCTGACCGCGTTAAGCAGGGTGTCCAGCCGGTAGTATTCGCGTACCGAATCCGGATCGCTGCTCAGCTGCTGATCCTTGATCAGCAGCAGTTGCGTGGTGGCGTAGGCCCGTTCAATCAAGGTGCCGATACCGATAAAGCTCAGCGCGTCATTGCGCAGCAGCGTACCCAGCACCGCGCCGCGAAACAGGTGCACCCGCTCCTTCACCCAGTCGAAAAAACCATCGGTGCCCAGTTCGCTAATCCCCCGCTGGCGGAGCTGGCGCAGTTCAATACGTGTAGCGTTGATGCACTCCCACACTTCGGCGGACAGGCTGCCGCGAACCGCATGCGCGTTGTTCCAGGCCATCTCCACGCAGCTGTAAATACTGCAGGGGTTGTTGCCGTCGAGCGCGAAGAAATTAAGCAAATTGCTCATGGTGAAGCGCGCATGTCGCGCCTGAAACAGTTCATGGGTTAAGGACAAATTCAGCGGCAGAGCCAGATCCCGCGACTGCTGGCTGTGACGCGGGATCATCGACAGCTTCCACGTCACATCAAGCACCCGGGCATAGCTTTCCGCGCGCTCCAGGTAGCGCGCCATCCAGAAAAGTTCACTCGCAGTCCGACTCAGCATGATTCACCATCCTCCATCACCCAGGTATCTTTGGTGCCCCCGCCCTGCGATGAGTTCACCACCAGCGAGCCTTCGGTGAGCGCCACCCGCGTCAGTCCGCCCGGCACCAGACGAATCTCCTGGCCGGAGAGGACAAAGGGACGCAAATCGATATGCCTCGGCGACAGCCCTCCCTCCACGAAGGTCGGACAGGTGGACAACGCCAGAGTCTCCTGTCCGATATAGTTAGCCGGATTGGCCAACAGACGCTGGCGAAACATCTCCCGCTCTTCTTTGGTTGAACGCGGCCCCACCAGCATGCCGTATCCCCCGGCGCCATGAACTTCTTTGACCACCATCCTCTCGAGATTCCCCAGCACGTACTGCAAATCCTCCGGCTTGCGACACTGCCAGGTGGGAATATTGTTCAGTATCGGCTGCTCGCCAAGATAGAAGCGGATCATCTCCGGGACGAAGGGGTAGATCGACTTATCGTCCGCCACACCGGTACCAATCGCATTAGCCAGCACCACGCCGCCTGCGCGATACACCGACAGCAGGCCGGGCACGCCGAGCATCGAGTCGGCGCGAAATGCCAGCGGGTCGAGATAGGCGTCATCAACACGCCGGTAAATCACATCCACCCGCCGCGGCCCTTCGGTGGTGCGCATATAGACCGCGCCCGATTTAATAAACAGATCGGCGCTTTCCACCAGCTCAACCCCCATCTGCTGGGCGAGGAAGCTGTGTTCGAAATAGGCGCTGTTAAAACGCCCGGGCGTCATCACCACCACGCAGGGATCGTCCACCGGGGAACTTTCACGCAGGGTTTGCAGCAGGTAGCCCGGATAGCGCTCGACCGGCGCAATATGGTGATTTTCAAACATCTCCGGATAGAGACGCATCATCATTTTGCGGTTTTCCAGCATATACGAGACCCCTGAAGGGGTACGCAGGTTATCCTCCAGCACGTAATACTGGCCGTCGCTGTTGCGCACCATATCGACGCCGGTAATGTGGGCATAGGTATTATTGGGCAGATTGATGCCCTGCATGCAGGGCTGATATTGTTCATTGGCCAGTACCTGCTCCGCCGGAATGAGGCCCGCGCGCAGGATATTTTGCTCGTGGTAGATATCGTACAAAAAGGCGTTCAGCGCTTTGACCCGCTGACGAATACCGCGATCGATCTTTTTCCACTCTCCGCCGGGAATGATGCGCGGGACGCTATCGAATGGAATCAAACGCTCGGTACCTTCATCTTCCCCATACACATTAAACGTGATGCCGATGCGGTGAAAAAGCAGCTCCGCCTGCTCTTTCTTTTGCCGGATAGAGAATTGATCGGTGTTGTGAAACCATTGCCACCAGGCGTTATAGTGGTGACGCTGCTGTCCCTGCGCGGTAAGCATCTCATCATAATAATGCCCGTCAGGAAGCGTTATTTTTATCATGGCCGTCTCCTCCGGTTATACTCACGTTGGGGTAACCCCGCAAAGAGATAAGCATTTATTATGCCAGGTAGCAGAGGGCGTGAGACCAGTGCAATTCCCCGCAATGCGCCGCTTTATTGTGCAAAAAACAATCACCCCGATAGCCGATGCCACGCCGGTTTTGCACCATCATGAAGCAAATATCGCGCGCCTGCGCCATCAGGGTTAGCGCCCGTTCAGCCAGCGCGCGTAATGCTCCGGCCATTCGACGGTCGGCGTACCGGGACGCCCCATGGCAAAACCGTGTCCACCGCGTGCATAGCGATAGAGGCTGACCGGCACCTGATGCTGTCGGCAGGCGGCGGCCATGATCAGGGTGTTATGCGGATCGGACACCGAATCATCCTCCGCCTGGGCCAGAAAACAGGGCGGTGTCTGTGAATTGACGTAGGTCTGCACCGACCAGGCGCGGTCAACCGCTTCCGAGGCATGGGCGCCCGCCAGCATCCGGTGCGTCGCGGTATGGCTATAGGGTGACATCAGCGAAATAATCGGATAAATCAGCGCGGCTTTATCGGCACGAGCCGGATGGTCATCGAGAGCATCCTGCGGCGAATAAGCGGCAAAATCGGCCCGGCAGGCCGCCATACCCAGCAAATGCCCGCCGGCGGAAAACCCCAGCAGGCTGACCTGTTCTTCCCGCGCGCGAATCAACCGCAGCGCCCGCTGGGCGTCCTGCAACGGCGCCAGCGCGCCGGCGCCCCACCCTTCGCCGGGAAGCCGGTAGCTCAGGACGTAGGCGGTATAGCCGCGTGCCGTCAGCCAGCGCGCGGCAGGCCAGGCCTCTTTCGCCATTTCGATGCGCCGGTAGCCGCCCCCGGCGGCAATCAGTACGCCATGACCACGGGGTTGCGCCGGGCGCCACACCGCCAGCTGCGGCCGGACAATATGAGTGAGCGCGCCGCGCGCAGAGAGCCGCGGCGCCCCGGATGGCCCGCCGCCCCCCGGCGGTTCGGCAGGCCATAAGCTGAGCACCTCATCCCGGCGATCGCTGGCCCCGGCACGTGCCGCCGCCCACAGCGATGCCGCGCTTAACAGCAGAAAATGACGTCGATTCACCCGCAGTTCTCCTCAGACTTTAATCGACCGATAACAGCACACCGCGATGACATGGCGATTTCCACGGCTCTGCTTATTGTTTGTCTGCCAGGACAGGCAGGTAAATTGTCTGTTTTCACGCAAAATGTTACCTGCAACACCCCGGATAGCAGATATTCGTCTAAGGTTTTCTGATGGTCAAATGCAGTGGCAAGACCGTCTGAAATGATAAGGAGAATTCCCCATGACGAGATCGGTTTCACGTCGTCCCGCAACGTTGCCTTACGCTTTATCTCTGGCGCTCGGGGGCGCGATCTTCGCTTTATCGACGCTGGCCGCCCAGGCCGTGGAAACCAAACCCGTGCCGCCATCCCCGGATGTGATGCTCGGCCCGCTGTTTAATGATGTGCAAAATGCCCGACTCTTCCCCGACCAGAAAACCTTTGCCGATGCGATCCCCAATAGCGATCCGCTGATGATCCTGGCCGACTATCGCATGCAAAAAAACCAGACCAGCTTCGACCTGCGTCATTTCGTCGAGCTGAATTTCACCCTGCCGAAAGACAATGATCGGTACGTTCCGCCGAAGGGCCAGACGCTGCGTCAGCATATCGACGGCCTGTGGCCAGTGCTGACCCGCAGCACCGTTGAGGTCGAAAAGTGGGACTCTTTGCTGCCGTTGCCCAAACCCTACGTGGTTCCCGGCGGCCGCTTCCGGGAAGTGTATTACTGGGATAGCTACTTCACCATGTTGGGCCTGGCCGAGAGTGGGCACTGGGATAAAGTTGAGGATATGGTGAGCAACTTCGCGGCGGAGATCGATGCCTGGGGCCACATTCCCAATGGGAATCGTAGCTACTATCTGAGCCGCTCACAGCCGCCGTTTTTCTCGTTTATGGTGGAGCTCCTCGCGACCCATGATGGCGATAGGGTGCTGAAAACCTGGCTGCCGCAGATGGAAAAAGAGTACCAGTACTGGATGAAAGGCGCCGATGCGCTGGAGCCGGGAAAAGCCAACCAGCGGGTGGTGCGAATGGAGGATGGCGCGCTGCTGAACCGCTACTGGGATGATAACGATACCCCGCGTCCGGAATCGTGGCTCGATGATGTCACCACCGCGAAAAACAACCCGAATCGCCCGGCGACCGAGATCTATCGCGACCTGCGTTCTGCCGCCGCCTCGGGCTGGGATTTCAGCTCGCGCTGGATGGATGACCCGAAAAAACTGGGGACCATCCGCACCACCAGCATCGTGCCGGTCGATCTCAACGCGCTGATGTTCCACATGGAGAAGACCCTCTCGCGTGCCAGCAAGGCCGCCGGCGACAGCGCCAAAGCGGCGCAGTACGATGCCCTGGCCAACGACCGCCAGAAGGCGCTGGAGAAATATCTGTGGAACGATAAAGCGGGCTGGTACGCCGATTATGACCTCAAGACCCATAAGGTCCGTAATCAGCTCACCGCCGCGGCCCTGTTCCCGCTGTACGTAAACGCCGCTTCCCGCGAGCGAGCGGCGAAGGTCGCTGCGGCGGCAGAATCGCAGCTGCTGAAACCCGGTGGCTTAACCACGACCACCGTGAACAGCGGTCAGCAGTGGGATGCACCGAACGGCTGGGCGCCGCTGCAGTGGGTTGCCGCCCAGGGGCTACAAAACTACGACCAGCAGAAAATTGCGATGGAGGTGAGCTGGCGCTTCCTCAGCAATGTCCAGCATACCTACGACAGTCAACAAAAGCTGGTCGAAAAGTATGATGTCAGCTCGACGGGCACCGGCGGTGGCGGCGGTGAATATCCGCTGCAGGATGGTTTCGGCTGGACCAACGGCGTGACGCTGAAAATGCTGGATCTGGTCTGCCCGAAAGAGAAACCGTGCGATTCACTGCCGGCCTCGCGCCCGATCGGGAATGTGGAAAAATCCGCTGCGGCCGTCAGCACCCAGCCGGCCGCCAACGATGCGCTCGCCGAACCGGATAAAAAACCGGCGCCGTAAACCTCGTACGCGGCGGGCTCACCGCCGCGTTTTTTTCTCCCGCGCGGCTCGCAATCGCGTTAGTCTGCTGTTTTCAGGTCACCCGCCTTGATGGAAGACTCTTATGTTGATTGACGATATCGATTTTGCCCGCCTCTACCAACAACAGCTCGCACTGGCAGGACGGAAAGAGAAACCGCCCGCCCACTGGGATGCCCGGGCGGAAAACATCGCCATCGTCGACGCCCCGGTTATCGACAGCTATCTGCAGCAGCTGCTGGCAAAAATCGATTTGCACGGCGCCAGCAGCCTGTTTGATATGGGCTGTGGGCCGGGTACCGTCTCGCTGGCGCTGGCCAGCCAGCTCGAAGAGATCTGCGGCGTCGATTACAGTCAGGGGATGCTGGAGGTCGCCGCCCGTCGGGCTACGGCGCAAGGCGTTCGCCACGCGGTCTGGCGCCAGCGGGCGTGGGAAGAGAGCTGGGAGGGGCTACCGCGCTGCGATATCGCCATCGCCTCCCGTTCCACCCTGGTGGCCGATTTGCGCGATGCGATGACGAAGCTCGATCGTCAGGCGCGGCTGCGGGTCTACACCACCCATTTGGTTAACCCGGGGTTTGCCTCGCCGACGATCCTGCGCGTGCTGGGACGAGACGGCGCGGCGCTGCCGAACTATATGTATGCCGTGAACGTGTTGTATCAAATGGGGATTAATGCCAGCGTCGACTTTATTTATGGCGACACTCAGGATAACAGCAGCTATCCGCTGTTTGAGCGCAACGTCGTGGCGGCGTTCGGCGCACTCAGCCCGGCCGAGCGGGAACGTCTCGCCCGCTGGTATCCGCAGCAAAACCCGGAGACAATTCAGGTTGACGCCCGGGACTGGGCGCTGATCGGCTGGAATTGCCGTCGCTGAACGCGTTATCCCCCACCTGAATTAGTAGGTAGCGGGTTTCCCTCTCTCCCCCTTCGGGCGCATGACGCGCCCCTTACGCAGCAACATCCTGATATTTATCGCGGTCTTTGCCAGCGAGCGCGACAAAAACGCGCTTGATCGCGAGAAAGCAAACGATAATAATTCGCATTACTTTTTTACGAAAGATGACACTTTCGTTTTTTATGCGTGGTGGCGTACAGGAGTACCAGGCTACGTCAACTCAGGATTATGTCATGACCGCTCGCGTCATCTTCAAACGCCCGGCGCTGCTGTACGCGCTGGCCACCGTCTTCCCGTTTGCCAGCCTGGCGGAAGAGACGGTTATCGTCACCGCGCAACCCATCGACTCTGCCATCTCGCCAACGCAGGGCTATAGCGCCAAAACCTCGGCCGGCGCGACCAAAACCGATCAGCCGTTGATTACCACCGCGCAATCGGTCTCCGTCATCACCCGTCAACAGATGGATGATCAGGGAGCCAATACCATCAGCCAGGCGCTGGAATACACTCCGGGGGTTTACTCCAGCTTCGGCGGCGGCGCAACCCGCTTTGATACGGTATCGCTACGCGGCTACCACGGCGGTGATGTTGATAACCTGTTTCTCGACGGCATGCGCCTGATGAGCGACGGCGGTAGCCACAACGTCCTGCAAATCGATCCGTGGTTTGTTGAACGGGTTGACGTCATCCGCGGCCCCTCTTCGGCGCTGTACGGTCAGAGCGTGCCGGGCGGGGTGGTGAATCTGACCTCCAAACGTCCGCAGTTTACCTCGGAAGGCCATTTCCGCCTCAGCGGCGGGACGCAGAACACCAAAGGGGCCGCCTTCGATTATACCGATGCCCTCAACGATCAATGGGCTTACCGGATTATCGGCATGACGCGCACCAGCGATACTCAGTACGATAACACCCGCGAAGAGCGCTACGCTATTTCGCCTTCCCTGCTCTGGCAACCGGATACTGACACCTCGCTGCTGCTGCGCGCCTACCTGCAAAAAGATCCGTCAGGCGGCTATCACGGTTCGCTGCCGCTGGAAGGCACCCGCTATGCCCACAACGGGCGTAAGCTCTCCACCAGCACCAACGAAGGCGATCCGTCAGACGGGTATCAGCGCCGCGAGCAGATCTACAGCTACGAGTTCACTCACCAGTTCAATGACGTCTGGTCGGCCTACTCCGCCGGAAGCTATACCCACACCAACGTATCGCTGGATCAGGTGTATCAGGTCGGCTGGATTGATGACAGCGATAGTCTGGCGCGCGGCTACAGCGGCTCGCGCGGTTCGCTGGATGCCTGGTCAACCGATAACCGCCTGCGCGCCGATTTCACCACCGGCGAACTGGCCCATACGCTGATTCTCGGTGGAGAATATCACCGTTTCCGCAACGATCTGTGGACCGGCGCCGGCAGCGCGTCGCCTCTCGATCCGTTCAGCGGCTATAGCGCGCAGACCGGACATACCGTGACCTACAGCGATAACAACAACCGCCGCTATTACCAGACCGGGATCTATCTGCAGGACGAAATGGTCTGGGCGCGCTGGCATCTGGATGTGTCCGGGCGTTACGACCGTATTGTTTCGCAGCAGGTCAGCGATACCTTCGGCACCTCCAGCCGCCGCTCCGATGACCATATCAGCGGCCGGGCATCGCTGCTGTATGCCCTGGAAAACGGCCTCTCGCCGTATCTGAGCTATAGCCAGGCGATTACCCCTGCGATGCTGCCGGGCGCCGACGGTACCCTGCTGAAACCCACCACTGCAGAACAGCTGGAAGCGGGGCTGAAGTTCCAGCCGCCGGGCTCCGCCGATATGTACAGCATCGCGGTCTACGATTTAACGCAAAAAGATGTGGCGACGCGCGATCCAAACATCGCCACCGCGACCTTTATTCCAGCAGGAAAAGTTCA
The DNA here is from genome assembly GCF_002108615.1 of Klebsiella sp. YJ. Classification (NCBI taxonomy): domain Bacteria; kingdom Pseudomonadati; phylum Pseudomonadota; class Gammaproteobacteria; order Enterobacterales; family Enterobacteriaceae; genus Klebsiella; species Klebsiella sp. YJ. The sequence continues at coordinate 61,701 of NZ_MTEG01000001.1, forward strand.
CTCTCAGGGCGTGGAGCTGGAGATGCGCAACCAGATTACGCCTGAGCTGAGCACCCTCGCCTCCTACACCTGGAACCGCCTGCGCTTCCAGGACACCAAAGATGGGACGAGCGACAATACGCCGCAGCTGACGCCGGATCAGATGGCCTCTTTCTGGGCGCGCTATCAGTTCCCGGCGGGGATCAGCGCCGGGGCTGGCGTACGCTATATCGGGAAACAGTGGGCGGATGACGCTAATACCGAGCGCCTGCCGTCGGTGACCTTACTGGATGCGATGGTGCGCGCCGATCTCGGCGTCTGGTCGCCGTCGTTGAAAGGGGCTTTTGTGCAGGTTAACGCCAATAACCTCAGCGACCGGGAGTATCTCTCCGGCTGCTACGGGACCGGCAACTGCTACTGGGGAGCCGAACGCAGCGTGACCGCTACCGTCGGCTACGACTTCTAAGGATTGTCTGAAAAACATTCCGCTCGCGCTGTGCTCTACGGATGACACCCGACGTGTCGCCCCGTGAAGCGCAGCGCGAGCAGAGGCGGCTACATGGCGTCCAGCGCCTGCTGCAGCTTCCAGATATAGCGCGGAGCCTGCGGAGCCGGATGTTTTTTCACCACGTGCTCAAAGAACTCATCGGCATCCAAATCGTTAATCTCGTCAATCGCATCCTGACGATTCGAGGAGAAGGTACGCAGGAGCGCCCCGGCGCCATTGGCGTAGGAGACCACCACCGCATAGCGCATCACCTGCGGATCTTTAATCCCGGCAAGCGGGCCATTCTCAAGGATACTCAGATAGGCCGCGCCCATCGAGATATTACGTTCGGGGTTTTTCAGCTCGCTGACCGACGGCTCGCCGCGCCAGCCCATGCGCCGGTAGACATCGCGCCCGGAAGTGGAAGGCTTCAGCTGCATCAGGCCCACTGCTCCGGATTTGCTGATAACCGTCGGGTTGCCACCGGATTCAATGGCGATAATCGCCGTCACCAGCTGCGGGTCAACGCCCCACGCCGCGCCGGCTTTTTCACTGATCGGCATCCACTGCATCGCCCGCTTAACCGGAACTTCAGCGTTCCACGGCGGGTTACGGTAATCCTGTTTTGAGCTACAACCGGCCAACAATACAACGATAAAAACACACCATCTCAATTTCACACATCTATCCTTATTGGCTGAAGTTTGCCGCCTGGAGATGACAATAATCGCTCCAGGCGGCATGATAACCCTTTCATTCTTAGCAAGGAATTGTCATGTCTCAGTTTTATCTGGTCGCCCCCTCAGGTTACTGCCTCAACCAGGAGGCAGCATACCGCGGCGTTCAACGTCTGCAGGAAGCCGGGCATCAGGTCCTGCACCAGGAGGTCATCCCTCGCCGCCAGCAGCGGTTTGCCGGAACTGAGCATGAGCGCCTGAATGATATTAACCAACTGGCGACCCTCGAAGGCGCTAACCGCATCGTGATGGCGGTACGCGGCGGCTACGGCGCCAGCCGCCTGCTGCCGCACATCGACTGGCAGGCCCTCGCTGCGCGCCAGCGGCAGAACCCGCTAATCATTTGCGGACACAGCGATTTTACAGCGATTCAGATGGGCCTGCTGGCAAAGGGTAGCATAATCACCTTCAGTGGTCCGATGCTGGCCGGTAACTTTGGCGCCGAAACCATGGACCCGTTTACCGAACACCACTTCTGGCAGGCGCTGCACAACCCGGAATTTACCCTCGAGTGGCAGGGCGAAGGCCCGGATTGCCGGGCCCAGGGAACTCTGTGGGGCGGCAATCTGGCGATGATAACCTCGCTGATTGGCACGCCGTGGCTGCCGCAAATCGCCAACGGCATTCTGGTGCTGGAAGATATTAACGAGCATCCGTTCCGCGTCGAACGGATGCTGCTGCAGCTGCTCAATAGTGGTATCCTCGCGAATCAGCGCGCCATCGTCCTCGGCAGCTTTACCGGCGCCCGACCTAACGATTACGACGCGGGCTATGATTTACCGCAGGTCCGTGATTATCTTCGCGCACAGCTCGCTGTTCCGCTCATCAGCGGGTTGGACTTCGGCCACGAGCAGCGGACCGTGACTCTGCCCCTCGGCGCGAATGCGCTGCTGGTGAACAACGCGGCCACCACCACCTTAACGCTCAGCGGGCATCCGGTACTGACAGAATAAAAACTTCCGTTACACATTTTCGGATACTCTGCAGATTGTTAAAATGATGTCACTTTCATAAAACCTTCACGCCAGTAAGGAGTACGTCAACTTTGGACGCCGGTGCGGTCATTAGTCTGTTTATTCTGGGTTCTGTATTAGTAACCTGTAGCATTTTATTGAGTTCCTTTTCCTCACGCCTTGGCATCCCGATTCTGGTTATTTTCCTTGCCATCGGTATGCTGGCCGGCGTCGATGGTATCGGCGGCATCCCTTTTGACAACTACCCTTTCGCCTACATGGTGAGTAACCTGGCGCTGGCGGTGATCCTGCTGGACGGCGGCATGCGCACCCAGGCGAGCTCGTTTCGCGTCGCGCTCTGGCCCGCCCTCTCACTGGCGACCGTTGGCGTGCTGATCACCTCCTGTCTGACCGGGATGATGGCCGCGTGGCTGTTCCATCTCGATCTTATCGAGGGGATGCTGATCGGCGCGATTGTCGGCTCCACCGACGCCGCGGCGGTCTTCTCGTTGCTCGGCGGCAAAGGGCTGAACGAACGCGTGGGCTCCACGCTGGAGATTGAATCCGGTAGCAATGATCCGATGGCGGTATTCCTGACCATTACCCTTATCGAGATGATTCAGCAGCATGAAACCGGCCTGAGCTGGATGTTTGCCGTGCATATCGTGCAGCAGTTCGGCCTCGGTATTGCGATTGGTCTCGGCGGCGGTTATCTGCTGTTGCAGATGATTAACCGTATCGTGCTCCCTGCGGGACTCTATCCGCTGCTGGCGCTGAGCGGCGGGATTATGATTTTTGCCGTCACCACGTCGCTGGACGGCAGCGGTATTCTGGCGGTGTATCTGTGCGGCTTCCTGCTCGGCAACCGGCCGATTCGCAACCGCCACGGGATCCTGCAGAACTTTGACGGGCTGGCGTGGCTGGCGCAAATCGCCATGTTCCTTGTGCTCGGTCTGCTGCTCACGCCGTCGGATCTGTGGCCTATCGCCATCCCGGCGCTGCTGCTGTCAATGTGGATGATTTTCGTCGCCCGCCCGCTGTCGGTCTTCGCCGGCCTGCTGCCATTTCGCGGCTTTAACCTGCGCGAACGGGTGTTTATCAGCTGGGTTGGCCTGCGCGGCGCGGTGCCGATTATTCTCGCCGTCTTCCCGATGATGGCGGGCCTTGACAACGCCCGCTTGTTCTTTAACGTCGCCTTCTTCGTGGTGCTGGTCTCGCTGCTGCTGCAGGGAACGTCCCTCTCCTGGGCGGCGAAAAAAGCCAAAGTGGTGGTTCCGCCGGTGGGCTGGCCCATCTCCCGCGTCGGGCTGGATATTCACCCGGAAAACCCCTGGGAGCAGTTTGTTTACCAGCTGAGCGCCGATAAATGGTGCGTCGGCGCGGCGCTGCGCGATCTGCACATGCCGCCGGAAACCCGCATTGCCGCCCTGTTCCGCGACAATGTTCTGCTGCACCCGACCGGCAGCACCCGCCTGCTCGAAGGCGATATTCTCTGCGTGATCGGCCGCGAGCACGACCTGCCGGCGCTGGGTAAAATGTTCAGCCAGTCGCCGCCGGTGGCGCTCGACCAGCGCTTCTTCGGCGACTTTATTCTCGACGCCAGCGCAAAATTCGCCGATGTGGCGCAAATTTACGGCCTTGACGGCGGAGAGGAGTTTCGCGAACGCCAGCAGTCGCTGGGGGACGTGATTCAGGACCTGCTCGGTGCCGCGCCGGTTGTCGGTGACCAGGTGGAGTTCGCCGGAATGCTGTGGACAGTGGCGGAGAAAGAGGAAGACCACGTGCTGAAGGTCGGGGTACGCGTGGCGGAAGACGAGGCGGAGTGATCCGCCTCTTGCTACTCTCGCTTCGGTGAATGGCACCGACGCATACAGACCCCAGAATCATCTCAACAAACGCGCATCGGCGGCCCTGAGGGCCGCGATGACGCAGGGAAACGCCCCCTGTTTCCTCACCTCTTTTACCCGAGAGCTTTCTCAGGAGATATACCGATGACGACTTACATGACTGTGTCTTCCATTGTCGCCGCAGCCGAAAGGGTTAGAGATACAGTCGTACGAACCCCCACGGTTTGGTCTCCGGGATTATCGGATATGCTGGGAAGAGCGGTTTTTCTTAAACTGGAGAATTTGCAGACCGGGGGTTCATTTAAAGCCAGGGGAGTGCTGAACCTGCTTTCCGCTTTTAGCGGCGAGCGGAAAGATTACCGCTTCGCTGCCGTCAGTGGCGGTAACTTTGGTATCGCAGTGGCAGAGGCTGCCAAAGCGCTCAATATCAACGTCACCGTCATCATGCCGGAAAATGCTCCGGCCTCATCCGTTGAAAAAATACGTCATTCCGGCGCCACGGTCATGATTGAAGAAAATGTCGACGCCGCCTTTGAACGGGCCAGAAACCTTTCACAACAGGGATATCATCTCATTGATGACTGTCGCGACACCCGTGTCGCGGAAGGATATGGCACTCTGGCGCTCGAACTGATTGCGGATTGCCCTTCTTTAACCGACGTGTTTGTTGCGGTCGGTGGCGGTGCCATGCTGGCTGGCGTGGGGACGGTGCTTAAATCCCACAACCCGCACATCCGCATCTGGGGAGTGGAAACGGTGGGCGCCAGTTCAATGTATCAGGCATTAAAAGCGGGCAAGCCTGTAAATGTCGATATCACCTCCGCCGTGTCAACGCTGGGTGTCCCGGTGATTGATCCGTTGATGCTGAAACACGCTCAGCGCTACCTTGAAGAGATAGTCATCGTGTCAGATAACGACGCCGTCTCAGGGATGATCACTTTTGCTGAGCAAGCCAGACAATGGGTGGAACCCGCCAGCGGGACGCTCATTCCTGCGGCCCATGCGGTTATCCCCAAACTTCCCAAAGATGCGGTCATTGGGCTCATCGTATGCGGGGGGAATATTAGCCAGCGGGAGATGAATATCTGGGCAAAAAATGCCGGGATTAATTAAATGCCAGCGTCCTGTGCCCCCTGCTTTTGGCTGGCAAAAATGGGCGATCGGCAGAGAGTACTGAAAGCGGCAAAGGGGCGGGTTCAAATTCCAGCGGAATTTTTACCCGCCGCCACCGGCAACTGAGGCCCGACAGACCTGCTCAAAAAGAATGGCTAATCCCACGCCGGCTCATGCGGCCTGAAGCGCCATTTCCCCCACGGTTAACGCAATCCGCCTGCTGAACATAAGCGGGCCTGCCCTTGTCCGATGCGACAGCCTCATGTATCAGGCGGTGCGCCATTTCCGGGTTAACGGTTTTTCGACCTCGACAATCAGGAACATCACAAATCCGATGACAAAAGTGATCACCCAATAGCGGAACGGCAGCGCGGTGGTACCAAACAGCATTTGCATAAACGGCGCGTAGATGATCAGCAGCTGCAGCGCCAGCAGGACGGCACTGACGATCCAGATTCCTCTGTTTGCCAGTAATCCTTTACTCAGAGAAAAGCCGTCGGCGACGCGGCAGTTGAGCATATAAAACCACTGGGCGGTCACCAACGTTTGCAGCAGGACGGTACGAATAAACTCCGGCGAATAGCCGCGTGGCTGGAGCCAGGCTTCCAGAACAAAGGCGCTCACGGCTATCATCGAACCCACAAAAATCACCCGCCAGATAGCGAAACCATCCATAACATGCAGTTTAGGATCGCGCGGCGGTCGCGCCATAATGTTCTTCTCGCCAGCCTCAAACGCCAGGCCGAACGACAGCGTGGCGGAGGTCGCCATGTTCATCCATAAGATCAGCACCGGGGTCAAAGGAATTAAGTTCCCCGCCAGCAGCGCAATAATGATTAATAACCCCTGCGCCAGGTTGGTCGGCATAATGAAAAGGATGGTTTTCTTCAGGTTATCGTACACCCGCCGCCCTTCTCTGACCGCGCTGGCGATGGTGGCGAAGTTATCATCCGTCAGCACCATATCGGCCGCCTCTTTGGTCACCTCGGTTCCCTTGATGCCCATGGCGATCCCGACATCAGCCTGCTTCAGCGCCGGAGCATCGTTCACCCCGTCGCCGGTCATCCCCACCACCTCTTTTTTACTCTGCAACGCCTGCACCAGACGGAATTTATCTTCCGGGCTGGTACGGGCGAAAATGTCAAATTTCTGCGCCGCTTCGCTGAGCTGCTGGTCGTCCATCACCTCCAGCTCACGCCCGGTGATGGCATTGCCGGCATTGCCAATGCCAAGCATTTTGCCGATACTCATCGCGGTTTGCGGGTGATCGCCAGTGATCATTTTCACCCGAATGCCCGCCTGCAGGCAGTCGCCAATCGCCGTAATCGCTTCCGGACGCGGCGGGTCCATCATCCCGGCAATGCCGAGGAGGATAACCCCCTGCTGCAGATCCTGATGGGTCAGCTCGCTTTGCCCGCTGGCCGCCGGTTTCCACGCCGCCGCGACCATTCGCAACCCTTCCCGCGCGTACTCTTCGATTTTCGCTTCCCAGTAGGGCTGATTCAGCGGCTGCAGGCCATCCTCCGTCTGCTGCTGCTGACAAAGCCGGAACAGCACATCCGGGGCGCCGGTGATTAAGATCATCTCTTCATTACCGATCCGATAGAGCGTCGACATATATTTATATTGCGAATCGAAAGGGATTTTGCTGCGCAATTCGGTGGCCACAGTCGGCAGCGCGACTTTCGCCGCCAGCACTTTCAGCGCCCCTTCCGTTGGACCGCCGGTAATTTTCCATAACCCGCTTTCATCCTTGATAAGCTGGCTGTCATTACATAAATCAATGGTCCTCAAATAGCGCTCAAGCAGCGTACCGGGGGCCACCACAACCGGCCCAGCGCCATCTACCGGGTGAATATTCCCGATCGGTTCATAGCTATCGCCTTCTACCCGATAGACGGTATCCGCCGTAATGACGGCTTTTACCGTCATCTCGTTCATGGTCAGCGTTCCGGTTTTATCCGAGCAGATCACCGTCATCGCCCCGAGGGTCTCAACGGTCGGCAGCTTGCGGATAATCGCCTTCTGCCGCGCCATGGTCTGCACGCCCAAAGAGAGAATGATCGAGATGATCGCCGGCAAACCTTCCGGCACCGACGCCACCGCAAGGCTAATCAGCGAGAGCATCAGCTCTGAAACCGGCATATCGCGAAACAGCAGGCTGAAGACGAACAGCGCGGCCATCATCACCAGGATGATAATAAAGATGGCTTTGCCGAGCTTATCCATCTGTACCAGCAGCGGCGTACGGTGCTTTTCAATATCCGCCATCATCTGGTTGATATGGCCCAGTTCGGTATCCCCGCCGGTCGCCACCACCAGACCTTTCCCGCCGCCGGAACTGACCGTGGTCCCCGAAAACAGCAGGTTCGTGCGATCGCCGAGGGGAAGCTCGCCGCTCAGCGCCTCGGTGTTTTTTTCCACGACCGTCGACTCACCGGTGAGAATCGCCTCTTCCACACGCAGATTGTGGGCTTCAATAACCCGCAGGTCGGCAGGGATTCGGTCACCTGCCCGGATCACCACAATGTCACCCGGCACCAGCGCGGTGGTCGCCACCGTTTCATGGTTCCCCTGACGAATCACCACCGCTTCGCTGGAAAGCATATTGCGAATGCTCTGCAGCGATTTTTCCGCATTACTTTCCTGGATATGGCCAATCAGGGCATTGATCACCGCGACGCCGAGGATCACCAGGGTATCGACCCAGTGCCCCATGACCGCAGTCAGCAGCGCGGCTGCCAGCAGGACGTAGATCAGGACATCGTTGAAATGGGCGAGGAAGCGGAGCCAGGCGGGTTTGCCCGGCTTTTGGGGTAGCGCATTCTCACCGTACTGCTGGAGTCGCGAGGCCGCTTCTGCGCTGCTAATACCTTCGGAGGAACTGTTGGTGCTGGTCAGGGTTTCATCGACGGAGAGCTTGTAGAACGGGCCAGCCGGTTTGTCTGTACTCATAGTTATCTCCTCACTCCTGTAACGGAAATCAGAACAGCATCAGGCCGCCCCTAACGCACAACGAAAACCGGAACGTGGGCATAACGCACGATGCTTGCCGCCTCGGAACCCAGCAAGTGGGTCTGAATATTGGGGTTACGCGAGCCAATAATCACCACATCCGCCTGCAGTTCGTCGGCCAGTTTGATCACCTCATCACGAATATTGCCGCTGCGGACATGAATATGGATGTCACTTTCCGGCAAGGTGGACTTTTTGGCCAGCTCAGCCAGTTTTTCCTCTGAGTTTTTAACCAGATAGTCTTCCATTTTTCGTGCATCAGAAATAAATCCGCGCGTTAGCGCTGGGGAAAACAGAGGGTTTACGTGCACTAAATGAATTTTCCCGGAAGCGCTTTGCGCGAGAAACTGAGCATGGGATAACGCTTTGTCGGCGAGACCAATTTCAAAGACATCAACCGGGACCAGGATATTTTTATACATAGAGACAATCCTTTTATTACCAATAGAATAGTTGGCGATTAACGCCTGACGTGTCGTATTGAGGAAATAATCTCAGAAACAAAAGCTGGCACAAAAGTCGGTATAATTAAACGTAGCACAGGACGGTTAACATGATTAAGCCACCGGTTATTATATTGAAAAATATCACAGAGCCCGCCCACCTCAGACAAATCGGCTGGAAACAGCGCTAAAACTTCGACATAAGGACAATTTTTACTCTTTTTAACATTTCCGCTTTTCTACGACTATGCTCATAATCAGGAGCTATAGTACTTCCAAAAATCACCCCATAATTAGTCATGTGAGAATTTACTTACTATATATCCAGTACTAAAGGAGGCGCGATGTTTGGCTATAGTCTGGTTCGTCTGAGCCTGTTTATCGCCCTGGCAATCATTGCCTGTACGGCGACAGGTTTATTCACTTATGTCGTTGTCTCCGCGTTGGCTGAATAATCATGGCGCTTGTAACAAACATGTAAAATAAATCTATTCACACTGAGGGGAATACAGTGAAGCGTTATTTTTCTCTCATTCCTGTTGTTATTTTAATAACAACAGCTTGCGATCAGAAAGCACCCCAGGTCACGCCACTACCGCGGATGGTTAAAGCGGTGGAGGTAACCGCCGTCGGTGATTCACAGCAACGTATTTTTCCTGCGCGCATCGAATCCGGGGACTCTACGGATCTGTCTTTTAAACGCGGTGGCCAGGTTGAATCGCTCGACGTTCGCCAGGGGGCGAACATTACGCAAGGACAGGTCCTCGCCCGCCTGAACGCGCGGGAAGCCCAACAGCGCTTCAATGAACGACAAACTGCCGCCACGCTCGCGCAGCGGCAGTTCGATCGCTTCCAGACCCTGGCCGGCCGCCAGGCTATTTCGAAAGCTGAAATGGACATCCAGCGCGCCAGCCGCGACTCGGCAAATGCCGCGCTGAAAATTGCCCGCGAAGAGCTCGACCAGATGACGCTAAACGCGCCGTTTAGCGGGGTAGCGGCCAGCGTGCCGGTCCGCAATCACCAGGTGGTCGCCGCCGGCCAGACCATTGTGACCCTGACGCGTAGCGATATCCTTGATGTGGTCTTCAGTATTCCGGAAAACCTGTTTAGCGCCTTTGATATTCGCAACGCCCAGTACCGCCCGATAGTGAAAATCAACGCCCTGCCGGAGCGCCAGTTCACCGCCCAGTACAAAGAGCATTCCGGCAGCAGCGACAATCATACCCTGACGTGGCAGGTGATTTTGACCATGCCGCGTCCGGCTGATTTCCCTGCGGTGGGCGGCGTCAGCGGAACCGTGACGGTGAATCTGGCAAATCTGCCCGCCAACGCGGGTCGTGAGGCGCTGGTGGTGCCGGTTGAGGCGGTGTTCAATCCCGATAATCATCCGCGCAATGAGCCGCACGTGTGGGTAATTAAAGGCGATGGAGAACAGCTGCATCTTGAAGATCGCAAAGTGAGTGTCGGGCAGGTAACCACCCAGGGTGTGGTCATTACCGACGGGCTCAGCGCCGGCGAGCGCGTTGTGGCGGCTGGCGTAAGCGAACTGCATGCCCAACAGCCGGTTCGAATCTGGACGCGTGAACGAGGCCTGTAATGGATATCTCTCGCCAGTTTATTAATAATCCCGTTCGCGTCTGGTTAACTATTCTGCTGCTGGGCATTGGCGGTATTTTTGCCCTGCTCAATATCGGCCGTCTGGAAGATCCGGCCTTTACCATTAAAACGGCGGTGGTCATTACCCACTATCCTGGCGCATCGGCGCAACAGGTCGAAGAAGAGGTCACCCTTCCGCTGGAAAATGCCCTGCAACAGTTGCCCTATCTGGATAACGTCAGCTCTATTTCGTCCAACGGACTCTCGCAGATTACGGTGAACATCGCCTCGAATTACCACTCCAATGAGCTGCCGCAAATCTGGGATGAGCTGCGGCGCAGGGTGGGCGATGCGGCCCGCCTCTTCCCGCCAGGCGTGGTTTCCCCCTTCGTCAACGATGATTTCGGCGACGTGTTTGGCTTCTTCTTTGCCATTTCCGGCGACAGTTTTAGCAATCCGGAGCTGGTCCGCTATGCCGAGCAGCTGCGTCGGGAGCTGGTGCTGGTGCCCGGCGTCGGCAAGGTCGCCATCGGCGGCGCGATCCCTCAGCAAATTAACATTGATATCTCGCTGCCTAAAATGGCGGCCCGCGGCATTACCCTTAATCAGCTTTCCGCTCTTCTCAGTCGCCTGAACGTCGTTTCCAGCGCCGGGGAGATAAAATCCGGCAGCGAGTCCATTCGCCTGCATCCCACCGGGGAATTTGACAATATCGACGAACTGGGCGACCTGCCGATCAACCCGCATGGCACGGGAGCGGCGACCCGGCTGCGGGATATTGCGACGATCTCGCGCGGGTTGAGCGAATCCCCGTCCAGCATCTACCACGCCAACGGCCGCCAGGCGGTGACGATGGGCGTCTCGTTTATTCCCGGCGTCAACGTCATCGATGTTGGCCACGCGCTGGAGGCTAAACTGGCGCAAATGTCGGCGGAAAAACCCGCCGGGATTCACCTCGATCTGTTCTACGATCAGGCGGCTGAAGTTGGCCACTCGGTTAACGGCTTTATCACTAATTTCTTAATGGCGCTGGCCATTGTTGTCGGCGTGCTGCTGATCTTTATGGGCGTGCGCAGCGGTATTATTATTGCGTTCTCGCTGGCCCTCAACGTGCTGGGCACGCTGCTGATTATGTACCTGTGGGGTATTGAGCTACAGCGGATTTCGCTGGGGGCGCTCATTATCGCCCTCAGTATGCTGGTCGATAATGCTATCGTGATTGTCGAAGGGGTGCTGATTGCCCGCCAGCAGGGGTCAACGCTGCTGACCGCCATCAACTACGTTATCCGCCGTTCCGCCCTGCCCCTGCTGGGAGCAACGGTGATTGCGATCCTCGCCTTCGCACCTATCGGCCTGTCGCAGGACTCGACGGGGGAATATTGTAAATCGCTGTTCCAGGTACTGTTAATCTCCCTGATGCTCAGCTGGTTCTCGGCGCTCACCATTACCCCGGTGCTGATCAAATGGTGGCTGTTTAAAGGCGCGGCATCCCCGGCGCCGGCCGCTGAGACCGATCCTTACCGCGGGCGCTTCTACCGCAGCTACCAGCGGATCCTCAACGCCCTGTTGCGGCAAAAAACCGTCACCCTCGTGGTGATGGCTGCGCTGCTGGCTGGCGCAGTCTGGGGATTTGGCTCGGTGCGGCAGAACTTTTTCCCGTCATCCAATACGCCGATCTTCTTTGTGGATCTGTGGCTGCCCTACGGCACCGACATTGCCGCCACGGAAAAAATGGCCAGCGATATCGAAACCGCGATTAACGGCCAGCCCGGCGTCGTCACCACCGTGGCCACCGTCGGTCAGGGCAGCATGCGCTTTATCCTCACCTATAGCGGCCAGCGGCAGTACAGCAACTATGCGCAGATCATGGTTCGCATGGACGACCGGCGCAGCATTGACGCCCTCACTCGTCACGTGGATGCCTATATTGCGCGTTACTATCCGCAGGTGAACGCCAGCAGCAAGCGGGTGATGTTTGGTCCGTCCGGCGACAGCGCAATCGAGGTACGGATTAAAGGCCCCGATCCCGACAGATTGCGGCTGATAGCCAGCCAGGTAAGCACGATCCTCACGGCAGATCCGGCCGTCGGCAGCGTGCGTAACGACTGGCAAAACCGCAGTAAAACGATCCGCCCGCAGTATTCCCCTACCCTGGGGCGCGAGCTGGGGGTGGATAAGCAAGATATCGACAGTGCGCTGCAGATGAATTTCAGCGGTAGCCGCGCCGGGCTGTATCGCGAAGGCGCCGATCTGCTGCCGGTGGTGGTGCGCCCGCCGGCCGCCGAACGTCAGGATGCTAATCATCTGCAAAACGTGCTGGTGTGGAGCCAAAGCCGTCAGCAGTACATTCCGCTAAGCAACGTCGTCAGCGGCTTTAACCTCGAATGGGAAGACCCGTTAATTCTGCGCCGCGACCGCAGCCGCGTGCTCACGGTGATGACCGACCCCGACCCGCTGAGCAATCAAACCTCAGGCGATATTCTGGCGCGGGTCCAGCCGCAGATTGACGCGCTCAGCCTGCCGCACGGTTACAGCATTGAGTGGGGAGGCGATGCCGAGAACTCCAGCGAAGCGCAGCAGGGGCTGTTCACCACCCTGCCATTGGGTTATCTGGTGATGTTCGTCATCACCGTGTTGATGTTCAGCTCGCTGAAGAATGCCATTGCCATCTGGCTGACCGTACCGCTGGCGCTGATCGGCGTGACGCCGGGATTTTTAATTACCGGCATCCCTTTTGGTTTTATGGCGCTTATCGGTCTACTGAGCCTGAGCGGAATGCTTATCCGTAACGGTATCGTGCTGGTTGAAGAGATTGAACAACAAAAACAGGAAAAACCGCAGCACGAGGCGATTATCTATGCGGCAACCTCGCGCTTACGCCCGATACTGCTCACGGCCTTCACCACCGTGCTCGGGCTGGCGCCGCTGCTGCTGGACGTCTTCTTCCAGAGTATGGCGGTGGTTATCATGTTCGGGCTGGGTTTTGCGACCCTTCTGACGCTCCTGGTTCTTCCGGTTATTTACGCCTGTTTCCACCCTAAGGATATGCGGCAACCACAATGAACACCACCGGGTTAAATATTATTAAAACGCTGGGATGCATGACGGCGGTCACCTTCTTTACCATCTATAACACCTGGGATCGGTATGATTACGATTATCACTGGATCCTCGGCTTTCTGACGTTTATCTCAACCATCGCCACGCCGCTGTTTTTTGTGGTGGCCGGCTATCTCGATGCTCAGTCCCGGCATAGCGCGAGCTGGCAGATGGGGAAAATTAAAAGCGTGGTGATCGTCTTTCTTTTCTGGATGACGATTTACTACCTCTGGGAGCCCTATCAGCGCGGCTATCTTATCCAGCCGTGGTTTGTCTTCGCCTTTATTGTGATTTATACCTTCCACCCGCTGATCGAGTGGCTAAGCCAGCGAAGAAGGCTCTTCTTCGGCGTGGTGTTTGTATTACTGCTTTTCTCCTATGGTTACGACCTGCTGGCGGCCCTCTATCCCAACGTGCATGCGCTGACCCTGGCGCCGCAGTATCGCCTGTGGACCTGGCTGTTGTTTTATTTAACCGGTCAGCTGTTTAGCGACCCGCTGGTCGTGCGCTGGCTTAATCGCGATAACGTCGTCAAAGCCGCGATGTTTGCTATCCCCTTTATTTATCTTTTCACCTGGTTTTACGAGCGCCATTTCTTTTTCGCCCTGTTCAAGGCCGACAGAAATGCGTTCATTCTCACCGGTTCGCAAATTTATATTCTGGTGGTCGCGCTGGTCATTGCGGCCAACGGCGTGCGTTTTCGCAAAAACAGCGAGTTTAAAGAGAGTATTCTGGCGGCAATCAGCAAAACGATGACCGGGGTTTATATTCTCCATTACTCAATTTTTCATCTCCTGAGCACCCTTATCCCAATCGGTTCGCTGACCACAAAATTAATGCTGATTGCCCTGACGTTTATCGTCTCGGTATTGATTTCCATGCTGGCGTTATCCCACTCCATCACTAAAAAAGTGATCACCCTTTAAATCACCGGCGCCCAGCTGACCCGGGTTTAAAAACCATAGCGGAGCCAGGCAAACAGGACATTGCCGTTATTGTAGGTGCCGGGAATATAGGTGAACTGTACGCTAAGCCGCTGATAGCTCGCGGAAAATAAGGGGAGAATAATCGGTAAGGGGACATAATTAGCAAAATCATCACGGGCGGTGATCCCGGCGGTCACGCCAAGACCAAGGCGGAAATCCTGGCGGCTATCCAGATACCAGCCCTTCTCCCAGCCGTAGCCGACGATCGGCTGCCATTTGTTATGCGAATCCTTAAACATCATGGCATACAGCGAACTCCAGTCGCCATCATCGTGATAGCGAGAGACGCCGAAGCCGCCGCCCCAGGGCATCTCATTGTAGTTATCCGTTTTCTCTTTATCGTAGGTTAAGCGGTTGTGCCAGCTAAGAAACGGCAGATAGAGGTCATAATTTTGCGGCTGATTCCAGGTTTGCGAAACATCGTTTTTGAGCCAGTTCCACCAGCCGCTGATGCGCTGTTCGCCGTAAACATGGTCTTCAGCCTGTACCGCCGTGGCGAAAATAATCAGGGTTGCCCACACTATCAGCCGACAATGTTGCATAGGTTTTTCCTTAAAAAATCACCGGTAACGATTCAGTCCGGGAATAATAAACGCGCTTTGCCAATATCACCGCCGCTAATTTGCTGGTCACAGGCGTCCCTGATGACAGGGCTATAGTAGCCGGCAAGGCGCTCCCCCAGAGCGATAAATCCTACCATTTCTGAATCAGGACATTCTCACGACGCTCATTGAATCTGGCGTATGCGCCGGTCGGGAAATCAAAGGATGTCCTCGCATTATAATCCCGATTCAGGGAGAAGGCGGGACAGCGCCGCGAATATGTTGCTGAATACGCTCCATCATAAATGGGAAAAACGGGTTGGAGGTGACGCGCAT
Organism: Klebsiella sp. YJ; assembly: GCF_002108615.1. Classification (NCBI taxonomy): domain Bacteria; kingdom Pseudomonadati; phylum Pseudomonadota; class Gammaproteobacteria; order Enterobacterales; family Enterobacteriaceae; genus Klebsiella; species Klebsiella sp. YJ. The sequence continues at coordinate 76,834 of NZ_MTEG01000001.1, forward strand.
CAGCGTATCCAGCCCTACGCTGAGGGTTGAGGTCTCTCCGCGTAGCGAAATGGTGCCGATACTAATGCCGTAAAGGTTCTTCTCCGTCGGCTCGCGACCGTACAGGGAGTCGGTCATCGGGAATGGCACCGCGACGTGCGAGAGCGAATACATATCCTGCGGCCACGCCATGTTCAGCCGCGTCACCTGCTCCTCTTGCGCGCCTGCTGGCGTGGTACGAGCGACGGTATCATACGTGGTGGGCGAGGCATTGGTAATCACCGTCGTGCGATAGCGCCGCGGCGCTGGCGGCAATAGCGTGCTGAGCGCAGAGTAGACCGCGGGTCGAAACAGCGCGCGCAAATTCGCCGCCTGGTTGATATCAAAAATCACCAGTTCACTGCCGTTTTCCGGCAAATAGCGATACAGCGAATCCACCACGGCCCTGGTGCTGACGGTGGAGTCCATCACCGACTGAAAAGTCAGCACCGGAGCAAGCGCCGCGAGCCGCTGGCTGCGGGAATCCTGGACAATTTTCTCCTGCAGCGCCTGGGTTAACAGCCACGACTGTCGGGCCGCCTTCACCGGAAAGGAATTGTATTTATAAGGATTAAACTCAGGGACCACGTTCAGCCATGCCGCCCGCGCAAAAGCAGGAAACACCGCCGGTAACCCCGTCAGCCCGGCAAAGCGGGCAAAAGCGGTCACCCCAATCATCGGCGACAGCAGGACTATCTGCTGCGGCTGAGACAAGGTCTTATCATCCAGCGCGTCGAGCGCATATTTCAGCGCCAGCGCGCCGCCGTTGGAATAGCCGATAACATGCAGCGGGACGTTCGCCCCGGCCAGTCGGGTCGCTTCGCGTACCGCCAGTCGCGTTGTCGCCATCCACTGTTGCCAGTCAACGGCGGTCAGCGAACCCGGCGCAGTACCATGCCCCGGCAGCCTCGGCACAACGGCAACGAACCCCTGCTGCTGGTAGGCCTTTGCCAGATAGCGCACGCTGTACGGCGAGTCCGTCAAGCCATGAAGTAACACCGCGGCGCCGCGCGGTGTCCCCTCCGGCAGCAGCACAAAGGAGCGATTCCAGTCAGGCTGAAACTGTTGCGGGTAGACCTGGCTTTGGGCATAAAACCGATTAAGCGGCGTTTTTTGATCGTCAGGAAGCGTATTGGTCAGCTGAATTTTCATCTCGTGAAAAATCGCTTTTTCTCGCGCCAGATAGCCCGCGAAGGTCGAGCGGTCAATCTCCGCTGTCGACATTTCATCAGCAGACCAGGTATGCCACGGATGTAGTGCTGGTCCACGCTGCGTTTCGTAAATACGCCCGGCAATAAAAACGGTAATAACGATAAGCAGGCCAATGGCTATTTTTTTCCCCAGCGAGGCCACTTTTAAACCAGCTTTAATCAGGGGGCGGGTAAATCTCATCATTGGCATCTCGCTGTCCGTGTTGGGTTCTGTACATGACGACCGTTGGCTCGCTGGGGCATTGTAGTCAGGTGCTGGACGTTGTTTCCAGAAGTAGTCGGTTGCTGATTTTTACCGTCTGCGCTGAAGACGGCAGTCAATTACCGCGCCACAAGCGGGAGTGTCGGGATGGATATCGCCAATTCGGTCTGCCATGCGTCCGGACGTTTGAGGGCTCAATCCCGTGGAACAGGCATCTCTCGGTTTGATGTCCGTCATGTTATCCGCCCGTTCGGGCCATCCACGCCTCTGGCGATGGCAGCCTGCGTTAAGCAGATCGTAGCAGGCAACGGAATCGAATCAAGAAGCCAGGCAGGCACGCTGTATTGCTGGCAGACCTTCGGCGGTCGGAGCGAGGCGTACAGGGCGAGGATGCGCAGCGGGCGGGCGCCGCCGACATACGGCTGACGCGGGGGGTTCCCCGGTTTACCACCGGGCCGGTTTTTCCGACTACCGCAAGCGGAAAACCAGAATTCCAGTCACTGACTGCAATTCTGGCTCATCAGACCGGCGAATAGCGCCGTTCAGGCAAGTTACCCGGTCACCACCGGAACGCGGGGCGCCAGCGCGCACATCAGCTCATAGCCGACGGTGCCGCAGACGCTGGCGACATCGTCAATTTTGATCTCTTTGCCCCACAGCTCTACCGGCGCACCGATCCCGGCCTGTGGGCAAGGCGTTAAATCGACCGCCAGCATATCCATCGACACCCGGCCTACCGTGCGGGTCCGAACGCCGTCAACCAGCACCGGCGTACCGTCCGGCGCCACGCGCGGATAGCCGTCGGCGTAACCGCAGGCCACAATCCCAATGCGCTGTTCGCCGGATGCCCGATACAGGCCGCCGTAGCCCACCGCCTCTCCCGCCTTCAGGTTCTGCACGGCGATGATTTCGCTGCTCAGCGTCATCACCGGCTTGAGGCCGCTATTGGCGATATCCTGCCATTGGCCGGAAGGCGAGGCGCCATACAGCACAATCCCCGGCCTCACCCAGTCGAAATGGGCTTCTGGATGCCACAGCGTCGCCGCGGAGTTAGCCAGCGAACGCCGGCAATCCAGCCCTTCCGCCGCCTGCTCGATACGGCGCATCGGCTCAATAATGCCCTGCGGATTTTCCGCATCGGCAAAATGCGACATCAGCGTCATTTCGCTGACGTTGTTCAGCGCCCGCAGCTGCTGCCAGACGGTATGAATGCGATCCGGCATAAAACCGAGGCGATTCATCCCGCTGTTAACCTTAACGTAGATATCCAGCGGCGCGTGGAGTTTGGCCTGCTGAAGCGCCTTAATCTGCCAGTTACTGTGCACGCTGGTGGTCAGGCGGTACTTATCGAACAGCGCCAGCTCATCGGCGTGGAAGAAACCCTCCAGCATCAGAATCGGCCCTTTCCAGCCGTGCTCGCGGAGCAGGATCGCCTCTTCAAGGTTGAGCATCGCGAAGCCATCAGCGCCGCTCAGCGCGCTCCAGACGCGCGACAGGCCGTGACCATAGGCGTTGGCTTTCACCACCGCCCACAGGCGCGAGGCGGGGGCCGCACGCCGGACAATCTGCAAATTCTGCCGCAAGGCCGACAAATCGATGCTGGCCAATACAGGACGGGACATGAAGACTCCTTAGTTATGAACGCCGTGCAGATGCTGAGCGCGTGCCGGAGTAAAGCCGGGGCTATAGCGCGCGACGGCCAGATCATCGTACGGAATGGCCGGTGTACGGCCTGAGATCAAATCACTGAGCAACTGTCCGGAACCGCAGGCCATGGTCCAGCCCAGCGTGCCGTGCCCGGTGTTCAGCCACAAATTCTTATACGCTGTACGGCCTACCACCGGCGTACCGTCCGGCGTCATCGGGCGCAGCCCGGTCCAGAATGTGGCCTGCTCAACGTGGCCGCCGCGCGGGAACAGATCGCGGACCACCATCTCCAGCGTTTCCCGGCGCGGCTTCAGCAGCTCTTTATTAAAGCCGACGATTTCCGCCATCCCGCCCACGCGGATACGCTGGTCAAAGCGGGTAATGGCGATTTTGTAGGTTTCATCAAGAATAGTCGAAACCGGCGCGCCGTCCTCCTCGGCAATCGGAATGGTCAGCGAATAGCCCTTCAGCGGATAGACCGGAATGTCCACCAGCCCTTTCAACATCGCGGTAGAGTAAGAACCAAAGGCCATCACATAAGCATCGCCTTTGATTATTTCAGCGCCGCATTTCACGCCGGCAATCTGTTCGCCTTCATAGAGCAGCGCGTCCACCGGCGTATTAAAGCGGAAGGTGACGCCCGCCTGTTCCGCCATCGCCGCCAGGCGCGTGGTAAACAGCTGGCAATCGCCGGTTTCATCATTGGGTAGACGCAGGCCGCCGGTCAGCTTATGGCTGACTTCGGCCAGCGCGGGCTCCACTTCCAGCAAACGTTTCGCTTCCAGAAGCTGGTACGGAACGCCGGCATCTTCCAGCACGGCGATGTCGCGGGTGGCGTTTTCATACTGTTTTTCCGTACGGAACAGCTGCAATGTGCCGCCCTGGCGGCCCTCATACTGGATCCCGGTGCTCTCACGCAGCGCTTTCAGGCAGTCGCGGCTGTATTCCGCCAGACGCACCATCCGCCCTTTGTTCTCCATATAATGGCGGGTATCGCAGTTGCGCAGCATTTGCCACATCCACTTTAGCTGGAACTGAGTCCCGTCAAGCCCGATAGCCAGCGGCGCGTGGCGCTGGAACATCCATTTGATGGCCTTCAGCGGCACGCCTGGCGCCGCCCACGGCGCAGCATAGCCCGGGGAAATCTGCCCGGCGTTAGCGGCGCTGGTCTCTTCCGCCGCCCCGGGTTGACGGTCGATAACCGTCACTTCATGACCCGCCTGGCTTAGATACCATGCACTCGCAACCCCAACTACCCCACTTCCCAGTATGACGACTCGCATAGCGACTCCGTAATAGTTAAAGAACAATCATCTGATTACAAATTGATAACTCAGTTGAAAATATTATTCAACATACGCTTTATTTATGGTGACTTAACTCACAGCAAACCGCACCAGCACTGACCCTATAGATTTACTATCTCCTGCTGCGCTTCATTTTTACTCAGAATAATATTCTGCTGGTTTGGGCAAATAAGGCCTTTAAGATTGCGAAATCGCGAAGAAAAGAAATTGTCGGGAGGCGCAGTTTGTCATCCCCTGTTCTATGCTTGATGAGAGGCTTTCCGTACAGAGAGAGCCACCTACAACGAGGGCGCGCTAATGGCTACGATTGATTCCATGAACAGGGACACTACTCGTTTAAGCGATGGACCCGACTGGACTTTTGAACTGCTGGAAACCTACCTTGCCGAGGTTGACCGGGTAGCGAAGCTATACCGTCTCGACACCTATCCGCACCAGATTGAAGTCATTACTTCCGAGCAGATGATGGATGCCTATTCCAGCGTCGGCATGCCCATCAACTACCCGCACTGGTCGTTCGGTAAAAAATTTATCGAAACCGAGCAGGCGTATAAGCACGGTCAGCAGGGGCTGGCCTATGAGATTGTGATTAACTCCAATCCCTGCATCGCCTACCTGATGGAGGAGAACACAATCACCATGCAGGCGCTGGTGATGGCCCATGCCTGCTACGGTCACAACTCTTTTTTCAAAAACAACTATCTGTTCCGCAGCTGGACCGACGCCAGCTCGATCATTGATTATCTGATTTTCGCCCGCAAATACATTACCGACTGCGAAGAGCGCTACGGCGTTGATGAGGTGGAGAAGCTCCTCGACTCCTGTCATGCCCTGATGAACTACGGCGTCGATCGCTACAAACGCCCGCAAAAAATCTCGTTGCAGGAGGAAAAAGCGCGGCAGAAAAGCCGGGAAGAGTATCTGCAAAGCCAGGTGAATATGCTATGGCGCACCCTGCCGAAGCGGGAAGAAGAAAAGACCATTGAGTCGGCCCGCCGCTACCCTTCAGAGCCGCAGGAGAACCTGCTGTACTTTATGGAGAAGAACGCGCCGCTGCTGGAGCCGTGGCAACGCGAAATCCTGCGTATCGTGCGCAAGGTCAGCCAGTATTTTTATCCGCAGAAGCAGACCCAGGTGATGAACGAAGGGTGGGCCACCTTCTGGCATTACACGATCCTCAATCACCTTTATGACGAAGGGAAAGTGACGGAGCGCTTTATGCTGGAGTTTCTGCACAGCCACACCAACGTGGTGTTCCAGCCGCCCTATAACAGCCAGTGGTATAACGGGATTAACCCGTACGCTCTGGGCTTCGCCATGTTCCAGGACATTAAGCGTATTTGCCAGTCGCCGACCGAAGAAGACCGCTACTGGTTCCCGGATATCGCCGGCTCTGACTGGCTGGAAACGCTGCATTTCGCGATGCGTGATTTCAAAGACGAGAGTTTTATCAGCCAGTTCCTGTCACCGAAGGTCATGCGCGACTTCCGCTTCTTTACGGTGCTGGATGACGATCATAATAACTACCTGGAGATCTCCGCTATCCATAACGAGGAGGGGTATCGGGAGATCCGCTCGAAGCTGTCCGCCCAATACAACCTCAGCAACCTCGAGCCGAATATTCAGGTATGGAGCGTCGATCTGCGCGGCGACCGCTCACTAACGCTGCGCTATGTGCCGCACAACCGCGTCCCGCTGGATAAAGGGCGTCGCGAAGTGCTCAAGCACGTCCATCGTCTGTGGGGGTTTGATATCCTGCTGGAACAACAAAATGCCGATGGCAGTATCGAACTGCTGGAGCGTAGCCCGCCGCGCCAGAACGCGCTGTAAAACGATGAAAAAATGCCCGACAGCTTGCCGGGCATTTTTTATAACGTCGGTGTCCTTTAACGCATGCCGATGACTAAATCACCCGACATGGTTTTCTGCATCCGGTGCCAGATCTCGCCGCTGTCGTGGCCGTAACGACGGACAATCTCGTAAACTTTTTCGTGCAGCCCCTCTTCGCACACTTTCGCCAGCTGATGATAGAAGCCCAGCGCCAGGCTGCGCGCTTCCGGATTGGCAAAATAGTGACGACCGATGCGAGTGTACAGCCCTTTCATTCCGTTGAGGATCAGGCCGTAAATCGGGTTACCAGAGGCGAACGCCAGGCCGCGGAAGATGTTGTAATCCAGCTCGGCAAACGCGTCGGCGTGATCTTCGACTTCCCGCGCGCTGGCAAGCACCTCCAGCGCATTGTCAGGATGCTGACGGAACGCAGTGCGGATGAAGATGGTAGAGATGTTGGTACGTACCGACAGCAGGTTATCGATCAGCTGCGGAACGCTGTCATGATCAAGACGCGCCAGAGTTTCGAGAATATTCAGCCCGGACGTTTCCCAGAAATTGTTCACCTTCGTTGGCTTGCCGTGCTGAATCGTCAACCAACCATCACGGGCCAGACGTTGCAACACTTCGCGTAAGGTGGTGCGGGTCACACCAATGAGTTCAGAAAGTTCACGTTCGGCGGGGAGGATGGTGCCTGGGGGAAAACGATTATTCCAGATACTCTCGATGATGTACTCTTCCGCGAAACCCGCAGGGCTTTGCGCCTTAATGACCATAATTAGATTTCCATTACACAGCGTTGCAAATTCCACTCATCATACCAGAGCCGCTATAGAGCAGATAGCGTCAGAAAGTAATTAAAAGGGGATCGCCGTTTCATTTTCAACTTTTCGTTACCCCCCGCCATCGCGCGAACGCGAGGCGAAGTAAGTTGCTTCCCGTTTTGCTCAACTGGTAATCTTGTGAATAGTTACGCGTAAAATTATGTCATTAATTTGACGGGAAGGAAGTCTGTCGTGGAAATGTCTTATGGCCGCGCCCTGTGGCGCAATTTTCTTGGCCAGTCCCCTGACTGGTATAAACTCGCTCTCATCATTGTTTTGATCGTTAACCCTCTGGTTTTTCACCTCAATCCGTTTATTGCCGGCTGGATGCTGGTGGTGGAATTTATCTTTACCCTCGCCATGGCGCTCAAGTGTTATCCGCTCCTGCCGGGAGGCCTGCTGGCGATTGAGGCGGTGATGATCGGCATGACCAGCCCGGAACATGTCCGCGAAGAGATTGCCAGCAATCTGGAAGTGCTCCTGCTGCTGATGTTCATGGTGGCGGGGATCTATTTTATGAAGCAGCTGCTGCTGTTTATCTTTACCCGCCTGCTGCTGGGGATTCGCAGTAAGATGCTGCTGTCGCTCTCTTTTTGTCTCGCAGCGGCCTTCCTCTCCGCCTTCCTCGATGCGCTGACCGTTGTGGCGGTAGTGATCAGCGTCGCCGTTGGCTTCTACGGCATCTATCACCGCGTCGCCTCCGCGCGCCCGGATGATAACGATATCCTCGACGATAGCCACATCGACCAGCATTATCGTGACGTGCTGGAACAGTTCCGCGGCTTTCTGCGCAGCCTGATGATGCATGCGGGCGTCGGGACGGCGCTCGGCGGCGTAATGACCATGGTGGGCGAGCCGCAAAACCTGATCATTGCCAAGGCGGCGGGCTGGCACTTCGGCGAGTTCTTTTTGCGGATGGCTCCGGTGACGCTGCCGGTGATGATCTGCGGCCTGCTGACCTGCCTGCTGCTGGAGAAAACCAAACGGTTCGGCTACGGTGAACCGTTGCCACCAGTCGTACGTAAGGTGTTACAGGAGTTCGACGATCGCAGCCGTCAGCAGCGAAGCCGTCAGGATCGCCTGCGGCTGATTGCGCAGGGGATTATCGGTATCTGGCTGGTGACCGCGCTGGCGATGCACCTTGCTGAAGTGGGGCTGATCGGTTTATCGGTGATTATTCTGGCGACGACTTTCTCCGGCGTCACCGACGAGCATGCCATCGGCAAAGCCTTTACCGAGGCGCTGCCGTTCACCGCCCTGCTGACCGTATTTTTCGCCGTGGTTGCGGTGATCATCGACCAGCACCTGTTTACGCCGGTGATTCAGTTTGTCCTCCAGGCATCACCGCACGCCCAACTGTCGTTGTTCTATCTGTTTAACGGGTTACTGTCGTCGATTTCCGACAACGTCTTCGTTGGCACGGTGTATATCAACGAAGCCCGAACGGCGCTGCAGAACGGCGTTATCAGCCTGCCGCAGTTTGAACTGCTGGCGGTGGCGATCAATACCGGCACCAACCTGCCTTCCGTCGCCACCCCTAACGGCCAGGCGGCGTTTCTTTTCCTGCTGACCTCCGCGCTGGCGCCGCTGATTCGCCTTTCCTATGGCCGTATGGTGTGGATGGCGCTGCCCTACACCATCGTCATGACCCTGGTGGGGCTGCTGTGCGTTGAATTCGCATTGATGCCTGTCACCCAGTGGATGCTCGATAACCACTGGCTCATCACGCCGTCACTTCCTTAAATTAAGCTCCGGTTATCCGCCTCCGTCAGGCGGATAACCGCACTTCTTTTATGTAATATTTTCCAACAAGCTGCTGGCGTCGGTACGGTTTTCGTTTACACTGCCATGATTTGGCATGTTCCAGGGAAATGACTATGTTGCGATATTTAAACCAGTGCTCAAGGGGACGCGGAGCCTGGCTCCTGATGGCGTTAACCGCTTTTATCCTTGAATTAGTCGCGCTGTGGTTCCAGCACGTGATGTTGCTGCAACCCTGTGTGATGTGTATTTATGAACGTTGTGCATTATTAGGCATTATGGGCGCCGGTATTGTCGGGGCCATCGCGCCAAAAACGCCGTTACGCTATGTGGCGCTGGTCATCTGGCTGTATAGCGCGCTGCGCGGTCTGCAGCTGGCGTGGGAGCACACTATGATTCAGCTGCACCCTTCCCCGTTTCAGACCTGTGATTTCGCCGCGCGTTTTCCAACGTGGCTCCCGCTGGATAAATGGATCCCGCAGATGTTCGTCGCCAGCGGCGACTGCTCCGTTCGTCAGTGGGAATTTCTGACGCTGGAGATGCCACAGTGGCTGGTAGGGATCTTCGCCGCCTATCTGATCGTGGCGCTGCTGGTGCTGATTGCTCAGCCTTTCAAACCGAAAAAGCGCGATCTCTTCGGCCGCTAAGTCAGTGGTAAAAAAACGCTCCTTCAAGAGCGTTTTTTTTTGCCTGTCGATTGACGACGACAGATCAAAAGATGCATATTAAATACATCTTTTGATCTGTCCACTAAGGAGCTGACGATGTCTCACCTGCGTATTCCTGCTCACTGGAAAGTTAAACGCTCCACCCCTTTTTTCACCAAACAGAACGTCCCCGCCGCCCTGCTCAGCCACCACAATACCGCCGCCGGCGTTTTCGGTCAGCTGTGCGTAATGGAAGGAACCGTCACCTATTATGGCTTTGCTGACGAACAGGCAAGCGAGCCGGAAGTCAAAGTGGTGATTAACGCCGGCCAGTTTGCCACCAGTCCGCCGCAGTACTGGCATCGCATCGAGATGAGCGATGACGCGCAGTTCAATATCAATTTCTGGGTTGAAGAAGAGAGCCATGGCGAAAACGGGCTGTTTCACCCTAAGAAAGCCTGACCCAGCCGCTCAGATACCTTGAAACACAAAACCCGCCTCGCGGCGGGTTTTAGCAAACGATAGCAAGCATCAACGCTTCACTGCGCCCAGTCGGGCTTATTCAAAATATGGTCCTGCCAGTCGCGCACCGTCTCTTCTTTAACCGCAATATGGCGCACGGAGATGCGTTCGCCATGCATCGCCGCTTTCGAGCCGCTCAGCAGCGGGTGCCAGTTTGGCAGAGGATTCCCTTCTGCCAGCAGGCGATAGGCGCAGGTCGGTGGTAGCCATTCGAACGTAGGCAGATTATCGCGGGTCAGCTTGATGCAGTCCGGCTCATACTCGAAACGTCGTTCATAGTTCCGGCACTGGCAGGTTTTAATATTTAACTGACGACAGGCGACGTTGGTGAAATAGATCTCATCCGTATCCTCATCCATCAGCTTATGCAGGCAGCACTGTCCGCAGCCGTCGCACAGTGATTCCCACTCCGCGTCGGTCATTTCATCAAGTGTTTTTTGCTGCCAGAAAAGTTGTTCGCTCATAGGGGATATCCGTCATTGCCATTCAGGGTGCACCTTATAACCAGTCTGGCACGCTGATGCAAGTTTTGCCGCCCGCAAAGGCGGCAAAAGGACGTTACAGTACGCGGGTGGAGAGCGTCAGACCATTAAAGCCGACTTCCAGCTCATCGCCGCTGCTCAGCGGCCCGACGCCTTCTGGCGTGCCGGTCAGGATGATATCGCCGGCTTTGAGCGTAAAGAAACGCGACATATAGGCAATCAGCGGGACGATTTTATGGATCATATCGGCCGTTGTTCCCTGCTGACGAACGTCGCCGTTCACTTTCAGGCTCAGCGGCGTATTTTGCGGGTCGCTATGAAATTCTGCCGCCGGAATAAAACCGGAAACCGGGCAAGAATTATCAAAGCCCTTGGCTTTTTCCCACGGCTGGCCGGCCTTTTTCATCTTACCCTGCAGATCGCGCAGGGTAAGATCCAGCGCTACGCCGTAGCCCGCAATCGCTTTCAGGACGTGCTCTTCCGTCGCCTGGCGCAGCGTGCTGCCAATCAGCACCGCCAGTTCAACTTCGTGATGCACCGAACCCAATCCCTCGGGGAGCACCAACGGCTGGCGGATATCGCATAGCGCCGTCTCAGGTTTAATAAACAGCACCGGTTCTTCCGGCATTGCACTGCCCATTTCCTTAATGTGGTTTGCATAATTGCTGCCCACGCAAACGACTTTACTTACCGGATAATCCAGTAATGCTCCCTGCCAGTTATGATGTTGGTACATTATTTCCCCTCGGTGGGTTAATCAGATTTATTCCCCTGTTCCGCCAGGTGTTTCTTAAGTAGATTCTCAGTCGGAGGAGGAAGTTGGAGATAATAGCCCTGATCAATCAGGGACTGTTTGACTTTTTCCAGATCGGCACCGGCAAGCTTTTTCCGTCCGTCGAGCGGTAACAGCATGGTCATCTGCGGCGTGCCGAAGCTTGCCATCAGTTCGACAGGAACGCGTGAGAAATCGTCCCTTTTTTCGACATATAAATAGGTTTGCTCACGTTTAGTACTTCGATAGATCACACAAAACATAGTTTTACTCGGAATTAGACCCGTGGTCACTTGCCTCAATATATGAGTGACTATAACATGCCTTTTAGTCTTCGGAATATCACCGCACTTCGGCAGGTGATAAACAGCAAATTGAGTAAGGCCAGGATGTCAAATACGCCAATCGAACTTAAGGGCAGTAGCTTCACCTTATCTGTCGTTCATTTGCACGACGCAAATCCCGAGGTTATTCGTCAGGCGTTAGAAGACAAGATCGCCCAGGCTCCCGCTTTTTTACGTCACGCTCCGGTCGTTGTGAACCTCAGCAATGTCGAAAACGACGTTGACTGGCGCCCTATGCACGAAGCCATTGTCAGCACCGGTTTACGGATTATGGGCGTGAGTGGTTGCAAAATCCCGCGGCTCAAAACGGAAATCGACCGCGCCGGGATTCCTTTACTGACGGAAGGGAAAGAGAAAATCCCCCGCCAGGCGACGCCAGAGCCGGTCGCGCCGCCGCCAGTTGTTAATCCGATCACAAAAACGCGTTTAATTGATCTGCCGGTACGTTCCGGTCAGCGCATTTATGCACCAAACTGTGATCTGATTGTTACAAATCATGTGAGTGCCGGTGCGGAACTTATTGCCGATGGTAACATCCATGTTTATGGCATGATGCGGGGACGCGCACTCGCGGGCGCAGGCGGCGACAGAGAAGCGCAAATATTTTGTTCACACCTCACGGCGGAACTGGTTTCCATCGCAGGGGAATACTGGCTGAGTGATAATATCCCGGCCGAATTTTATGGCAAAGCGGCCCGCCTGCGTCTGGGTGATACCGCTTTGACTATTCAACCGTTGAGTTAGTCCCTTTTTAACAAGGAATTTCTATGGCACGCATTATTGTTGTGACTTCGGGTAAAGGGGGCGTTGGCAAGACCACCTCCAGCGCGGCCATCGCTACCGGTTTGGCCCAGAAGGGAAAGAAAACTGTCGTTATCGACTTTGATATCGGTCTGCGTAACCTCGACCTGATTATGGGCTGCGAGCGTCGGGTAGTTTATGACTTCGTCAACGTGATTCAGGGCGATGCCACGCTGAATCAGGCGTTAATCAAAGATAAACGCACCGACAATCTCTATATCCTCCCCGCCTCCCAGACGCGTGATAAAGATGCGCTGACCCGCGAAGGTGTAGATAAAGTTCTCGAAGAACTGAAAAAGATGAACTTCGATTTTGTGGTCTGCGACTCTCCTGCAGGCATTGAAACCGGTGCGCTGATGGCGCTCTATTTTGCCGACGAAGCCATCATCACCACCAACCCGGAAGTCTCCTCCGTTCGTGACTCCGACCGTATCCTCGGTATCCTCGCCTCCAAATCCCGCCGCGCGGAAAATGGCGATGAGCCGATCAAAGAACACCTGCTGCTCACGCGCTATAACCCAGGTCGTGTAAACAAAGGCGACATGCTGAGCATGGAAGACGTTCTGGAAATCTTGCGTATCAATCTGGTAGGCGTGATCCCGGAAGATCAGTCCGTGCTGCGGGCGTCAAACCAGGGTGAGCCGGTTATCCTGGATGACGCGTCAGACGCAGGTAAGGCCTATGCCGATACGGTTGAACGTCTGCTCGGAGAAGAACGTCCTTTCCGCTTCATTGAAGAAGAGAAGAAAGGTTTCCTCAAACGCCTGTTCGGAGGATAAATTATGGCATTACTCGACTTTTTTCTCTCGCGGAAAAAGAACACGGCCAACATTGCGAAAGAGCGCCTGCAAATCATCGTCGCGGAGCGTCGTCGCGGCGACGCTGAACCGCATTATCTGCCGCAGTTACGCAAAGATATTCTGGAGGTGATTTGTAAGTATGTACAGATCGACCCGGAAATGGTCAGCGTTCAGCTGGAACAACGGGATGGCGATATTTCGATTCTGGAGTTGAACGTGACTTTGCCAGAAACGGAAGAGTCGAAACCCTGAGCCAAATAAACCCGACAGCCTTGGGCTATCGGGTTGGTTGGCATAGTGGCCCGGAGAGTCTGTCCGGGCTTTTTGCTGCGGCTTAGCGCGGGTATTCGCTTAACAACGCCTGCAGACGATCGGCCATCAGGTCGCTTCGCCAGCCGGAAATCAGCTCAGGTCGTCCGTTTCCGCTTTTCAACTGCCAGTGCCAGTTCAGCAGCTGGTTAATCTGTCGTCTTGATGCCAGCAGCTCTGCGCTCAGCCCCTTCTCGGTACTCACTTCCTGCACCAGCGCTTTAATCTCTTTAAAGACTTTGCGGTAGCCCGGCATATCAATCAAGTTTTGCAGCGGCTCCGGCAGCGCCTCTTCAGGCAGCTCCTGGGCTTTCGCCACCAGACTTATCAGCGTTTTGCCGTGAAAACGAATTTCGCTGCCGGACAGGCCGAGGCTATCAAGTTCCCCGAGGCTCCCCGGCATATAGCGCGCCACGTTCCACAGATGCTCTTCACGAACCACAAAATTGACCGCCATATCGCGATCGCGCGCCTTACGTAAACGCCACTCCGCCAGCAGCTGCAGGCAGCCCAGTTGACGGGTGCGCAGCTGCCAGGCGTTGCCGATATCACGCCACGCCTGCGCCGGGTCCTGCACTTCCTGACGGCGTTGCTGCATCAGACGGCATTCGTCCAGCGCGGCATCCAGCCAGCCAGCGGCCTCGGTTTCCGCCATCAGCTTGCTGGCGATCGGCAGAAGATACCAGACATCCGCCGCCGCATAGTCGCACTGACGCTGGGTCAGCGGACGAGCCAGCCAGTCAGTGCGCGACTCGCTCTTATCCAGCGCAATGCCGGTATACTCTTCCACCATTGACGCAAATCCCCAGGACATCGGGCGCCCGCAAAAAGCGGCCAGAATCTGGGTATCAATCAACGGCTCCGGCATCAGGTTAAAGGTGTTGAGGAACACTTCCAGATCTTCACTGCCAGCGTGCAGGTACTTGGTGACGTCTTTGTTCAGCAGCAGCTCACGCATCGGCGCCCAGTCGGTTATCTCCAGCGGGTCAATCAGCGAAACCTGTTCACCGTCAAACAGCTGGAGCAGGCCCAGCTGCGGATAATAGGTGCGGGTGCGGACAAATTCTGTATCCAGCGCAATCGCGGGTGCCGCGTTTGCCGCTTCACAGATGGCGCGAAGACCATCGTCGGTGGTGATCATCTGATAGTTCAAATCATGCTCTCTTAACTTGCGCCCATAAAAAACGCCGGCTTAGCCGGCGTCTGGCGACTCTCGTATACCTTAGGCTTTATTGTCTACTTTAGCGCGGGCTTCGTCACGCAGTTCTCGCCGTAAAATTTTTCCAACATTGGATTTCGGCAGTTCATCACGGAATTCAACCAGTTTCGGTACTTTATATCCGGTCAGATGGCGGCGGCAGAAGGTGATCAGCGCCTCTTCGGTGAGCGCCGCGTCTTTCTTCACGACGAAAATCTTTACCGCTTCACCGCTGCTGCCCGACGGTACGCCGACGGCAGCCACCTCCTGAACGCCCGAATGCTGCATCACCACATCTTCGATTTCGTTCGGATAGACGTTAAACCCGGAGACCAGAATCATATCTTTTTTGCGATCGACGATGCGCAAAAAGCCTTCATCGTCCATCACCGCAATATCGCCGGTATGCAGCCAGCCGTTTTTGATGATCTCCGCGGTCGCATCGGGACGCTGCCAGTAGCCCAGCATCACCTGCGGGCCTTTCACGCACAGTTCCCCCGGTTGACCCGGCGGCACTTCATTATCGTCATCGTCCACCAGCTTCGCTTCGGTCGACGGTACCGGCAGCCCGATGCTGCCGCTGTGGTAGTCAATATCATGGGGGTTAACGCTGACCAGCGGCGCGCACTCCGTCAGGCCATAGCCCTCGAGCAGATACTGGCCGGTGAGCTTAACCCAGCGCTCGGCCACCACCTGCTGCACCGGCATTCCGCCGCCGGCGGAAAGATGCAGAGAAGAGAAATCGAGCTGCTGAAACTCTTTGTTGTTGAGCAAGGCGTTGAACAGCGTATTGACCCCGGTCATCGCGGTGAACGGGTATTTTGCCAGCTCTTTTACCAGCCCCGGAATATCGCGCGGGTTGGTAATCAGCAGGTTCTGGCCGCCGAGCTCAATGAACAGCAGGCAGTTCATGGTCAGCGCAAAAATGTGGTACAGCGGCAGCGCCGTCACGACAAACTCTTTCCCACGATGCAGCAGCGGCCCGTAGGTCGCATTCACCTGCTCGAGGTTCGCCAGCATATTGCGGTGGGTGAGCATTGCCCCTTTCGCCACGCCGGTAGTGCCACCGGTGTACTGCAGGAAAGCCAGATCTGCACAGACAATGTCAGGTTTAACGTACTGCATACGATAACCGGCATGCAGCGCGCTGCGGAAAGAGATCGCATCGGGGAGGTGATACTTCGGCACCAGACGCTTGATGTACTTCACCACGAAATTCACCAGGGTGCCTTTCGCGGCTGAGAGCTGATCGCCCATCCGGGTCAGGATCACATGCTTCACCTGCGTTTTATCGACCACTTTCTCCAGGGTATGGGCAAAGTTGGAGACGATCACAATCGCCGCCGCTCCACTGTCATTCAGCTGATGCTCAAGCTCGCGCGGCGTATACAGCGGATTGACGTTCACCACAATCATCCCCGCGCGCAGAATACCGAAGAGCGCGATGGGGTATTGCAACAGGTTAGGCATCATCAGCGCGACGCGATCGCCCTTTTGCAGTCCCAGCCCCTGCTGGAGATAAGCGGCGAACGCCCGGCTGCGCTCCTCCAGCTTACGGTAGGTCATCACCTCGCCCATGTTGATAAACGCCGGTTGGTCGGCGTAGCGCGTGGCGGCATGTTCAAATAATTCAACCAGGGATTGGTAGCGGTCAGGATTTATCTCCGCCGGAACATCGGCGGGATAGCGGTTTAGCCAAACCTTTTTCACTGCATCACCTCTGAAATAGTTATTCGTCGTCATCACAGCCCCTGATCAACAAACATTCTGTTAACATTATATTAACTCAGCGTACCAGTTTATTAATTAGGCGTTTTACAGGTTGCGAAGCGCGTCACTATTTATTTTTCTTATGGGTCCAAAAATAAAGAAACAGCGGACAAGCCGCTGTTTCTTTTAGCTTACAAAAACTACAAAATCATTCAGTTACAACATTTCTGACTTCCGCAGGGCCCGGGTTGTACCAGCCCCAGCCGCCATAACCGTAAGCCCACGGACGCGGACCGATCATCCACGGGTCGATGGGCTGCGGCGGCATAACCACCTGCTGCACCACGTTCCAGCGCTTATAGCCGGTCGCATTCATCAGCATAAATTTGTACGGTGTGCTGCCGACTTTTCCGTCAACAACGCCGGTAATCGGGCCAACGACGGTCACCAGCTGGCCGCGGAAATCAACCGGGTCGAGGAAGCCGTTCACATCGGCGAAGATGCGCCCGCGTGATGCTTCGTTCAGCTCAGGCCGGGCACCGCTGTCCAGCGGAACCGTGGCGATTTCCAGACGGGTTTTACCCTGTTGATTCTGCACGTTGACGACTTTACCGCCAAAACGGGCTTCCTGACCCACGTAGAGCTGTGGCGCGGCCATGACCCGGACTAAATCTTGCTGTGGCGTCGGGCTGGAACCTTTAATCACGTCCGGCACCGACACGCATCCACTTAACGCGACGGCAACGGCGCCCGCTAATAACCAACGTACTGCTTTGTTTTGACCCGCCATGATGCGACTCCTTCTCTCAGTCTTATATCTACTGAGATTCATCCACGGCCAGGAAGTTTCTTCCACGCCACGTCGTTACGCAAATAAACCGGTTCGGCTTTGTCTACGGCAACGGTTTTCCCGGCGGCAAGCAGGTAACAGGCCAGCGGCAGCATATCTTCCGCCGCCGGTAGCGTCATATCACCGTCGGTTAAGACCAGCGAAGTCTCCTTCGCCAGATCGGGCCAGGCTTGCCAGCCGGTCCCTACCGTTGCCCAGCTACCGTCCAGCTGTTGCAGACGTTCGCGAACGGCGTCAGGCTTCAGCACCGCTTCGCTCTCTTCGCCGTGCCAGACGCCCTGCTCATCGCGCTGATACTCAGCCCAATACACTTCGCCCATTCGGGCGTCGATGGCCGCCAGAACGCGGGTGGCCCCGGTTTTACGCCATGCGCCCTGCGCCATGGTAGCCAGGGTCGATACGCCAATCATCGGCAGTTCCGCCCCCAGCGCCAGCCCCTGAGCAATGCCGATGCCAATACGTACGCCGGTAAAACTGCCTGGCCCGCGGCCAAAGGCCAGGGCATCGAGCTCAGTCAGTGAGACATGGCTTTCATTCAGGACATCCTGCACCAGCGGCAGAATACGTTGGGTATGTTCACGGGGACAAATTTCGAAATGAGCACAAAGGGTGCCATCATTCCACAGCGCCGCGGAGCAGGCCTCCGTGGCGGTATCGATAGCCAAAATTCGCATGAGTTGTCGCGCTCTCGCTCTAGCAGATTGACAAAATGGCGCGCAGCTTACCACATTTTACGACAGATTACCTCGCCGGCGGCACGGCGAGGAAACGCACCGCCCGGCGGATATCGCGGGTTCGCGGCGCTGGCGGCAGACTGGCGAGGAAGACGGCGCCATAGGGGCGCATCACCAGCCGGTTGTCGCAAATCACCAGCACCCCGCGATCGTCGATATCACGGATCAGACGTCCGACCCCTTGTTTCAGCGTAATGACCGCATCCGGCAGTTGGACTTCGTCAAACGGATCGCCGCCGCGCAGGCGACAGTCTTCCATTCGCGCTTTCAGCAGCGGATCGTCCGGTGAGGTAAACGGCAGCTTATCGATAATCACCAGCGATAGCGCATCGCCGCGCACATCCACCCCTTCCCAAAAGCTGCTGGTCGCCACCAGCAAAGCGTTGCCGGCGCTGACAAACTGCTGCAACAGCTGCCCTTTACTGGTTTCACCCTGTAACAAAACCGGTAGCGTCATGGTGGCGCGGAACTGCTCCGCCAGATCGCGCATCATCGCGTGCGAGGTGCACAGCATAAAGCAGCGGCCGTCGTTAGCTTCAATCAGCGGCTTGAGCATCGCGGCCAGATGTCGCGCGGCACCGGGCTGATTCGGCAGTGGCAGGTTGCGCGGCACGCAGAGCAGCGTCTGATGCGCGTAATCAAACGGGCTGGGCAGCAGCAGCGATTCCGCCTCTTCGATGCCAAGCCGCGCGGTGAAATGACGAAGATCGTCGTTAACCGACAGCGTCGCGGAGGTAAAAATCCAGCTCCCCGGTTTCTGCGCCATCACCTCTTTAAATTTTTCAGCCACGGTCAACGGCGTCAGCGCCAGGGTAAAGTGGCGGGAAGTGCATTCATACCAGTAGCTGAAGCCCGGCTGGTTGATCTCTTTCAGTCGCTTGAGCCGCGCACGATAGATCGTCGCGCGTTCAAAGGCGGCATCCAGCAGCGCCGAACGACCCAGAGACAGTTTGGCGACGTCATAGCACAGCTCCAGCGCATCATCGAGCAGCAGCAGCGCCCGCTGAATGTTGCTGTCCGCCAGCAGGTCGCGCAAATTGCCGCGATAGCCGGGCTCGCCGAGCTGCAGACGAAAATCCTGCGCGCTCTGGGCCAGCCGGTCGGCGCACTTTTGCAGCTGCTGAGTATCTTTCAGCTCGGTGCGGTAGGCGATGGTGATATCTTTCGCCAGATCCAGCAGCTGACGGCTGGAGAGCGACTGGCCAAAATACTGGCTGGCGATATCCGGGAGCTGATGGGCTTCATCGAAGATCATCACCTCCGCTTCGGGGATGAGCTCGGCGAAACCGCTCTCCTTCACCACCATATCGGCAAGAAAAAGATGGTGGTTAACCACCACCACATCGGCATCCATCGCCTTTTTACGCGCTTTGACGACGAAGCAATCTTTGTACAGCGGGCAGTCGCTGCCGAGGCAGTTATCGTTGGTGCTGGTCACCAGCGGCCAGGCCTGAGAGTCTTCGGCGACGCTGACGCAGGTGCTGATATCACCATCAATGGTTTGATTAGACCACGATCGCAGCAAAATGACGTCGCTCAGGGTTTGCACCGGCAGATCGCCGCCGGCCAGAGTCTGCTGCTCGAGACGCTCAAGGCACAGATAATTTGACCGCCCTTTCAGCAGCGCCAGCCTGCCGGTGAAGTTCAGCGCTTTTGCCACCGTTGGCAGGTCACGACTGTAGAGCTGATCCTGCAGCGCTTTCGAACCGGTGGAGATGATCACCTTTTTGTTGGCCCGCAGCGCCGGCGCCAGATAGGCATATGTCTTCCCGGTACCGGTCCCGGCTTCAACCACCAGCGGCCGCGCCTCTTTTATGGCGTGGGTCACCGCCACCGCCATCTGGCGCTGCGGTTCGCGCGGTTTAAATCCCGGAATGGCGCTGGCCAGCTGGCCGTCTGCTGCAAAATCGTCGATCACATTGCCCCCTGGTTATTTGGACAGTGATTATGTCAGGGAGGGCGTCGTTTCACCAGCCCGGGTAGTGACGTGAGCAGAACATTATGGCAGTCTTGCCGCTGTCTGATGGAATAAAACCGAAGGAAATTAAAATGACAATTACGCGTATCGATGCGGAAGCCCGCTGGTCTGATGTCGTCATCCACAACCAGACCCTCTACTATACCGGCGTACCGGCCAACCTTGATGCGGATGCCTTTGAGCAAACCGCGAACACCCTGGCGCAGATTGACGCCGTGCTGGAAAAACAGGGCAGCAACAAGTCGCGTATTCTTGATGCCACCATTTTCCTGGCGGACAAAAGCGATTTTGCCGCCATGAATAAAGCCTGGGACGCCTGGGTAGTTGCCGGTCACGCCCCGGTACGCTGCACCGTTCAGGCCGCGTTAATGAAGCCTGAATACAAAGTCGAAATTAAAATTATCGCCGCGGTGTAAGCGGCAACTCAGCAAGCCGGATAGCCCCCCGCCATCCGGCCTGCCGGTTCGTTTCTCTCAACCCGCGCACCACATTAGCTGTTCCTTCAGCTGCAGCGTCTCCTGCGGCACGCATTTCAGCGCTTCACGATAGCTGGCAGCTTGTTTTGCATACCCTCGCACAGACTGCAGCAGCACCCGCAGCGCGCTATCCCACACAATCCCCTGCAGGTCGCTGTATGGCCACAGATCCGGTTCCCGGATAAACGGCACCAGATAATCAATCCCCTGCTTCACTCCTCGCCCATCGCGGATGGCGTTCCAGCGGTCAAACTCGACGTGCTCGGCGTAGCGGTTGAGCAGCAGATGCGCCTCCAGATTAAACAGCGAGTAGTGGAAAGGGATGGTACGTTCGAGCTCCATGGTCTGTTTGCCATCCTGGTCAATCTGCGCCGCCATCCGCTGGGTGATCCCCTGCTCGATGATCCGCGCCGCCAGCCCTTTATCGCCATAGAAAAGCGCGTTCACCGTCCGCTGGGCGTCGTACCAGGTACCGTGGTTGTTGTGCCAGACGTACTCTGAGTGGCCAATTTCGCTGTAGTACATCCAGTGGTTAAAATCGCGGAACCACTGGTGCAGGCCGATAATATCGTCGGTATCCAGCACGTTCGCCGAACTCATCAAGCCGATGGTATCAACCACCATCCACATTAAGCGGGTGTCAATCAACCCGGTACCGCGGCCGGAAACAATCCCCGGGATCGCCTGACCATAGTTGAGATGCGGATTCATTCGCGTGTCAGCATCGAGGAACCAGCAGCGGATCTGCGCGGCCGCCGCCTGTGCGTACTGGCGCTGACCGGTGAAGTACCACGCCAGTCCCAGGGTCAGACACCGTTCGCACATACGGATAATGCGCGAAGTGTCGGTATCGTTATTTTCACACTGCGGGTTGATATGCCCGTCGCGACGAATGTAGGGTAGCCCGTTGGGACGCCGTGGGTTTGGCCACCAGTAGGTACCCAGACTGTAGTAATCGTGCGCGTCACCGCTCGCCGGCCGCAGTTTTTTGTGTACCACGCTTTCCGGCGCTTCGCGGCGCAGGATATCGGCCTCCGACACCAGCTTGCTCAGCGCCAGCTGCAATGGCGAGAACGGCTGTTTTAAGCCAGCACGGGCGTTTTCCAGGCAGGTTTCATCAAGGGTGTACAGCTTCATCGCCACCTTAAACGCCCTCCCGGCACGCGATGCGTTGACCGCTTTGCGCATCGAACAGGTGCACGCCCGAGAGCTTCGGCTGTAGCCAGATCTTATCCCCCTCTTTTACCGCCAGACGCTGTTTGAACACCGATGTAAACGCCCCGCCTCCGGTATCGCAGAAAAGCTGCATATCCGAACCGGTGTTCTCCACCGCCGTGACCTTCGCCGCCAGCGCATCGTCGCGCGCTTCATGGACCACGTTGACCTGCTCAGGGCGAATGGCATACACCACCTGCTGACCGTCGGTCACTCGTAACCCCGCGGGCAAAGCCAGCAGTGAGGCATCTTTAAGACGCAGGCTGGTCGCGTTGCCGTTCAGCACGACCTCGCCAGGAAGCTGGTTAATCTCCGGCGAACCGATAAATCCGGCAACGAACAGATTCGCCGGCTGGTCGTACAGCTCCAGCGGGGTACCCGCCTGTTCAATTCGCCCATCGCGCAGGACGACTATCATCTGTCCCATGGTCATGGCTTCAATCTGATCGTGGGTGACGTATACCGAGGTCGTTTTCAGTCGACGATGCAATTCGCGGATCTCGCCGCGCACTTGGGTACGCAGCTTGGCGTCCAGGTTGGATAGCGGTTCATCGAATAAGAAGACCTGCGGCTTACGTACGATCGCCCGCCCCATCGCCACGCGCTGGCGCTGGCCGCCGGAGAGATCTTTTGGCAGGCGCTCCAGCAACGGCTCCAGCCCCAATAGCGCCGCCGCTTCATTGACCTTCTGTTGGATATCCGCTTTCGGCAGTTTAGCCATCTTCAGGGCAAAGCCCATATTTTCACGCACCGTCATCTGCGGGTAGAGCGCATAGCTCTGAAACACCATTGCAATGTCGCGCAGCTTCGGCTCCACTTCCGTGACGTTACGCTCGTTGATGTGCACTTCCCCGCCGGAGATCTCCTCCAGGCCTGCGATCATGCGCAATAGCGTAGACTTGCCGCAGCCGCTGGGCCCCACAAGGACGCAGAACTCGCCGTCCGGGATAGTCAACGACACGTCTTTAATCACCTGCGCATCACCATACGATTTACGTACGCTATTCAGTACAACAGATCCCATCGGTAACTCCTTATCCTTTGACCGCGCCGGACATAATCCCGCGATTGAAATGTTTTTGCAGACCCAGGTAGACGATGATGCTGGGCAGCATCGCCAGCAGCGTTATGGCGATAAAAATGTTCGGCGTGATGCTCTCATCGGTACGCAGCGTGCCGAGGATCACCGGAATGGTATTCAGGCTGTCCTGGTTGACCACAATCAGCGGCAGCAGGTACTGGTCCCAAATCATAATAAAGCCGAAGGTCACCACCGTGCCGAGCGCCGGTTTCACCAGCGGCAGAATGACGTGGAAGAAAATCTGCCACTCGTTAGCGCCATCAATACGCGCCGCCTCCTCCAGCTCTTTCGGTATCGCCGACATAAATTCGGTCAGGACAAAGATGGAGAACGCCCAGCCGACGACCGGCAAAATCATCCCGAGGTAGCTGTTGTAGAGCGAGGCATCGATAAACGGCAGCCGCCAGTTAATAATCATGTACAGCGGAATCGCGATGACCTCTTCCGGCAGCATCATGGTGGACAAAATCACCAGGCTCACCAGCGCCACGCCGCGAAACTTCTTACGCGCCAGCGCATACGCCGCCAGCGCGCTGACCGACACCTGCAGAACGGTGCCAAAGAACACCACCAGAATGGAGTTCAGCAGATACTGCCAGACGCCAATATCCATCCACGCAAAGATGAAATTTTCAAACGAGAACTGATTCGGCCAGGCCAGCAGCTCGCCCGGTTTCACCGGCGCACCGCTGAATGCCGTGGCGACGATGCCCCAGAACGGACCGACAAAGACAATCAGCAGCAGCGCATAGATGCACCAGCGTCCTGCTGTATCCCAACGTTTACTTAACATCGCGGCTCCTTAGTAACGGGCGATACGTTTTTTCAGCGTCAGATGACAAATGGTTAAGAAAACCGTGAAGGTGAACAGCAGGAACGACACCGCCGAAGCGTAGCCATAGTCAAACTGTTCAAAGCCCAATTTATAGATGTGGGTCATGACCATTTCCGTGGCGTTAGACGGCCCCCCGCCGGTGGTGGCATACACCTCGGCAAACACGCGGAAACCACGAATAAAGGAGAGCATCAGCACCACCGAAAGCGCCGGAATCATGCCGGGCAGTGTGACGTAGCGCAGACGGTTCCACCAGCTGGCGCCGTCGACGTTCGCCGCATCGTATAAATCGCGGCTGATCCCCGCCAGACCGGCAATAAAAATCACCATGTTGTAAGGCACCGCCTTCCAGATGTGCAGCAGCATGATGACCCCCAGCGCCTGGTCGGAACTGGCAAGAAAGCCCTGGTCGGCGACGCCAAACCAGCTCAGGATGTGGTTAACCACGCCGTTGGGCGTTGGGTTGAATAAAATACGCCACATTTCGGCGACGATTGCCGCGCTGGTGACCGCGGGTAAAAAGATGGCAGTGCGAATAAAACGCAGATGGCGCGCCGGGCCTTCCAGCAGCATGGCGAGAAAGAAGGCCAGGATAGCCGCGGCAAACATCGTTACCACGACGTACAGCAGGGTGTTTACCACCGCCGCGTGCAGTTCTACGTCGGAAAAAGCGCGGGTGAAGTTATCGAGCCCTACCCACTCGTTCGGCTGATTAAAGTTGACCTTGTAAAAGCTCATCACCAGACCCTGAACCATCGGGATAAACTTAAACCAGCTGAAAATAATTAGCGCAGGCGCTAAAAACAGCCACGGGATCAGCGCCCGCTTACGCTTTGCACTCAGCCATCCGGTCGAGTAAGGCGAAGCGGCCTGCTTTATCGGCGAGGATTTCGTCTCATGCAGGGTCATAACGTAGGTCCTCAGTTAGCCAGCACATTTTGTTTTTTCAGCTCAGCGTTAACCTTGCCGTCGAGAGTCTTCAGCCCGGCGGTGATATCGCTGTTGCAGTCGGCAAAAATGCGGTTAAAGCCTTCGGCTGCCGCCTGACGCACCGGCGTCCAGTTGGGAATTTGCGGCACGTAGCGTCCCTGCTCGTTATAGAGCCGGGCGAAGGTTTCCCAGCGCGCATCCTGATAAACGTCCTTAACGTCGACGTTCTTGTTAACCGGCAGACGCACCACCGGAATATGCTGACTGCCTTTACCCATGCCGATCTCCTGGCCTTCCGGGGAGATCATGAATTCAATGAACTGGCGCGCCGCCTCTTTTTGTTGACTGCTCTTCATCATAAAGACCGTGGTACCTTCAGCGAGAGTGGCTTCGCCTTTCGGCCCCACTACCGGAACCACTTCAAAGTTGTCTTTACCCGGGTCTTTATCGAACAGCGCAATATGGTACGGACCGCTGAAGAACATACCGCTCTGTCCGGAGCGGAAGGAGGGGATAACGTCGGCGGTGGTGGCGTTAATTGCGCCCGGCTGGGTGACTTTTTCGCACATCATGGTGCGCATAAAGGTCATCGCTTCAGCCACTTCCGGCGTATTAAGCGAGGCGCTGAATTTTCCGCTCTCTTCTTTAACGAAATCGCCGCCCGCCTGCCAGATAAAGCTGCTCATAAACCAACTGGCGTAGCCGCGCGTCGTCGAGGCGGGAACGATAAATCCGTAGGTATCATTTTTGCCGTTGCCATCGGGATCCTGGGTGGTGAAGGCTTTTGCCAGGGCCCGAATATCATCCCAGCTCCTGGGCTGCGGCAGCCCCAGTTTTTCCCGCCAGTCTTTGCGCACAAACAGGGCGAAAGTTTGCGCGGAGGTCGGTACGCCATAGTATTTACCGTCGATATAGCGAGTACTCTTCCATGCCGTCTGGAATAGCTGGTCGCCGCCGGCGATAGCTTGCGGGTCAATTTCTTCGGCAATACCCAACTGGATAAACTGCCCCAGCGAGGCCGCATCGTTAAAAATCAGATCGGGTAAGGCGTTGCCGGCAGTGGCGCGCGCCAGCCGCTGTTCAAAGTCTGTAGTGGCGTTGAAATACTCAATTTTGATACCGGTTTTTTCTTCAAACTTTTCCGCCTCTTGTTTGTAGATATTCTTCGAGTCATTGCTGGCGCGGATCCAGACGTTGAGGGTAGTCGCGGCATAGCTTTGGCTGACGCCGAGCCCGAGCGCGGTGAGAAGTAATAAGGAGCGTAATTTATTGGCAGACATGATGGCATATCCTTTATTGTAGAGCACAAAGGTAATTAAATTCTCAATTAATACATGAAAAGGAGTTTGAATATCGCTCAGGCGTTAATACAGCTGACGCAAGAAATATTTCCATTCATTAGATAGAAATGTATTTCCCAATACAACCATGCAAAAAAAGAAATTGCGTTTCAAAAACAAGAAAATTGAGGCAGATCACACCAAAAAGTGACAAGAAAAGTGACAAAAAACAAATAACAATAAAAATCAATGCCTTAATAATTTATTAAATTTGTTAAAACATTCAAAAAATATAGAAAAAAGCCAAATTCCGTGATGTGCCCAGCATTAAAAACGTCATTATTTATCCATAACAATAAACTTGATGGATATCACAAAAAAAATCACTTTGTCTTTTACACTGCTCGCCAGCGAACATTCAAATATATTGTTTTTAATTACACTGCCTGTTTCATGCGTCATTTAAATACGCGTCAGGTATAATTCTGCTGTTATCTTTTCTCATATTTGTAGAAGGGTTATCACGATGAACTCAATACCTCGCCGAGGTTTGTTATGCATTGCGCTGTTTTGTTCCGGCCTTAGCGCCTCCTCATATGCCGCTGAGCCGTACACGCTAGACGGAAAGGATTTAGCCTTCAGCCGCCAGCAGATTGCCGCGAAAGATCCGCTATTTGTGCAGGCACAAGCGGCTCTGCTAAAAAAAGCCGATCTGGCGCTCAAGCATCCGCTGTTCTCGGTGATGGATAAAACGCTGGTCGCCGCCAGCGGCAACAAGCACGACTATTACAGTTTCCCTCCCTACTGGTGGCCGAACCCTGATACCAAAGACGGACTGCCTTATATTCGTAAGGATGGGCAAACCAACCCGGATGCCAATAGCGATGCCACCGATAAAAACCGGCTGGTAAAGATGAGTAACGACGTCTCAACGCTGGCGCTGGCGTGGTACTTCTCCCACGACGATCGCTATGCGCAAAAGGCGGCGGCCCAGTTGAGGACCTGGTTCCTCGATCCAAAGACGCGTATGACCCCCAACCTGCAGCATGCGCAAGCCATTCCCGGTATTAATACCGGACGCGGTATCGGCATTATTGATAGCCGGGCGCTGGTTGACGTCGTTGACGCAATCGCCCTGCTGCAATCCTCAGCTGCACTGAGTGAAAACGACGTTAGCGCATTAAAGCAGTGGTTTGGCGACTATTACCAGTGGATGACCACCAGCCAGAACGGCTTTGAAGAAGAGAACTGGCATAACAATCACGGCAGCTATTTCGATATGCAGGCCGCCGCCTTCGCCCTGTTCAGCGGGAAAATCGACGAGGCGAAAAAGCGCCTGTACATCACCCAGCTGCGGCGTATTGCGGGTCAATTTGATATCGAAGGCCGCCAGATGGCCGAACTGGAGCGCACGCGTCCGTGGCACTACAGCAATTTCAACCTCGAAGCCTATAACCGCCTCGGACGACTGGGCGAGAAAGCGGGCGTCGACATCTGGAATTTCACCCTTGATGGCCATAGCCTGCGCAAAGGCTATCAGTACATCGCCAGCTTTATTGACAGCGATACCCCGTGGCCCTGGAAAGACATCGATAAAATGGACGACAAGAAAGCGCTGCGCAATATCGCCACCGCCGCGCACGCCTGGCCGGAAGATGCGCTGTTCAGTGACAAAGCGCAGTGGCTGCGGGCGAAATATCCCGACGATATCACTACGCTCATCGCCCCGCTTTCCGCATCATCAGAGGTCAGGGATAACCGCTAATGAAACAATTTTCCGGGCTCTGGCCCAACATTGTCGGACGTGCAGCCGCTGATAAGGCACTGCTTGAACGGCTCGTGAAGGATGCACAGCCGGTACTTCAGGCAGCGGTTCTCATTCCGCAGTCAGGGATCGCCAGCTGGAATCTCTACTACTTTTGTCCGCACCACGGCGTACGCTTGACGTGGCGAGCGGGTACCCCCCACCAGCATGCCTGCCCGGTTGATGGCGAAATATTTTGCGGCGAACCGTGGGACGGTGCCTGGTGGCGCGAGATGAACGGCCGTAACGCCAGCGCATGCCAGCAGCTCGGACTGATATGGCAGTTGACCGGCGAAACGGCGTATCGCGATAGAGTTCGCACGCTGCTTATGGGTTACGCGGATGTCTATCCCGGCTATGAGATTCACGGCGATATTCCCAACAACGGACCGGGAAAGATGAACGCCCAGACGCTGTGCGAAGCCAACTGCATTCTGGAGATGGCGCTGGGTTATGACTTTATTCGCGACAGCCTGACGCCCGGCGAACAGCGACACATCAGTGAAAACCTGCTGCGCTGTGCGGCAACGTTTTTGCGCGATCATCGTAGTCCACAGATTCACAACCATGAAGTCAAAATCAGCGCGGCACTTGGCATACTGGGTTTCGTCCTCGAAGATGACACGCTGCTGGAGTTTGCCGTTAACCAGCCGTACGGCCTGCGCTGGCAGTTGGAACACGGCCTGCTGGCGGAAGGGCTGTGGTTCGAAGGCTCCGTACACTATCACTATTACGCGCTGCAGGGCTTTTTCGCCTTCGAGAAACTGGCGCGCGGCACCCGCTGGAGCCTGCTGGACGGCCCCTGGTATCAGGCAATGCTGAAGTTCCCGCTGTCGCTGCTGCTGCCGGACGGCACTTTCCCTCGGCTTAATGACTGCCTCGCCGGGCAGGAGAAGCTCCATCACCGGGATCTGTACGAGTTTGCCTGGTTTATCTGGCGTGACCCGCAGTACGCCGCGGTCCTGCAGTTTACCGAAACGGCGCCCGATGCGCGTGAAACCCTGCTATGGCGCGAACAGTCTCTGCCGGAATCCCCCCTGCCGCTCATCCCGCAGCAGTCGCTGTTTGCGCCGGGCGCGGGTCTGACGTTATGGCGGCGGCCGCAGCAGGCGCTATTGATCAAACACAGTCCCTGGGGGGGCGAACACGACCATTACGACCGGCTGGGACTGATGCTCTGGCATCGTAACGGCTGGCTACTCACGGATATGGGCACCACCGGCTACGGCGCGAAAATGCACTACGACTATTACAAAAACAGCGCCACGCACAATACGCTTTGCGTAAATCAGAGCAACCAGCCTCCGGCCAATCCGCAGGTGTTAGGCTGGCATATGGATGACGACTCTCTGTGGCTGGATAGCGAGGTTGACTGGGGCAAACCCCCGCCGAAGCTCAACAGCCATAGCCGCGTCGAGTGGGACGCTGCGGCCTGGCGAGACGTGCGCTTCCGCCGTCGCCTGCTGTGGCTTGAAGATGTGCTGATCGATCTATCCTCCGTGGAGAACCCGCATCGCCAGCAGCTCGACTGGACGCTGCATCTGGCGGCACAGGCGCTGGATCAGAGCGGCACGGCCCAGCCCTTTTCGCTCAGCGGGCCACTGCGGCGAATGACCGAAACAACCATGACGCCGCTGAACGGCTGTCAACCGCGCCACTTTGCGCGCGGTGGCGATACCGTTGCGCTCTGGCTGTCCGGTGATGGTGAACTCTGGCAAGGGCTGGCACCCGATAACCCGGCAATTCGCAATCTCAGCTATCTGGTGATACGCAATCACCTGCCGCAGGCGCGTTTTGTGTGTCTGTGGGATCTGGCAAACCGCGCGCCGCTGACGGAAGTGACCGTGCATCATACGCCAGTCGGTACGCAAATTACCTTCTGGCGCGGCGAACGCGTGACGCACGTGACGTTGTACGACGAGCCCGGGAAACGGCCTGATGCAATCCTTCCGCTCGCGGAAAGCGGCCTCTCACCTCAGTACACGGAGTAATTTACTCGTCTTCATCTTCAAAGCGCGCTACGATCCGGTCGCCGGTATGCGTGGCGCGCAGTTCACTCGCCACCAGCGCAATGGCTTCACCGCTACTCATCCCGTTAGCCATCAGCTCCTGAATACGTTCTA
The DNA here is from genome assembly GCF_002108615.1 of Klebsiella sp. YJ. Classification (NCBI taxonomy): domain Bacteria; kingdom Pseudomonadati; phylum Pseudomonadota; class Gammaproteobacteria; order Enterobacterales; family Enterobacteriaceae; genus Klebsiella; species Klebsiella sp. YJ. The sequence continues at coordinate 106,525 of NZ_MTEG01000001.1, forward strand.
CCGCTTTTTGCTGCTGCTCGTGGCTCAGCGAAGGTAAACCTGCAAACATGACTCACTCCTGCTACATTGTGTGGCGTAATTATTTCATGCCGCCCGCCTGATTTTCCAGAGGACGGTGACGATTAGGATCGAGGAAGATGTTGTCCCCCGCTATTATTACCCTGCCATGGCACCCGGATGCTGCCGAGCGTTACTTTACTCCTTTAAGCACGACCCCGTGGGCAATGCTGCTGCATTCTGGTTTTGCTGACCATCCGCATAACCGTTTTGATATTATCGTCGCCGACCCGCTCACGACGCTGCTGACCCGCGGCGAAACAACCGTGGTGGATGACGGTCAGACGCAGAGCAGCTCAACGGCCGATCCCCTGACGCTGCTGCAGACGCAGCTGGATCGGTGCGGATTAAGGCCGCCAGCGCATCCCCATCTGCCGTTCCTCGGCGGCGCGCTGGGGCTATTCGGCTACGATTTGGGACGCCGTTTTGAATCTCTGCCCGCGCACGCCGTCGCCGATATCGCGCTGCCGGATATGGCCGTCGGTATTTATGACTGGGCGCTGATTGTCGATCACCAGCGCCGCGAAGTATCGTTGCTCAGCTATGGCGATCCGCACGCCCGCCTGCATTGGCTGGAGGCGCAGTCTGCCGCGCCAACGACCCCGTTTGCGCTGACGTCCGCCTGGCGCTCCAATATGAGCCGCGAACAGTACGGCGAAAAATTTCGTCAGGTTCAGGCCTGGCTGCACAGCGGCGACTGCTACCAGGTCAATCTGGCTCAGCGCTTTCAGGCCAGCTACTGCGGCGATGAGTGGCAGGCATTTTGCCAGCTGAACCGCGGCAATCGCGCGCCGTTCAGCGCCTTTATTCGTCTGCAGGATGGCGCCGTACTCAGCCTTTCGCCGGAACGCTTCATCCAGCTTCGCCAGGGCGAGATTCAGACCCGCCCGATTAAAGGTACGCTGCCGCGTCTGGCCGATCCGCAGCAGGACGCCCGTCAGGCGGAGAAGCTGGCCCGCTCGCCTAAAGATCGGGCGGAGAATTTGATGATTGTCGATCTGATGCGTAATGACATCGGTCGGGTTGCCGAAGCCGGTAGCGTACGGGTTCCGGAGCTGTTTGTGGTTGAGCCGTTCCCGGCGGTGCACCATCTGGTAAGCACCATTACCGCCCGGCTGCCGGCCCATCTGCATGCCAGCGACCTGCTGCGAGCGGCCTTCCCCGGCGGGTCGATTACCGGCGCGCCCAAAGTGCGGGCGATGCAGATCATCGATGAGCTCGAACCGCAGCGCCGCAATGCGTGGTGCGGCAGTATCGGCTATCTGAGCCTGTGTGGCAATATGGATACCAGTATTACTATTCGTACGCTGACGGCCTGGCAAGGTCAGCTGTACTGTTCCGCCGGCGGTGGCATCGTGGCGGACAGCGAAGAAGCGGCCGAATATCAGGAAACGTTTGATAAAGTTAATCGTATTTTGCAACAACTGGAGAGCTAGAACATGGCGGATGGCGCCCTTGAGCTGGACGACTTTCTTTCGCGTTTTCAATTACTGCGCCCGCAGCCCTCGCGCAATGCGCTGAATCAGCGCCAGGCGGCGGTGCTGGTGCCTATCGTTCGTCGTCCGCAGCCGGGATTGCTGTTAACCCAACGCTCGCCGCGGCTACGTAAACACGCCGGTCAGGTTGCCTTCCCCGGCGGCGCAGTGGACGCCACCGATGCCACGCTGATTGCCGCCGCGTTGCGCGAAGCCCAGGAAGAGGTCGCCATTCCCCCCGAGTCGGTCGAGATTATCGGCGTACTGCCGCCGGTAGACAGCGTGACCGGCTTCCAGGTCACGCCGGTGGTCGGCATCATTCCGCCAAATCTCCACTATCACGCCAGCCAGGATGAGGTCGCAGCGGTGTTCGAGATGCCGCTCGCTGAAGCGCTGCGTTTGGGACGCTATCACCCGCTGGACATTCACCGCCGCGGTAACTCGCATCGCGTCTGGCTGTCGTGGTATCAGCACTATTTTGTCTGGGGAATGACCGCCGGTATTATTCGTGAGCTGGCGCTGCAAATCGGGACTAAACCTTAGTTTTCTTCATCATGCCTGACGCGGCTGAAATTCCGGCCGCGCCCCTCGCTTCACCGCCCTCACTATCGCCGTCGTCGGGTGTCTGTTTCGGGTATATACTCAAAATGAGAATGCGCTCTCACCATTAGTAAATTCACCGTTACCCATTAGTTTAATTCATGTGAATAGTTAAGCTGATGGTGCGGTTCCCTCTTACACTATGCGCAGTTATCACATCGTTACCGCCGCTGCGGTAACCCTGTCAGGAGTATTAGCGTGATTAGTATATTCGACATGTTCAAGGTGGGGATTGGTCCCTCATCTTCCCATACTGTAGGCCCGATGAAGGCCGGTAAACAGTTCGTCGATGACCTGGTCGAAAAGGGATTGCTTAATGAAGTGACCCGTGTGGCAGTCGATGTCTACGGCTCACTTTCATTAACCGGCAAAGGCCACCATACGGATATCGCCATCATTATGGGACTGGCGGGCAATCAGCCCGATACGGTCGATATTGACGCGATACCGGCATTTATCCGCGACGTTGAAACCCGCGGACGCCTGCTGTTGGCACAAGGGCAGCATGAAGTTGACTTCCCGGCGGATGACGGCATGCGTTTCCGTAGCGACAATCTGCCGCTGCACGAGAACGGCATGACGATTCATGCCTGGGCGGGCGACAAAGAGATCTACAGCAAAACGTACTACTCTATTGGCGGCGGTTTTATCGTCGATGAAGAGCACTTCGGTAAAGAGAGCGCGAACGAACTGAGCGTGCCTTACCCGTACAAATCGGCGCAGGAGATGCTGGCCTATTGCAAGGAGACCGGGCTGTCGCTCTCCGGCATGGTGATGCAAAACGAGCTGGCGCTGCACAGCAAAAAAGAGATTGAAGACTATTTTGCTCACGTCTGGCAGACCATGCGCGCCTGTATCGATCGCGGGATGAATACCGAAGGCGTGCTGCCTGGCCCGCTGCGAGTTCCTCGTCGCGCCTCTGCGCTGCGTCGTCTGCTGGTAGCCAGCGATAAGCTGTCAAACGACCCGATGAACGTCGTTGACTGGGTGAATATGTTCGCCCTGGCCGTGAACGAAGAGAACGCAGCCGGCGGACGCGTGGTGACGGCCCCGACAAACGGCGCCTGCGGAATCGTACCGGCGGTACTTGCCTACTACGATCACTTTATCGAATCGGTCAGCCCGGATATTTATATTCGCTACTTTATGGCGTCCGGCGCCGTGGGCACACTGTATAAGATGAACGCCTCCATTTCTGGCGCGGAAGTCGGCTGTCAGGGTGAGGTTGGCGTGGCCTGTTCCATGGCGGCGGCCGGTCTTGCCGAACTTCTTGGCGCCAGCCCGGAACAGGTTTGCGTCGCGGCAGAAATCGGGATGGAACATAACCTGGGCCTCACCTGCGACCCGGTTGCCGGCCAGGTGCAGGTTCCGTGCATCGAACGTAACGCCATTGCATCCGTGAAGGCGATCAACGCTGCGCGTATGGCCATGCGCCGCACCAGCGAACCGCGCGTCTCGCTCGATAAAGTCATTGAGACTATGTATGAGACCGGTAAAGACATGAACGCCAAGTATCGCGAAACCTCTCGCGGTGGTCTGGCTATCAAAGTTCAGTGTGACTAAACTCTCCCCATCAAATGCGCCCTTACGGGCGCATTTTCCGCTGTTATTTATTTACACCCACTACACTTGCTCAATGGCGGTTGTTATTCTACTCCACACAGAGAGTCGACAGGGTGTCGCGCATGCAAAATGCACAAAAGGTCATTTCGGCATACCGTCGTAAGCGGATTATCATTTGTTTGATTGTTGCGCTCCTGACGTTGACGACCACGCTGGCGATCCGATTTATTTCGCAGCGTAGTTTAAATCAGCAGCGCGTCCAGATGACCACCAATAAAATGGTGGTGGCGATGGATAAAATTTTACGCCCGTTGTCGGAACAGCACCTTTCATTGCTTCAGCTGGTGGGGAAGCCCTGTGAGGATGTGCGTCTGCCGCTGCGCAAACTGGCGGCCTCGCTGCAAACCGTGCGTTCAATCGTCCTGGTTAAATCGAATATTCTCTACTGCTCCAGCATCTTTGGCGATCGCAACGTCCCTATTCATCAGCTGCAACCCGACCTGCCAGGCCAGCGGGAGCTGCTGGTTTTTTCAACCGATAACACGCTGCTGGTCGGCTCTCCAGTCTTAATTCAATGGTACCCCTCCGCTTTCAATAGCGCCGATGGCGTGATGATCATCATCAATATTGAGCTGCTGGGAGAGTTAATTCTCAACGCAAAATCATCGTTGATTACCGGTATTGGACTGAGCGTCGGCACCCGGAACTTTATCAGCGGGAGCGGAGTAGTTGATCACTCGGTGCTTCCCGGCGAGTCGGTGATATACCGTCAACATTCGACCCTGTTCCCGTTTGCCATAAACGTCAGCGGTCCCGGCGCTTCCGCTATCGCCCTCAACGAACTGCCGGGCGAACTGCCGCTGGCGTTGATCCTCAGTTTACTGATGACCGGAATCGCCTGGCTGGCTACCGCGGGCAGGATGAGTTTTTCCCGGGAAATCAGCCTCGGTATCGCCGCCCGCGAGTTCAAGCTGTGGTGCCAACCGTTGAAGGATCTGCATTCGGGAAAATGTACCGGCGTCGAGATTTTACTGCGCTGGAACAATCCGCGCCGGGGAAACATATCGCCGGAGGTGTTCATTCCTATCGCCGAAGGCTACAACCTGATCGTTCCCCTCACCCGCTATGTCATTGCAGAAACCGCACGCCAGCTTTCGCTATTCCCCCACGATAAACATTTTCACATTTCGATTAATGTCGCCGCTCGCCACTTTGCCGAGGGTGAACTGCTGCGCGATCTGCATAAACTCTGGTTCAGCGCCTATCCGGTGCAGCAGCTGGTGGTGGAACTCACCGAGCGGGACGTGCTGCAGGACGGCGATCACCACATGGCGGAACATCTGCATTTCAGGGGGGTGTACCTGGCAATCGATGACTTTGGCACTGGCAACAGCTCGCTCTCCTGGCTGGAAAAGCTACGGCCTGACGTGCTGAAGATTGATAAATCCTTTACCAGCGCTATCGGCATCGACAGCGTCAATGCCACGGTAACGGATATCATTATTGCGCTGGCGCACCGGCTGAATATTGTGACGGTGGCAGAAGGCGTGGAGACTCAGCGGCAGGACGAATATTTGCGGCGCCACGGCGTTGATATCCTGCAGGGATTTCACTATGCCAGGCCAATGCCGGTGGAAGACTTTCCACAGTGGCTGGCCGCCCGACGTCAGGTCGAGGCGATGGCGGATAATAAAACCGGCCAGCCTCCAGCGGAGACCGACCGGCCAGTCTGACGACCCAGGAGGATTATTCTTCTTCCTGGCTGTCATGTACCGTTTTGACTACGCGCACCAGATCAACACGATAGTCGTTCGCTTCGAGAACGGTAAACTGCAGCGGCGCCCGTTCAACAACATCGCCGGTACGCGGTATATGGCCGTTAACGGCAATGACCAGTCCAGCTACCGTCGCAATATCCTCATCTTCATCGACGATGTCATCGAGCCCTACCGCCTGCTGTAAAGCATGCAGGTCGGTTGATCCTTTGATCAGCCAACCGTCGCCATCAGCCACGATTTCCGGCGTCTCATCGGCATCAGGGAATTCCCCGGCGATGGCTTCCAGGACATCCAGCGGCGTCACCAGCCCCTGTACCACGCCAAACTCGTTGGTCACGATGACGAAGCTACCGCGAGCACGACGCAGCACCCCCAGCAGATTGATAGGATCCAGCGTTTCCGGAACCACAATCGCCGGCGAAGCCGAGGCTAATGCCGCGACGTTCTCACCGGCCTCCAGCGCCACCAGCATCTCTTTGGCTCGCACGATACCAATGATTTCATCCAGCTCGCCCCGGCATACCGGGAACAGACTGTGCGGTGAAGAGAGCAGCTGACGACGAATTTCTTCTTCGCTTTGCTCCGCATTCACCCAACTGATTTCACCGCGCGGAGTCATGATACTGCGCAATGAACGCTGCGCCAGGGTCAGGACGCCGTTAATCATATAGCGTTCTTCTTCCGCAAACGCTCCTTCCGGCACCGGAACCGGCGCCGGGCTCTCGCCATCATGGCTCACGGCGTGCTGTTTACGCCCGCCCATCATGCGCAGGATAGCGTCAGCCGTACGTGCGCGTAACGGCAGCGTCGACTGGTGACGAATAAAGTTACGTCGTGCCACCTGGTTGAAGAACTCAATGGTGATCGAGAAGCCGATAGCGGCGTACAGGTACCCTTTCGGAATATGGAAGCCGAAGCCTTCAGCCACCAGGCTCAGACCGATCATCAGCAGGAAGCTCAGACAGAGCACCACCACCGTCGGATGCTGGTTCACGAAGCGGGTCAACGGCTTCGAGGCCAGCAGCATCACCATCATCGCAATGACCACCGCGGCCATCATCACCGGCAGATGGTTCACCATGCCGACGGCGGTAATGACTGCATCCAGCGAGAAGACCGCATCCAGCACAACGATTTGCAACACCACCACCCAGAAACTGGCATAACCTTTACCATGTCCGGCATCGTGCTGGCGGTTTTCCAGCCGTTCATGCAGTTCCGTGGTCGCTTTAAACAGCAGGAATATCCCCCCGAGCAGCATGATGAGATCGCGCCCGGAAAAAGAGAAATCCGCAATGCTGAACAGCGGTTTGGTTAAGGTCACCATCCACGAAATAACTGACAGCAGCCCCAGACGCATAAACAGCGCCAGCGTCAGACCGATCAGCCGCGCTTTGTCACGCTGTTTCGGCGGCAGTTTATCCGCGAGGATAGCGATAAAGACCAGGTTGTCGATACCGAGCACGATTTCAAGGACGACCAGCGTCAATAAACCGATCCAGATAGAGGGATCCATTAAGAATTCCATGAGTTGCTCCAGTTCACGACAGACGGAGTCATCGCGATGTCACGCACGGCAGAGACAATCGTTGCGGGTAAAAAAGCGTAGCAGGTAGCGGCGGCAGAAAAACGCCAGAAGGTGAAAAGACGTCGATGAGGGTCCATACAGCGGGCTATGCCCTATACTCCTGAGTAATTAAACGGAAGCTAAACATAGCAAAAAATGGAGGAAGATTGGAAAAAATTTTACCAGTCTTTGCAATAGGTAAGCCTATTTTTTGCGCTGCGAAATTATTAGTCGCAGATGCGTGATTAACGGATCTTCATCACATTAATTATTTTTTCACTATCTAAAATAATTCGCGGTAGTAATTATTTTAGATCTTACACCCTCACTGAATCGATTTTGTTCGCAAGAGTGATTCAGGATGTATCACCACAGATGATGCATTCACGATAATAAAGGAGGTAGCAAGTGACGATTGCTATTGTAATAGGCACACATGGTTGGGCTGCAGAACAACTGCTGAAAACCGCAGAAATGCTGTTGGGCGAGCAGGAAAACGTTGGCTGGATCGATTTCGTTCCGGGTGAAAATGCCGAAACGCTAATTGAGAAATACAACGCACAGCTGGCAAAGCTGGACACAACTAAAGGCGTGTTATTTCTCGTCGATACGTGGGGAGGTAGTCCATTTAATGCCGCCAGCCGCATTGTCGTCGATAAAGAACATTACGAAGTGATTGCTGGCGTCAACATTCCGATGCTGGTCGAAACGCTGATGGCGCGCGACGACGATCCGTCGTTCGACGAGCTGGTGGCTCTGGCGGTAGAAACCGGTCGTGAAGGCGTGAAGGCGCTGAAAGCGAAAGCGGTGGAAAAAGTCGCTCCGGCTCCGGTTAAGGCAGCAGCCAAAGCGCCAGCCCCGGCAAAACCAATGGGTCCGAACGACTATATGGTCATCGGCCTGGCGCGTATTGATGACCGTCTTATTCATGGTCAGGTGGCCACCCGCTGGACAAAAGAAACCAACGTTACCCGTATTATTGTCGTGAGTGATGAAGTCGCGGCGGATACCGTGCGCAAAACGTTACTGACTCAGGTTGCTCCTCCGGGTGTGACCGCCCACGTTGTCGACGTTGCGAAGATGATTCGCGTCTACAACAACCCGAAATACGCAGGCGATCGCGTCATGTTGCTGTTTACCAACCCTACCGACGTCGAACGTGTCGTTGAAGGCGGCGTGAAAATCACCACTGTCAATATCGGTGGTATGGCTTTCCGTCAGGGTAAAACGCAGGTGAACAACGCCGTTTCGGTCGATGAAAAAGATATTGAAGCATTTAAAAAGCTAAATGCCCGCGGTATCGAGCTGGAAGTCCGTAAAGTTTCCACCGACCAGAAACTGAAAATGATGGACCTGATTGGCAAGGTGGCGAAATAACCTTGCGGGTCGCGCCCCAATTTTCAACTTAAGACTTAATCAACAGGAGAAGTACAATGGAGATTACCCTTCTTCAGATTGTGCTGGTGTTCATCGTCGCGTGTATTGCGGGTATGGAGTCGGTACTTGATGAATTTCAGTTCCACCGTCCTCTGGTCGCGTGTACGTTGATCGGTGCCGTTCTCGGCGATATGAAAACCGGTATCATCATCGGTGGTACCCTGGAAATGATCGCCCTGGGCTGGATGAACATCGGTGCGGCGGTTGCGCCGGATGCCGCGCTGGCATCCATCATTTCTACCGTTCTGGTTATTGCCGGTCATCAGGGTATCGGCGCCGGTATCGCTCTGGCTATCCCGCTGGCAGCAGCAGGCCAGGTTCTGACCATCATCGTTCGTACCATTACCGTAGCCTTCCAGCACGCGGCGGATAAAGCGGCGGAAAATGGCAACCTGACGGCGATTTCGTGGCTCCACGTTTCTTCGTTGTTCCTGCAGGCTATGCGTATCGCTATCCCGGCGGTCATCGTGGCTATCTCCGTCGGAACCAGCGAAGTTCAGGGCATGCTGAATGCGATTCCTGAAGTGGTCACCAGCGGTCTGAACATCGCCGGTGGCATGATCGTGGTCGTTGGTTATGCGATGGTCATCAATATGATGCGCGCAGGCTACCTGATGCCGTTCTTCTACCTTGGCTTCGTCACCGCCGCATTCACTAACTTCAACCTGGTTGCGCTGGGGGTGATTGGCGCGGTAATGGCTATCCTCTACATCCAGCTGAGCCCGAAATACAACCGCGTAGCGGGTGCGCCAGCGCAGGCTGCTGGTAATAACGATCTCGATAACGAACTGGACTAACAGGTGAGCGAAATGGTTGATATGACTAAAAATACCACCGAGAAAAAACTCACTCCGAGTGACATTCGTGGCGTGTTCATTCGTTCTAACCTGTTCCAGGGGTCATGGAACTTCGAACGTATGCAGGCGCTGGGCTTCTGCTTCTCTATGGTACCGGCTATTCGTCGCCTGTACCCGGAGAACAACGATGCGCGTAAGCAGGCAATTAAGCGTCACCTGGAGTTCTTTAACACTCACCCGTACGTCGCAGCGCCTGTTCTGGGCGTAACGCTGGCGATGGAAGAGCAGCGTGCAAACGGCGCCGAGATCGATGATGGTGCCATCAACGGTATCAAAGTCGGTCTGATGGGGCCGCTGGCTGGCGTCGGCGACCCGATCTTCTGGGGTACCGTGCGTCCGGTATTTGCGGCATTGGGTGCCGGTATCGCGATGAGCGGCAGCCTGTTAGGCCCGCTGTTGTTCTTTATTCTGTTCAACGCCGTCCGTCTGCTGACCCGTTACTACGGGGTGGCATACGGTTACAGCAAAGGTGTCGATATCGTTAAGGATATGGGCGGCGGCTTCCTGCAGAAACTGACCGAGGGGGCGTCAATTCTCGGCCTGTTTGTCATGGGGGCGTTGGTTAACAAGTGGACGCATGTGAACATTCCGCTGGTGGTGTCAAAAATCACCGGTTCAGATGGTCAGGTTCACGTCACGACCGTACAGACTATCCTTGACCAGCTGATGCCGGGCCTGGTGCCTCTGCTGCTGACCTTCGCCTGTATGTGGCTGCTGCGTAAGAAAGTTAACGCCCTGTGGATTATCGTCGGCTTCTTCGTCATCGGTATCGTCGGCTACGCTATCGGCCTGCTGGGCCTGTAATAATCCTGTTGTCCGCCGGGGGCTTGCCCCCGGCTTTTTTTTTCACTGGAGGATAGATGACAATCACGGATCTGGTGCTGATTCTGTTTATTGTTGTTCTGCTGGCGTTTGCCATTTATGACCAGTTTATTATGCCCCGTCGCAACGGCCCGTTACTCCTGGCCATCCCCCTGCTCCGCCGCAGCCGCGTTGACGGGATCATCTTCGTCGGCCTGACCGCCATTCTGATTTATAACAATATCATCAGCCACGGCGCGCTAATCACCACCTGGTTATTATCTGCGCTGGCGTTAATGGGTTTGTTTCTGTTCTGGATCCGGACGCCGAAAATCATCTTCAAACCGACTGGTTTTTTCTTCGCCAATATCTGGATTGAATATAAGCGAATTAAAGCGATGAATTTATCGGAAGATGGCGTACTGGTGATGCAATTAGAGCAACGGCGCCTGCTTATTCGTGTACGAAACATCGACGATCTGGAAAAGATTTACAAACTTCTCGTTTCCACTCAGTAAGTTATAAATATAGCCAACGCTATATTTCAGCAATTTCTGGCAGATGGATATATAGCCATGGCTATATTCCTTCTGCGCACTTCACTTATATTTATTAACGAATTATTTACGCATAAATTCAAATGAAAATCGTTATCATTTGGTTATTGAAATAAATAAATCCTGTTATTGTTTTATATTCTAAAAATATGTTAAGGTTGCGCCCGTCGTTGGGGAGTAGCCGGTTTCCTGCCAGCCAGGAAATGTGCGTGTCAACATACTCGTTGCAAAACGTGGCACGTACGGGTTGAAGAAGGTGTTCAATCAGGCGAGACCATAGACACATCACCGCTGTACGCATACCTGAGTCGCGGGCTGCGTATATCTACTGGGGGCTGTGATGTGTCATATGGATTTTCCCCGGTCAGGACGCAATGATGAACATCTCCGCTACGATTCTTCTTGCCTTTGGCATGTCCATGGACGCCTTCGCAGCCTCTATCGGTAAAGGCGCTACCTTACACAAACCTAAGTTCTCCGAAGCGCTGCGCACCGGGTTAATTTTCGGCGCCATCGAAACGCTCACCCCGCTTGTCGGCTGGGGGATGGGGATGCTCGCCAGCCAGTTCGTGCTGGAGTGGAATCACTGGATCGCGTTCGTGCTGCTGGTCTTTCTCGGCGGACGGATGGTCATCGAAGGTTTTCGCACAACCGAAGATGAGGCATGTGAAGCGCCTCGCCGCCACGGTTTCTGGCTGCTGGTCACCACCGCCTTCGCCACCAGTCTCGATGCGATGGCCGTCGGGGTTGGCCTGGCATTCCTGCAGGTAAATATTATCGCCACCGCGCTGGCTATCGGCTGCGCAACGCTGGTGATGTCGACGCTGGGAATAATGGTCGGTCGGTTTATCGGCCCGCTGCTGGGCAAGCGAGCCGAAATTCTTGGTGGTATTGTCCTGATTGGTATCGGCGCCCAGATTCTCTGGAGCCATTTCGCCGGCTAGTTCTCAGGCCTCACGCTGCCAGCAGTGAATCATAAAATCGGTCTGGCAGCGGAAAGTCGCCTGCGCGCGCAGCGTTTCACGCACCGGCGGCTTCGCCCGCCACGCGAATGGGGTCATCTGCAGCAGCGCTTCAGCCTCGGCCCCGGTCAGCTGCATCGGATAGGCCAGCTGCTGCTGCTGGCTTAATGTAAAGCCAGCCATCTGTTCATGATGTTGCTCATGCAGACGCACCTCGTCGTAAATCAACCCTTTCAGCTCCAGCAAATGCCGCGGCCCCGGCGTGGCGGTAATCACCCAGCCGCCGGGTCTGACCACCCGCGCCAGCTCCTGCGCATTACAAGGGGCATAGATCCGGACCACCGCATCCAGGCTGGCGTCGTCGAACGGCAGACGCTGGCTCGATGCGACGCAAAAATTGACCTGCGGATAGCGTCTGGCCGCCGCGCGAATGGCCGACTTTGAGACGTCCAGCCCCCAACAATGAGCGGCGATAGCGGCAAACGCATGGGTGTAGTACCCTTCCCCGCAGCCGATATCAAGCAGGCGCTCAGGGGCGGCGACGGACAGAAAGTCACTGATGGCATCACGCAGAGGTTGATAGTGGCCCGCGTCGAGAAACGCCCGCCGCGCCTGCATCATCTCCGCGCTATCGCCCGGATCGCGAGACCGCTTAAACTGCACCGGCAGTAAATTGACATACCCCTCTTTCGCCAGGTCGAACTGGTGCCGCTGCGGGCAGATATAGCTATTATCGCGGCGGGAAAGCGGCGCGTGGCAAAGTGGGCAACTGTATGACATGACAACTCCGGTGTCGCTGAAAGGGCGAAAGTGTAGCGCTATTCGCCCTTTCAGACCACTGTTACAACGCCGGCGGCGCGGCATCCCCGCTATGCATCACAATCAGATTTTCCGAACCTTGCGGCATACCGTCCGGCATCACATTTTCCAGCCGCAGCACATCTCCCATGATCTGGCTAAAGACCGGTGCGGAAACCGCCCCGCCATAATAGGCGCCATTGCTGGGATCGTTAATCACCACCACCAGCGCAAACTGCGGACGACTGGCGGGCGCCACGCCTGCGGTATACGCCACATATTTATCGATATATTTACCGTCAGGACCGATTTTTTTCGCAGTCCCGGTTTTCACCGCAATGCGATAATCGCGCACCGCCGCTTTGGTTCCCCCGCCGCCCGGCAACGCCACGCTCTCCATCATATGCTCCACTTCATGCACTATCGGTTCTGGCATGACTCGCGTGCCGATGACCGGCGGGTCGATACGGGTAATCGAGAGCGGTCGTTCAATACCGAAGCCGCCGATAGTGGCATAAACATGTGCCAGCTGCAGCGGAGTCACCATCAGACCATATCCGAAGGCAAAGGTCGCGCGGTCCAGCTGGCCCCAATAGCGCCGTTGAGGCATCAGCCCGGCGCTTTCGCCGGTCAGCCCCAGTCCGGTCGGGTCGCCAAAGCCGAACGCTTTATAAGTATCGATCAGGTGTTGGACTGGCATGGCCAGCGACAGATGCGAAACGCCGGTATCGCTGGATTTTTGCAAAATGCCGGTTAATGACAGTTCGGGATAATAGCCAACGTCGCGAATGCGGTGACCATCAAGCACAAAGGGATGGGTATCCACTACGCTGTCCGGCTGCACAATCCCCTGCTGTAGCGCCGTCATCACCACCAGCGGTTTTACCGTCGAGCCCGGCTCAAAGGTGTCACTGATGGCGCGGTTGCGAAAATCATCCAGCCTGGCGTTATCACGGTTATTGGGATTGAAGTCCGGATAGCTGGCCATCGCCAGTATCTCGCCGGTATCTATCTTAATCAGTACCGCCGCCCCGGATTCCGCCTTATTCCAGTTCACGGCGTTATCCAGAGCATCTTCGGTGACCGTCTGCAGACGTTCGTCGATACTCAGCTGAATATTATGCGCAGGCACCGCCGGCATCTCGGTGATATTTTCGATCACGTGTCCATGACGATCTTTACGCACCAGCCGGCGCCCCGGCTTTCCGGTAAGCTGAGCATTAAAGCTTTTCTCAATCCCCTCAATGCCCTGGTTATCGATATTAGTAAACCCCAGCAGGTTAGCCGCCACGTGCCCCGCGGGATAGAATCGGCGCGACTCATCACGCAGGTTGATCCCTGGCAGGTGCAGTTTGTCGATCCATTCGGCCTGTTCCGGGTTAACCTGACGGGCCAGATAGATGAAGCGCATATGCGGATGGCTCTCAACGCGTTTGGCCAGATCGCTCAGATTAAGGTGCAGCGCCTCCGCCATCGCCTGCCAGCGCGGGCCATAGCCAACGCCGCCCTTTTGCATAATGGTTTGCGGGTCAGCCCAGATGGCGCTCACCGGCACGCTGACCGCCAGCGGGCGATTCTCGCGGTCGCTGATGGTTCCACGCTGCACGTCGATGGGTTCTTCGCGCAACGAACGCATATCTTCTTGTTTCACAAGGTTATCTGGAGAAACTATTTGCAGCCAGGCCACCCGCCCCAGCAGTATTCCGAGACACCCGAGAATCGCCACGCACAACAGCCCAAAACGAAGAGGGGTGAAATGAGCAACTGACTTATTTTTGTACTTTAGCACCATAGCTCCAGCCTTATATTGCAACCCTCTGATTTAACAGAAAATCGGCACAACAGGATGCGAAACTATGCGAATAAGGATGTTGTTTTGCAACAAAGCGCGACGGAGGGGGAAAAATGGAAATGTTTTGCAATAAAGACTAAAAAGCCCCGCAGAGGCGAGGCTTTTCTTACAAGATGAGTGGTCTTGAATCAGATAGCAGTAACGTTAACTGCTGCCGGACCTTTCTGGCCGTCCTGAATTTCGAACTCAACGTTCTGGCCTTCAGCCAGAGTTTTGAAGCCATTACCCTGGATAGCGGAGAAGTGTACGAACACATCTTTGCTGCCATCAGCCGGAGTAATGAAACCAAAACCTTTAGACTCGTTGAACCACTTAACTTGACCTTTAATCTTTGCCATTTGCAAAATTCCTTAGACTGTTTTCTTCGCCCACAGGCGCTTACATAGATAAAACTGACACATTACTGCATGAGGCACTAATATAAGGTTCGGCAGAGAAGCGGTATTCAACGACAACGTGTTTACTCAGGACTTCTTTACTGAAAATGCCACACATAAACAGAACTGTACCTCGTTTAACCCGAAAGGTGTTATCACATACAACGTAAATAATGGCAAGCCATTTTTAAACGTGTCTCGATCCTCCGCACAAATTATAAGGTAATCATTTGATCACCTGCACATTTATGCGTCTTTGCCGCCCAGGGTTGCCCTCGCTGCTACCGCAGGATTCGCAATTATAGCAAACCCGATGGTTGCAACTTTTTTACCATAGCTCAACAACTTCGGTTCGTCCAGGTACCCGGCTATTCTAACACCACATTTTCAGCACACAGGGTCAGGGCCGGTGCATAATGATGCGTATAAAAGGTCATATCGATAGTTGAAATTTCGCTTAAATTCTGCGGAGGTAAAGATATAAAATCGTCATCCGCTTCCGTTATAAATATTATTTATAATACAATTTAAACGTGAAGCATTAATGACGATATTTTTTCATCAGACAATTAAAACAGATTGTTATTATTTTATTTGATTAACTAAAAAATCAATGACGTCAATAGCCAGAATTGGGAGCAGGAACACACTCAGGGGGCGAGGAAGTGTAACAAAACGATCGGAAAGGATAAGAAAAAGTTATAGCGACTCCTTAGATCCAGGTGCACACCGACGCGGTGCACACCTGTCAGTCAGCTACCGTTCGGCGACGAGACGGATAAAGTCGTCATCGTCTTTCTCTCCCGCCGAAGTCTTAGTAACCTCTTGTTTCTCAGGCTCATTGGCTTCACAGAGACGGCGCAGCAGCGCATTTTGCCGCTTTTGCTGGTCCAGTAACGCCTGCAGCAGTTCAATCTGCTGATTGGTGCGCGAACTTGCGCGATTAACAAAAAACCATAACAACAAACCGACAAGCAGCAGCACAACGGACAGTGCCAACGATGCCAGATTTAAGATCCCAGGATTCAGTAACTCACTCATTTCACCACCTCAAAGAGAAGGCGTCCATTCTACCACTCGCGCAGCAGAAGGAAATCGGTCGTCATAAAAATGTCTTACCAGGGGATAAACTTATTGATTGTGCAGATGCCGCTGAAAAACTGTACATCTTGATCGCACATTACGTTAAGCATCTGAGTCCACAGCAACAAACAGCCCGCTATGATGACTATCAGCAAAACCCAGCGTACTTTTTTCACTCCATTCTCCGCATCAGTATCAGATGTTTCCAGGATAACATGAGCATCTTAAACCGTGGCTAACTGTAATACGAAAGACAAGTTTAGGAATCATAGACTTGTTTCAATACGTGTAGCTGTCAAAATAAGCGCAGGGATAATGCAAACCATGAGGCAACAATGCGATTAATCATTCGTTCCATTGTAGTACTGGCTATCGTATGGATTGGTATATTATTGAGCGGCTATGGCATTCTTATTGGCAGCAATCAGAATGCTGCGGGACTGGGGCTTCAGTGTAAATATCTGACCGCTCGCGGCACCAGTACCGCACAATACGTTCATTCTGATAGCGGTATTATCGGTGTTACCGACTGCCCGATTTTACGCAAAAGCGAAACCGTTATCGACAAAGGTTGATGCGTAAAAGCGACAGCGGGAAGCGCATTCCCGCTGTCGTTTAACTGACCACAGCGCCATTCGGATCAGAATGGATAGTCGTTATAGCCCATCTGTTCAGAAATCTTACGCGCCGCCGTGTGCAACATCGCCACGTATTCACTCAGACGCTCTTCTGAGAAACGCAGCGTCGGGAAAGAGATACTCAGGCCGGCAATCACCACGCCAAAGCGGTCGAAAACCGGTACGCCGATGCAGCGCAGCCCCTCTTCCTGCTCTTCATTATCTTCACCGTACCCCTGCTGACGCACCTGATCCAGGACGTCAAGCAGCGCTTGCGTACTGGTGATGGTCCGCTCGGTGCTGCGTTTATATTCGACGCCTTCAAGAATCTGCTCAACTTCAGCGCGATCGCGCCACGCCAGCAGCACTTTACCGATAGCGGTACTGTACAACGGGTTGCGGCGACCGATACGCGAGTACATCCGCAGGTTGTACATGGAGTCGATTTTGTGGATATAGACGATGCTGTCTTCATCCAGCGCGCCCAGGTGGATCGTCTCTTTCGTCAGCCGCGAAAGTTCACGCATCTGGATGTCGGCACTGCGGACCAGGTCGACATTCTGTAGCGCACGCGCGCCCAGTTCGAACAGCTTGAGCGTCAGGGAGTATTTCTCAGATTCGCCTTCCTGCGCCACATAGCCCAGCGATTTCATGGTTTGCAAAAAGCGATAAACGGTGCTTTTTGACATCATGACGCGCTGGGACAGTTCGGTAATGCCAATTTCACGCTCTTCACCAAGCGCCTGCAGAATGCCAAAAACCTTCAATACCGAAGAGACAGAATCTGGCTGCTTATCCAAATCTGCAACTGCCATTTATCACCTCATCGTAACTGTTTTATAAAAATCAGAACCGGTTTTTATTATAAATTCGCATCGCGGCCCCCGCAATCGTTCTTCTGCTCATTCGTTACAAATCTGCGACATACAGCCGAATAATCAATGCTAAAATCATTACTCAGAGAATAATTACCATAAAGACATACATTCACCATGGATAAAAACATTGCCGATGGCCTGCCTTTGCCGCAGCGCTACGGCGCAATTCTGACCATCGTTTTAGGGTTGGCCATGGCGGTGCTCGACGGCGCAATTGCCAACGTGGCTCTGCCGACTATCGCCACCGATTTAAACGCCTCGCCGGCGGCGTCAATCTGGATTGTCAACGCCTACCAGATAGCTATCGTGATTGCCCTTCTGCCGCTCTCTTTTCTCGGCGATATGTTTGGCTATCGGCGTATCTATAAAATCGGTCTTGCGCTATTTACTCTGACCTCGCTCGCCTGCGCGCTCTCCCATAGTCTGCAGATGCTGACGCTTGCCCGCGTCGCGCAGGGCCTTGGCGGCGCCGCCCTGATGAGCGTCAACACAGCGCTGATCCGACTTATTTTCCCGCAGCGTTTTCTCGGGCGCGGAATGGGGATTAACTCCTTCGTGGTGGCGGTTTCATCGGCCGCCGGCCCCACCATTGCAGCCGCTATTCTCTCGGTTGCCTCCTGGCAATGGCTCTTTTTTATTAATATTCCGCTCGGGATTGTTTCGCTTATCCTCGCCATGCGTTACCTGCCAGCAAACGTTGGCCGGAGCAAAATCACCCGCTTCGATCTTCCCAGCGCCATAATGAATGCGCTGACGTTTGGCCTGTTGATCACCGCTCTCGGCGGTTTTGCCCAGGGTCAGTCGGGACGATTCGTACTTGCGGAAGTGGCCGCGATGCTGGTTATCGGTTTCTTTTTTGTGCGCCGCCAGCTGCAGATGCCAGTCCCGCTGCTGCCGATTGACCTGCTGCGCATCCCGCTGTTTTCCCTGTCTATCTGCACCTCCATTTGCTCGTTCTGCGCGCAAATGCTGGCGCTGGTTTCCCTGCCCTTCTTCCTGCAGTCGATGATGGGCCGCAGCGAAGTAGAAACCGGCTTGCTGCTGACGCCATGGCCTCTGGCTACCATGGTGATGGCGCCGCTGGCAGGTTATATGATTGAGAAAGTGCACGCGGGATTACTGGGGGCAATCGGCCTGCTGGTGATGGCCTGCGGCCTGTTTGGCCTTGCGCTGTTGCCCTCCACGCCTTCCGATCTGGATATTATCTGGCGCATGGCGCTGTGCGGCGCCGGTTTTGGCCTGTTCCAGTCGCCAAACAACCATACCATTGTCTCTTCCGCACCGGCCCATCGCAGCGGCGGCGCCAGCGGAATGCTCGGGACCGCGCGTCTGCTCGGTCAAAGTACCGGTGCGGCGCTGGTTGCCCTGCTGCTTAACCTGCAGGGCAACAGCGGCACCCACAGCGCACTGCTGTTGGCCGGTGGACTGGCGGTGATTGCCGCAACCGTCAGCGGGCTTCGCGTAACTCAGCCCCGGCCTGGGCAATAGCCGCCCTCCTCAGGCTTCAGCCATAAAAAAATCCGCCGCCCGAGGGCCGCGGATTTTTTTTACCTACTCTGCAACAACGTTACTTCAGGTATTCGCCACTGCGCAGCGCTTCAATACGCTTATCCAGCGGCGGGTGAGTCATGAACAGTTCGCTCATTGACTTCGCCTTACCGTTAATGCAGAACGCCATCATGCTGCTGGCTTCCTGTGGTTCGTAGCT
Organism: Klebsiella sp. YJ; assembly: GCF_002108615.1. Taxonomy (NCBI): domain Bacteria; kingdom Pseudomonadati; phylum Pseudomonadota; class Gammaproteobacteria; order Enterobacterales; family Enterobacteriaceae; genus Klebsiella; species Klebsiella sp. YJ. Next base: position 125,492 of record NZ_MTEG01000001.1, read on the forward strand.
GGTTTTCAGGCGCTGCAGCGCGGCAATCATTTTCTCACGACCAACCAGTCTGGCAGACCCGGCATCGGCGTGGAATTCGCGGTAGCGCGAGAACCACATGGTAATGATGCTGGCCAGGATACCGAACACCAGTTCCAGCACGGTCGCTACGGCAAAGTAAATCAGCGGGTTACCGTTGCTGCTTTCACTATCATCCCGGTTTCCGCCCAGGAAGCCGGCGGCAATCTGCGCGATAACACGCGAGATAAAGATAACGAAGGTGTTCACCACCCCCTGAATCAGCGTCATCGTGACCATGTCACCGTTAGCGATGTGGCTGATTTCGTGGGCGATGACCGCTTCAGCTTCATCGCGGCTCATGTTTTGCAGCAGCCCGGTGCTTACAGCGACCAGAGAAGCATCGCGGCGGGCGCCGGTGGCAAACGCGTTGATATCCGGCGCGTGGTAGATGGCGACCTGCGGCATGCCAATACCCGCCTGCTGCGCCTGCTGCGCGACGGTGTTCATCAGCCAGCGTTCCGTTTCATTGCGCGGCTGCTCAATCACTTCCCCACCCACGGATTTCAGCGCCATCCATTTCGACATCATCAGCGAAACGATCGATCCACCAAAACCAAAAAGCAGCGCCATGATCAGTAACCCGGTCATGCTGCTTGACTGAATTCCCGTCAGGCTTAACACCAGCCCGAAGACCACCATCACTGCCAGGTTGGTCAACAGGAAAAGCGCGATTCGCATCATAATTTTCTTTTAACCTCGATTTAACAAAACGCACTATGCGATTACCCATATCGTATGGGTAGAACGCTAATTTTCAACGATCAGGCCCCGCTAAGTCACGAGAAAAACACAACTTTACATTTTGTCACGACGAACTGACATCCGCGTAAGTTGTTGACATTTTGTATGTATAAGAGAGGACGGCCTGGAGGATGATGGAAAGAAAAACGGGCACAATCATTGTGCCCGTTGGGTGCTTATTTGCTGACCGGCGGTTCTACCGCGGGCATCTCTTTCTCAAGATGCGCAAGGTCTACCGCAATGTGGACCGTCTCATCAAGATACGGATCCGGCTCCTGATAGTCCTTCGGCAGATCGTCCAGTTTCTTCAGCGGCGGTTTACCTTCGCGCTTCAGACGGTCGTTAATCCGCGCCAGGCGCGTCGCGTCGTCTTCTTCGTTCTCTTTCTCACGCTGGGCGTAGTTGAGAGAAACGATATAACGCTTATCTTTCATTGCGTTATAGCGAGCGATGTCCTTCATGATGTACTGGAACTCAGGATCTTTGGCAATCCGCTCATTATGCAGCTTCAGCAGCTGCGGATCGAACGGCTTCAAATCACCGGATTTCACGTAGGTCGCCGCATTGACGCTATCCCACGGCAGCGCGTTATCTTCATACTGCTCGCCGGTTTCGCGATCTTCGCTCCCGGTCGGCATCATGATATCCGGCGTGACACCTTTACGTTGGGTACTGCCGCCGTTAATGCGGTAGAACTTCTGAATGGTGTACTGTACGGAGCCCAGCGCCGGCCAGTCAGGGCGCAGCATCTGATCGTAAATCCGGTTCAGCGAGCGATACTGCTGAACGGTGCCTTTACCAAAGGTCGGCTCGCCAACAATTAAGCCGCGACCGTAGTCCTGCATAGCGGCAGCGAAGATTTCAGAGGCCGAAGCACTGAAACGATCGACCAACACCACCAGCGGGCCTTTATAGTACACCACGCCATCGGTATCGCTGTCTTCACGCACTTTGCCATTGTTGTCACGGACCTGAACCACCGGGCCAGACGGAATAAACAGGCCAGATAGCGAAACGGCTTCGGTCAGCGCCCCACCGCCATTGCTGCGCAGGTCGATAACAATGCTGCTGACGTTCTGTTTCTCCAGCTTCTGCAGCTGCACCTTAACGTCATCCGTCAGGCCAACGTAGAAGCCCGGGATATCCAGCACGCCGACTTTCTCTTTGCCGACGGTTTTCACCGACATCTTCACCGCGCGGTCTTCGAGACGAATGCGCTCTCGGGTCAGCGTGACGATGCGGGTTTTGGCCCCCTTACCGGCAGGCAGAACTTCGAGACGCACCTTGCTGCCCTTCGGCCCTTTGATCAGCGCGACAACGTCATCCAGACGCCAGCCGATGACGTCAACCATGCCTTTACCCGACTGGCCGACGCCGACGATACGATCGCCGACGGCGATCGATTTACTCTTCGCCGCCGGACCACCGGCTACCAGCGAATTGATGACCGTATAGTCGTCATCCATCTGCAGTACCGCGCCGATGCCCTCTAATGACAGGCTCATTTCCGTATTGAACTGTTCGGTATTGCGCGGAGAAAGATAGTTGGTGTGCGGGTCAATCTCGCGAGCGAAAGCGGTCATCACCATTGAGAACACATCTTCGCTGTTGGTCTGCGCCAGACGGCGAATGGCGAATTTGTAGCGACGCGTTAAGGTATCGCGAATTTCTTTGTCATCTTTGCCAGTGAGCTTGAGGCTCAGCTGGTCAAACTTAACCTTGGCATCCCACAGCGCGTTGAGCTCGGCTTCGTCTTTCGGCCAGGGGGCTTTGCTGCGGTCAAGGTTGAAATTGTCGTTGCCGGTAAAGTCCATCGGACGTTCCAGCACCTTCAATGCATACTGATAGCGCTCAAAACGACGCTTCTGCGCCAGGTTATACAGGTCGTAAAAAACGTCCAGCTTTCCGGTGCGCAGCTCATCGCCGATTTGATTCTTCTTCGCCGAGAACTGAGCAATATCACTGGCCAACAGCACGTTGTGGCTGTAGTCCAGCAGATTCAGATAGCGGTCGTAAATTTTTGCCGAGAAGGCGTTGTCGAGATCAAATTGCCGATAGTGAGAACGGGTAAAGCGCGAGGTAACGCGCTCACTCACCGTCGCGTGCTGCGGCTCTTCTTTCAGCACGGGAATTTGATCGACTCGAGTGATATCGTCCACGGCGAACGCATGGCCTGCTATTGCTAGCAGGCCCGCAAGCGCGGTGAGCTTAAAGAATGTGTTCATGCCTGGCCCGGCCTCCGTTTCAGAACACCAGGTGTTCTGCGCGTACAATCATTGACATACCAGAAGTCAGCTGTACACGAACGCCATCTTTGGTGATTTCCAGAACGGTGGCGTCCATTGCGTTGTTGCCTGCTTTCACCTTCAGAGCCTGGCCAACGCTTAACGCGGTCAGATCTGATACAGGGGTATGACGCTCTTCACGCGGTGCTTTTGCAACTGCTGGACGCGGCTTACGCTGTTCGGTGCCTTCTTTGCGACGAACCTGAGGACGTGGCTTACGCTCACGACGAGCACCGTCTTCCTGCTGACCCGCAGCGGCGGCGGCTTCGCGCTTTTTAGCCTGCTGGCTTGCGCGCTGCGCCTGAACGCGAGCTTTTGCTTCTTCGAGCTGCTGACGAGCGTGAGCAACATGCTGCTCTTCCAGTTCGCCGCACGGGTTGCCGTCAAGGTCAACGCGGACTGCGCCTGGCTTAACGCCGTACAGATAGCGCCAGCTCGAAGTATAAAGACGTAAAGCGGCACGAAGTTGGGTTTTGCTGAGATTCATCTCTCCCCCAACACGCTCCACGAGATCCTGAAAAATACCGACTTTCAGGGGGCGAGCTTCACCTTCAGCGCTGAAGCACTGAGGGAAACGTTCGGCCAGAAACGCGATAACTTCTTTACTGCTATTCAACTTAGGTTGATTTTCCATGAAATTTCCTGATTACAACGGACGTAGCCAACAAGCCGCAGGCATGAACAGGCGTCATTATAATGACGCCATCGCTAAATGCTACGTTATCCGTTGATTATCCTGCGACGTGGGCGAATATTTTTTGGTAGTCAGTCGCAGAAATGAGTTTTTCCAGATGTGCGACCAGTTCAGCCAGCCCCTGCTCATCCTCAGCGGTGAAGCGGGAAAAGGCGGTGCTGTCGATATCCAGAACGCCAATAATCTGATTGTTCACCTGCAGCGGAAAGACGATTTCCGAATTGCTGGCGGCATCACATGCGATATGTCCATCGAAGGCATGGACATCTTCCACCCGCTGAACGCGATTTTGCGCAACGGCCGCACCGCAAACGCCTCGCCCAACCGGAATCCGTACGCAGGCCAGTTTGCCCTGGAATGGTCCTAAAACCAGCGTCTCCCCTTCGAGCAAATAGAAACCTGCCCAGTTAACCTCGGTCAGGCGCTCAAACAGCAGCGCGCTGGTATTAGAGATCATCGCCAAAAAACTGGTTTCACCTGCCATTAAAGCCTGAAAATCACGGTTCAAATCCGCGTAAAATTCTGTTTTGTTCATTATCTGGTCACTTAGTTGTCTTACTGCGAAACACGCATTGCCTAATAAAATAAGCATTAAATGCGTTCAGGCTCAAGATGAATTCAATCCTGGGTTAAGATAGTGAGATACATTCATTCCTGTACGTAATAAATGCCACTAAAAACACAACCGATAACACCGGCAAAAAAGATGGTCGTGCATGCGGTCAGCCGTCCGCTACCCCAGGCACATTATCACCGCTGCCCGCAGTGTGACGTTCTTTTTCGTTTGCCGGTGCTTAAGCGTTATCAAAGCGCCTGGTGCCCGCGCTGCAATGCGAAAGTGCGTGATGGCCGCGACTGGTCTCTTTCGCGGCTGGGTAGTATGGCCATCACCATGATGCTCCTGATGCCCTTTGCGTGGACCGAACCCTTACTGCGTCTGCATCTGCTCGGCGTACGTATCGATGCGAACGTGATCCAGGGGATCTGGCAAATGACCGGCCAGGGCGATCCGCTCACTGCCGCGATGGTGCTGTTTTGTGCGATTGGCGCACCGGCGCTGCTGGTCATCTCTATCGCCTATCTCTGGCTGGGGAACGTTCTGGGCATGAATTTACGCCCGGTGCTGCTGATGCTGGAAAAACTGAAAGAGTGGGTGATGCTGGATATCTATCTGGTCGGTATCGGCGTGGCCTCCATCAAGGTACAGGATTACGCCTTCCTGCAGCCGGGCGTCGGGCTTGTGGCCTTTATCTCCCTCACCCTGCTCAGCATTCTGACGATCATTCATATGAACGTGGAAGAGTTGTGGGAGCGATTTTATCCCCAGCGGCCTGCGTTTCGGGCCGACCCGGCGCTACAGGTTTGCACCGGCTGCCATTACACCGGCTTTCGCGACGCTCGCGGGCGCTGCCGACGCTGCCATACGCCGCTCCACCATCGACGACCGCAGAGCCTGCAGCGAAGCTGGGCCGGGCTGATTGCTTCGGTGGTGTTCCTGCTTCCCGCTAACCTGCTGCCGATCTCAATTATTTACGTCAACGGCGCACGTCAGGATGATACGATTCTTTCGGGGATTATGTCGTTGGCCAATAGCAATGTGGCGATTGCCGGCGTCGTGTTTATCGCCAGTATTCTGGTGCCATTTACCAAAGTTATTGTGTTGTTTACGCTGTTAGTGAGCATACAATTCAAGTGCGAACAGGGGTTGCGTACCCGCATCATCCTGCTGCGGCTGATTACCTGGATCGGCCGTTGGTCAATGTTGGATCTTTTTGTTATCTCATTAACCATGTCACTGATTAATCGCGACCAACTCCTCGCTTTCACGATGGGGCCTGCTGCGGTATATTTCGGCGCCGCGGTAATATTAACTATCCTTGCTGTTGAATGGCTGGACAGCCGCTTACTTTGGGACGCACATGAGTCAGGAAACGCCCGCTTCACCGACTGAAGCCAGAATCAAAACCAAACGTCGCATCTCGCCATTCTGGCTGCTGCCGGTAATAGCCCTGTTGATCGCCAGCTGGCTGATCTGGACCAGCTATAACGATCGCGGGACGACCATCACCATCGACTTCCAGTCGGCCAACGGGATTGTCCCGGGGCGCACGCCTATCCGCTATCAAGGGGTCGAGGTGGGCACCGTCGAGAATATCTCGCTGAGCAAAGACCTGAGTAAAATCGAGGTATCCGCCAGCGTCAAAGGCGACATGAAAGACGCTCTGCGCAAAGATACCCAATTCTGGCTGGTGACTCCGAAAGCCTCGCTGGCCGGCGTATCCGGTCTTGATGCGCTAGTTGGCGGTAACTATATCGGTATGATGCCGGGCAAAGGCGAACCGCAGGACCATTTCGTCGCCCTCGATACCCAGCCGAAATACCATATCAACAACGGCGAGCTGATGATTCATCTGCAGGCGCCGGACCTCGGTTCGCTCACCAGCGGATCGCTGGTCTACTTCCGCAAAATTCCGGTGGGCCGGGTTTACGATTTTGCGCTCAATGATAACAATCAGGGCGTCACTATCGATGTGCTGATCGAACGCCGCTTTACGAACCTGGTGAAAAAAGGCAGCCGCTTCTGGAATGTCTCAGGGGTTAAGGCCGATGTCGGCCTCGGCGGCGCGAAGGTCCAGCTGGAAAGCCTCTCCGCGCTGGTTAACGGCGCGATTGCCTTTGACTCCCCTGCGGATTCCCAACCGGCTCAGCAAAACGATGAATACGGGCTGTATGAAGATTTGGCCCACAGCCAGCGCGGGGTCCTGGTCACGCTGGAACTGCCTGACGGCGAAGGCCTGAAAGCCGGCTCCACCCCGCTCATGTATCAGGGGCTGGAAGTCGGGCAGCTGACCAAACTCAATCTCAATCCCGGCAGTAAAGTGACCGGTGAGATGACGGTGGACCCAAGCGTTGTCACCCTGCTCAGAGATAAGACGCTTATTCAGATGAAAAAGCCGAAAATCTCGCTGGATAACCCCAGCCTCAGCGCCCTGCTGACCGGGAATACGTTCGAACTGGTGCCCGGAGAGGGGGAGACGCGGAATCACTTTGTGGTGCTTCCGGCTGACAAATCCCTGCTCGATGAACCGGATGTGGCTACGGTTACGCTCACGGCAGCGGAGAGTTACGGTATTGATGCCGGGCAGCCGCTGGTGCTGCACGGCGTGAAAGTGGGTCAGGTTCTGGAGCGCAAGCTGACCGCGAAAGGCGTCACGTTCCAGGTGGCCATTACCCCTGAATATCGCGACCTGGTGCGCGGCGACAGCAAATTTGTCGTTAACAGCCGCCTTGACGTGAAAGTGGGTTTTGATGGCATCAAAGTGCTTGGCGCCAGCGCCAGCGAGTGGGTCGAAGGCGGTATTCGCATTATCCCTGGCGAGAAAGGGACAATACAAGCCAGCTATCCGCTGTATGCCAATATGGAGAAGGCGGAAGAAAACAGCCTCAGCGAAGTGCCCACCACCACTCTGAGCCTGACGGCAGAGACCCTGCCGGATGTTCAGGAAGGTTCGGTGGTGCTGTACCGTAAGTTTGCCGTCGGCGAGATCATTTCGGTTAAACCCCGGCGCAACGCATTTGATATCGATCTGCATATTAAGCCGGAATATCGCTATCTGTTGACCAACAATAGCGTCTTCTGGGCCGAGGGAGGCGCCAAGGTCCAGCTCGATGGCAATGGTCTGACCGTGCAGGCGTCACCGCTGTCACGGGCCTTGAGGGGCGCTGTCAGCTTTGACGATCTCAGCGGCAGCAGCGCCGGCGCGCGAATTGGCAACAAACGCATTCTCTATGCTTCTGAAACCGCTGCGCGGGCAGTCGGTGGCCAGATTACGCTGCATGCCTTTGATGCCGGTAAAATTTCCGAAGGGATGCCGATTCGCTACCTGGGCATTAATATCGGCCAGATCCAGTCCCTGAATCTGATTACCGCGAAAAACGAAGTCCAGGCGAAAGCCGTGCTCTACCCAGAGTACGTCGACACCTTCGCCCGCAGCGGGACCCGCTTCTCGGTGATCACCCCGCAGATTTCGGCCGCGGGTGTCGAACACCTGGATACCATTTTCCAGCCCTATATCAACGTTGAACCGGGTCGCGGCACGGCACGCCGTGATTTCGAAATTCAGGAAACGACGATTAGCGACTCCCGCTACATTGACGGTCTGAGCATCGTTGTCGAAGTGCCGGAAGCCGGTTCGCTGGATATCGGAACGCCGGTACTGTTCCGCGGACTGGAAGTCGGTACGGTCACCGGGCTGACTCTGGGTTCAATGTCGGATCGCGTAATGGTCAAATTGCGTATCAGCAAACGCTATCAGTATCTGGTGCGTAACAATTCGGTCTTCTGGCTCTCTTCCGGCTATAACCTCGACTTTGGCCTGATTGGCGGCGTGGTGAAAACCGGGACCTTTAACCAGTTCATTCGCGGCGGCATCTCCTTTGCCACGCCGCCAGGCACGCCGCTGGCGCCGAAGGCACAGGATGGTAAACACTTCCTGCTGCTGGAAAGCGAACCGAAAGAGTGGCGTGAATGGGGCACGGCCCTGCCACAGTAAGCAAAACGCTCCGGTGTCCCCCGCCGGAGCGTTTATGATAAACTGCGCACCCTTTTTTCTTGTGGTGCGCACCAGTGGCTCAAAACGCAGTCTATTTTCCTGACCAATTCCTCGCTCAAATGCGTGACGCGATGCCCACGCATCTCTCTTTCGATGCGTTTATCGCTGCCTGCCAGCGCCCGTTACGCCGCAGCCTGCGCGTGAATACGCTGAAAATTTCCGTTGCCGGCTTTCTGCAGCGGGTAGCGCCCTATGGCTGGCAGCTGACGCCGATCCCCTGGTGCGAAGAGGGCTTTTGGATCGAACGCGATGATGAGGACGCCCTGCCGCTGGGCAGCACCGCCGAACATCTCAGCGGCCTGTTTTATATCCAGGAAGCCAGTTCTATGCTGCCGGTTGCGGCGCTGTTTGCCGATGGCGACATGCCACAGCGGGTCATGGATGTCGCCGCTGCACCTGGTTCCAAAACCACGCAGATCGCCGCGCGCATGGGAAATGCGGGCGGGATCCTCGCCAATGAGTTTTCCGCCAGCCGGGTTAAAGTCCTGCATGCCAATATCAGCCGCTGCGGCATCAGCAATGTTGCCTTGACCCACTTCGATGGCCGGGTGTTTGGCGCCGCGCTGCCGGAACGCTTTGACGCTATCCTGCTGGATGCTCCCTGCTCCGGCGAGGGGGTGGTGCGCAAAGATCCCGATGCGTTGAAAAACTGGTCGCCAGAGAGTAACCAGCAGATCGCCGAAACCCAACGGGAGCTCATCGACAGCGCATTTCACGCGCTGCGCCCTGGCGGCACGCTGGTGTACTCAACCTGCACCCTGAACCGGGAAGAGAACCAGGAGGTCGTGCAGTGGCTGTTAGCCCGCTATCCGCAGGCGGTCGAGGTATTACCGCTTGGCGCGCTGTTCCCACAGGCTACGGAGGCCTTAACCGCAGAAGGATTTCTCCACGTCTTTCCGCAGATTTTTGACTGCGAGGGCTTTTTTGTTGCCCGCCTCAAGAAAACCGCGGCGATCGAAGCGCTACCGGCGCCGGGTTACAAAGTCGGTAAATTTCCTTTTGCACCGCTTAAAAGCCGCGAAGCCGCAGCGATTACCGCCGCCGCTGCCGCCGTCGGGCTGCACTGGGATGACAGTCATACGCTCTGGCAGCGTGATAAAGAGATTTGGCTGTTTCCGCAAGCGCTGGAATCATTTATCGGCCAGGTCCGTTTTTCGCGGATTGGCATTCGCCTGGCGGAAACCCATAACAAAGGCTTTCGCTGGCAGCATGAAGCGGTCATTGCCCTCGCCGCACCGGATGCCCCGTTTGAACTGACGCAGGATGAAGCGCAAGAGTGGTATCGTGGCCGCGATGTCTATCCTGCAACGCCGCCGCGGCAGGATGAAGTCATCGTCACGTTCCAGGGAGCAACGCTGGGGCTGGCGAAAAAAGTCGGCTCCCGTTTGAAAAACAGCTACCCGCGTGAGCTGGTGCGCGACGGTAAACTTTTTGCTGGCAAGGCGTGATCGCGCGCAAAAAAAGCGCATTTTTTTACTGGCGGTTTGTCCCCCGTTGTCTACGCTGAAAAATGACGGCCTAACTGGTCGTACCACAATTCAGCAGACCAACGGGGTGAATTTATGAGTAAAACCAGCATTCGAATCGGCGCGTTTGAGATAGACGATGCCGAGCTGCACGGTGAACAGCAGGGAGAGCGAACGTTAAGCATTCCTTGCAAATCCGATCCGGACTTATGCATGCAGCTGGATGGCTGGGATGCGGAAACCAGCGTCCCTGCCATTCTTGATGGCCAACATTCCGTCCTCTACCGTAAGCACTACGATCAACAATCCGATGCCTGGATCATGCGCGTTGCCTGATTCAAAAAGAACCCGTCGCCTGAGACGGGTTATTTATTCCCCCCGTTTATGAGCTACCCTATACTGATTAACAAACCCAAACATGAGGCCAGGATGTTCGCCTTAGTTTTGTTTATTTGTTACCTGGACGGTGGTTGCGAAGATATTGTCGTCGACGTCTACGATAACGAACGACGGTGCCTTGTCGCGATGGACGATCAGCGGATACGCCAGGGCGGCTGTTTTCCGGTTGAGGATTTTATTGATGGTTTCTGGCAGCCCGCCAGCGAATACAGCGATTTTTAAGCCGCTTACTGCAGCTGTACCAGGGTCAGTTCACCGCCGAATACCGCCCCCGTATCAATGTAATGTTGATTATCGCTATCATAACGTTGCTTCAACGGCGTGTGGCCAAACCAAAAGTGGTCCGCTCCACCTATTGCGCCATGCCGACCAGCCAGATGGTCCATCAGGCGCTGTCTGCTCCACAGCACCTGTTGCGCATCTACCGGCTGCTGCCAACGATAGGTCGCCGCCGGGTAGTCGGCGTGGGCCACAATATGGCGCAGCGACCCGGCGCTGAGTTCGACAATCAGCGGCAGCTGACGACAGCGACTCAGGAGTTCGTCAATCTGCTGCCGCTCGCCGCGCATGCTCTCCTGATACCAGTGGCCTCCGTTCATGACCCATAGCGTCAACGCCCCGCTCTCTTGCGCATCCAACGCCATCTGTTCATGGTTACCTCGCACCGCACGGAACCAGCGGCAGTCGAGAAGCGCGAGACATTTCGCACTTTGCGGCCCGCGATCGATCAAATCGCCCACCGAGATGAGAAGATCCTGGTAAGGGTCGAATTTTATATGCCGGAGCTGGTTCATCAATACGGCAAAGCAGCCATGCAGATCGCCAACCAGCCAGATATTGCGCCAGGCCGCCCCCTCAATGCGCTGATACATATTTTGTCCCCCTGATACAATTATAGTTAATTCTCCCGCTGCCACCCCGAAGATACACACCTCAATCAAATATAAACGAAACAGAAATATAGTCCGCCAGGATATTAATCTCGCCTTAGCGAGCCCTTAAAATAGAGGCTAAATAACAACGAGGTATTTTATCGTGACGGACAATAGCCTGCACTCAGCCTTCGCACAACAGCCCCGCACAAATCTTATTGCCGATCTGGTGATGGGCAGACTTATTCCCGCTCCGATTTGGCAAAAGCGTAATTACCGGCTGAAATTTTTATTGCGTACGGCCTTATTTTATACGCCCACTCGCGCAATGCTGGATAATCTTTCCGTGCGTCCTGACTTTAATCAGTTACTTGCCGCGCAGGTCACCCTGCCGGGTAAAGTACACCGCCAGTATCTGACCCGTGGGTTAAACGCCAGCCAGCGCGCCCAGGCGATTATCAGCCACTATCAGTTCATCGACTCATTGCCAGGCGCGCAGCTGGCTGCCGCCATGACCGCCGCCAAAGAGACGCCCCTGCTGGAATTGCAGGGTAAAGATGAAACCCGCTTCACTCTCTCGGCCTCCTCCGCAGGTAAAGCCGAGCGCGAAGGCGAAACCACATTGTGGCTGCGCGATGGTAACCAGACGCTGCTGGCCAGCGCCACATTCAGCGTTGTGCGCCAGCAGGAGCAATGGCAGCTGGTTATCGGCGGACTGCAGGGGCCGCGACGTAATGTGCCGCATGAAGTCATCAAGTTCGCCACCCGCGCCTGCTTTGGTCTGTTTCCTAAACGCCTGCTGCTCGAGTTTATCTGGGCGCTGGCCGCAAGAAGCCACATTCAGGCCATTTATGGCGTAAGCGATAACGGCCACGTTTTCCGCGCGCTGCGCTATCGTCTCAGCAAGGGACGCCATTTCCACGCCAGCTATGATGAGTTCTGGCAGTCCATTGATGGCGTAGCCGATGGCGCCTGGCGCTGGCGCTTGCCGCAACAGATGGAAAGGAAGTCGCTGGAGGACATCGCCAGTAAAAAGCGGGCGGAATACCGTCGCCGCTTCCAACTGCTGGACGACCTGGCCGCGCAGGTCGCACGGCTGACTTCCCAACTCTGAGGGAACGCCTGTCCATAGCAAACAAACGCCGTTTTTAAATCACGGCGTTTGCATCTTATCCTGTGGTTTCGTTACTATCATCACTTCATCGTTTCCTTTCGGGTAGCCATTGAAGTTATGAGTAAAAGTGAAATTGCCCTTCTGGTTATCGTGATAATAATTCTCCTCGGCGCGCTTTGGTTTATTTTCAGCGGGGAGATCTGGAATCTGGTCTGCTACCTTGAATCCCAGCTGTATCCGTCAATCGTCGCGCCTGAATAATACGTTGTTTTTATTCCTCCCCTCCTCTTCCTGACGGCCTTTCATTTCCTGTCAACGAGCAGCCAAATAGATCGCAATAAAATAATATGCCCGCGTATCTTCAGGGTATGGATATCCCGCTGCGATGACGACCCCGACTCCGAACGGGCGGCACGCCATCGCCCTGACGTTGACCCGCAGACCCGGATGTCTCCAGCTCAGATTTTCTGTAAAGAGAATGTTAAGGCGTTTTTTGTTGTGGTATAAGGGAAAAAGACCGTAACGGGAAATGAGGGATCGATTGCGGTCTTATTTTGTAACGAGTTGATAAGCTTCAGATAAAAAGAGACCGAACACGATTCCTGTATTCGGTCCAGGGAAATGGCTCTTGGGAGAGAGCCGTGCGCTAAAAGTTGGCATTAATGCAGGCTAAGTCGCCTTGCCTTATAAGAATAGTTTACCGCGTCAGGTTTTCCAGTCCGCAACAAAAGTGGTCGAATAATTCCTGACAAAATGGCCAGCGCCAACAAAAAACCGCCGCTTCCTGAGAGGAATGCTGGCGGTTTTTTATATGTTAATACAGTAAGATAGGTTCGGGTATCAACAAAGCTTCTGCGCGCGCTCAATAAATGGCGCGAGGCTCATTTTTTGTCCCGGATGCTGCGGATCGTCGACCTGGATCACTGAGATCGGCTGAGCGCTGGTTTTACCCGCTTTCACCTGCTGCTCAGCAACATCATTCAACGGATACTGCACCAGCGTGCTGGGGTTAATGGCAAACAGCGCATTCCCCGGGCGACAGGTCAACATCACCTCTTCGCGATTGAACGCCCAATTATCTTTACCCACTTCGAAGCGGCTAACGGTGATAATCTGCGGTGCTGCCAGCGCGACGCCAGAGCTTGCCAGTAACAACATAGTCAGAAGAGTTTTTTTCATGATTTAGCCAGTTAATTCAGTAAGGTTCCCAGGTTGCAAACAGACTGACGGCCAGCAGCGCCAATGCTCCGAGCGCCATTTCAACCTGCGTGGTGCGCAAAATGAGCTGCTCCGCTCGCGTTCCGCTCACCGACATACGTGGCACCAGAACATACCTGTTCACCAGCGCAATTGCTACCATCCCAGCGACCAGGGCACATTTGATCAATAGCATCTCTCCCCACAACGAATCACGGAATAATCCGCCCTGGATCAGCAGCGCATTCAGCACGCCGCTGGCGATCGCGCCCGCGACCGCCAGATGTCCGTACCGAGAAAAGCGCATCATGGTGCCGATAGCGGCCTGACGCCAGCGCCCGCGCGCCAGGCGCAGGCAGTAGATGAACGGCAGCAGCCCGCCAAACCAGCCGGCGACACAGAACAGATGTACAGCGTGGTTAGTCCGCTGCACCACGCCCCGCACACCCTCGCTCATTGCCGCATGGCCAACGCCCGCCATCAGCAAGATCTGCGCGCACAGCAGCACCAGCAGCAGACGCGCCGGACGACGCGGTTTGAGCCACGCGATCGCCAGCGCAATCCACGCCAGCAGAATCTGCCAGACCCAGACGCTGCCAAAGCGGGTGCCGGCGACGGCTTGCCAGATAGCAGGCTGCCAGAGGTCCGCCCAGCCATTCCCCATCAGACCGCCCTGTACCATCAGCATCAACAGCGCAGAAACCGCGCTAAGCAGCAGCAGATGACGCAGAAGCGGGAAGAAACGCTGCATTAGCAAACGCCGTAGCGTCAGCGGCGCCCACCACGCGCCATACAGCACGCAGCCAAATGCCACCATCAGCGAGAGAAAGTGGACGAAGCGCAGACCGATATAGATTCCCGAGAGCATGCGTTATTTCACGCTAAAGTGGTATTGCCCTTTGGTTTTGTGGCCATCAACGGAGACCACGTGCCAGTCAACGGTATACTCCCCCGCAGACAGCGGCTGCGTCAGCGGAACAATCAGCTGAGCTTTATTGCTGTCGCTGCGCGCCAGCTTGCCGGTCGCAACGGCTTTCTGCTGCGGGCCGGTGAGGGTCACTGCGCTAAAGGCCGTTTCGATACCTTCAGAAAAGCTCAGGGTCAGTGATTCGGGAGAGGCGGTGACCGTCGAATCTGCGGCAGGCGTTTGCTGTTGAAGATGCGCATGGGCTAAGGCCGCGGTGCTGACCAGAAAGCCGGCGAAAAAAGCAGAGGCACGCAACGCGCGCCCGGCGATGGTACGCATAATCGTCATTCCTTTTCGTTATGTATGTAGCACAGAGAATAACCCTGTATAATGGCGTAGTCGAGCGATGCGTCCCGGTCCGACGTCGCGCCCGATCGCTTTTCGGCATCATGAAGGAGAAACCATATGGAAAAAAATCTGGCCAAAATTTCGCAGGACGAGATGGACAAAGTGAACGTCGACCTTGCCGCGGCCGGTGTCGCCTTTAAAGAGCGTTACAATATGCCCGTTGTCGCCGATTTAGTGGAGCGGGAGCAACCGTCACACCTGCGTGACTGGTTCCGTGAACGCCTGATCGCCCATCGACTGGCGTCGGTTTCACTGTCGCGACTACCCTATGAACCCAAAGCGAAATAATTCTCGTCCCTTAAGGGCGTCCCGGTTGGCAAGCGCTGCGCATTCAATTACGCTGGTTTTTTTCGGCCGGAGTGAGCCATGCTACGCGTAATCGATACGGAAACCTGCGGACTGCAGGGGGGCATTGTGGAAATCGCCTCTGTTGATATTGTCGATGGTCAGATAACCAATCCCATGAGTCATCTGGTTCGTCCCGATCGACCTATCAGCCCCCAGGCCATGGCGATTCACCGTATCACCGAAGAGATGGTCGCCGACAAGCCGTGGATTGAAGAGGTTCTGCCGCATTACATCGGCAGCCGGTGGTATGTCGCCCACAACGCCAGTTTCGACCGCCGGGTGTTACCGGAAATGCACGGGGAGTGGATCTGCACCATGAAGCTGGCCCGTCGCCTGTGGCCAGGCATTAAATACAGCAATATGGGACTGTATAAATCGCGTAAGCTCAGTGTCGCAACGCCTGCGGGGCTGCATCAGCACCGCGCGCTGTACGACTGCTATATCACCGCCGCACTGCTTCTCGATATTATGCACGTTTCCGGCTGGCGGCCTGAGGAGATGGCGACCATTACCGGTCGTCCGGCGCTGTTGACCACCTTTACCTTCGGTAAATATCGCGGTAAGGCGGTGGCCGAAATCGCAGAAAACGACCCGGGCTATTTACGCTGGCTGTTCAATAACCTGGATCGGATGAGCCCCGAGCTGCGCTTGACGCTCAAGCACTATCTCGGGGAGTAGCGACGCTAAACGTTTGCCTGGCCGGGTAACGTCCCCTGCGCCAGGCCAATCAGAAAGGCATACTCCAGCGCAACCCCTTCATAGCTTTTAAAGCGTCCCGACTTACCGCCGTGCCCTGAATCCATATCGGTGCACAGCAGTAGCAGGTTATCGTCCGTTTTCAGCTCGCGCAGCTTCGCCACCCATTTTGCCGGTTCCCAGTATTGCACCTGGGAATCGTGCAGGCCGGTAGTCACCAGCAGATGGGGATAGGCTTGCGCCGTGACGCCATCGTAAGGACTGTAGCTCTTCATATAGCGGTAGTACTCTTCGTCCTGCGGATTTCCCCACTCTTCAAATTCCCCGGTCGTCAGCGGAATCGACTCGTCGAGCATTGTGGTCAGGACATCGACAAACGGAACCTGAGCCACTACGCCGTGAAACAGCTCCGGCCGCTCATTAATGGCGACGCCCATTAACATGCCGCCCGCGCTGCCGCCCATGCCGTAGCACAGGCGAGGATTGCCATATCCCTGCGCCAGCAGCGCATCGCAAACATCGAGATAATCGTTAAAGGTATTCTTTTTACACAGGAACTTGCCTTCTTCGTACCACTGCTGCCCTAATTCCCCGCCGCCGCGGACGTGGGCAATCGCAAACACGAAACCCCGATCGAGCAGGCTCAACCGGCTGGCGCTGAAATCGGCATCTTCACTGGCGCCGTACGACCCGTAGGCATAGACCAACAGCGGACTGACACCCTTGCGGAAATGCTCACGCCGATAAACCAGCGAAACAGGAACCTCCACACCATCGCGAGCCTTAATCCACAAATGTTCGCTGCGATAATGACTGGCCTCAAACCCTTTCACTTCCTGTTGCTTCAGTACCCGCCGCTCACCGGTGTCCATATCCAGCTCAAAGAGCGTATCCGGCGTGGTCATGGAGGAGTATCCGTAGCGCAAGCGTGAAGTTTCCGGTTCCGGATTATAGGCAAGCCAGGTCACGTAGGCCGGATCATCAAAGGCGATCCCCACCACTTCCCGGGTCTTGCGGTTGATCTGGCGCAGGCTGGTTAACCCGCGCTGGCGCTCCTCAACCACCAACCAGTCGGTAAACAGGGTGAATCCCTCGAGCATCACATCCTGGCGTGGCGCAATCAGCGTCTCCCACTGCCGTTCGTCGCGCTCATGGGTACGGTAGAGACCGAAGTTTTTCCCCTCGCGGTTAGAGCGAAGATAAAAGGCATGCTGGTAATGATCGAGACTGTACTCGTGATCTTTACGCCGCGGCAGGAAACACACCGGTTCCGCATCCGGCATTTCGGTATTCAGCAGCCGCACTTCACTGGTTGTCGCGCTGGCAAGATAGATAACGGCGAATTGCCGGGAGGTGGTCGTATGGAGGCTGACGTAGAAGGTTTCATCCTTCTCCTCGTAGACCAGCGCATCGGAGTGCGGCGAAGCGCCCACGGTATGCCGCCAGACCTGATAAGGCAGCAGCGTAGTCGGGTGCTTGCGGACATACCACAGCGTTTGCGAATCATTGCTCCAGGCGAATTCCGGCGAAACGTTTTCCAGCACTTCAGGATACCATTCGCCATTTTGCAGATTGCACAAGCGCAGGCCATACTGCCGACGGGAGAGATAATCCTCCGCCAGCGCCATCATCGTGTTATCCGGCGAAATGCCCAGCCCACCGAGAGTATAGAATTCGCTCTGCGCCGCGCGCTGGTTGCTATCGAGCAGCACTTCCCATTCATCCCACTCCTCTTTCAGCACCGACTGACGCTGATAAATAGCGTATTCACAGCCCGGCTCATACACCTGACGATAGCGGTAGCCATTTTTGCTGTAGGGCGCGGAGACTTCGCGCGGCGGGATACGGTCAATAATCTCTTTTAGCACCCGCTCCTGCAGGCTACGTTGAGTCGCCATGACCTGCTGTCCGTACTCATTTTCCTCGCGAAGATAATCAAGCACTTCCGGCCGCGAACGCTCGTCGTCGCGCAGCCAGAAGTAATTATCGATACGGGTATCGCCATGAAGGGTCATGGCGTGGGGAATTCGTTTTGCTTTTGGTGGCATCTTTTGGTCTTCTGCATCCTGTATTTCATACACAAAATCATTCAAGAAGCGGCTTGAAGGATGGCGTGTGTATAAGGGTGGCAAAAGTGGCCCACGTTGCAAGCAAAACCTGCGGATTTAGGTAGAAAGCGCCTGTTTTTGTGCCTGGATATCCTGTTCGATGTCGGCACGCACTTCCGGCGGAAGGCCTAAAGCCTCACCCAGAGCGTTGAGATAGCTACGCTCCATAAAATGGTCGATATCGATCGCCGCACAGCTGATGTAATAGATCTCCAGCGCCTCTTGCTCGTTGGTGAGGCCCTGCGCCAGACGCTGCGGATCGAGAGGCTGGGCCAGAGCGCGATCGATAAGAACGCGCCCCTGCACGGCAATACCAGCCGCGCGCAGCTGCTCATCAATGTTTGCCCGCTCGCTGTCATCAATGTGCCCGTCGCTTTTCGCGGCAAACACCAGCGCCAGAATGAGCCGTTCACTGCGGGCATCGAGCCCGGAGGCTGGCGAGGTTGACGCCCCGGCGGGTTGCACAGAAGAAGCGACAGATTGCGCAGGGGAATTTTCCCGCATTTTCTGCTGGTACTTGTTCCACAGCACGCTTCCCGCCACCGCGCCGCCGCCAACCAGCAGTGCGCTGGTGCCATATTTAGCCAGCAGCTTACGCGATGATTTACTGGCCACCAGCAGCCCCGCCAGGCCGCCCAGCGCCCCGGGCAGAAGGAAGCTTTTACCATCAGACCGCTCGCCTGATGAGGAAGACGGTCCCTGCTGGCCCAGCAGGGACTGGAGTTGATTAAGCCAGTTAGCCATGATTTCCCTCGTTGCTTATTAAGCGATGTCATCAGCCTAAACGACGAGATGTCAGGAAATGTTATGAGCAGCTAAAGATGCGCAAATTCGGCCGGACTCAGGCGGCCTTCACCTTGCGCGATTTTACAGGCGCGGTTGCCGCGGGTTGTTCGCTCGCTCCCTCCGCTGCGGCCTCTGAGGTTTCAGCCGCGGAGCTCTCGTCCTGAGAAGCCTGACCGTTCGTACCGTCTTCCGCTTCCGCTTCCGCTTCCGCTTCCGCTTCCGCTTCCGCTTCCGCTTCCGCTTCCGGGAGTTTTCCTGATCTCAGGATGTGGTGCAATGTCTCTTTACGTTCCGCCAGCCACATTGCCATTTCATCGCGCTGGGTTTCATCCAGCGTCAGCGGGCACTCGACCAGCCAGTCGTTGAGGACCTCGGCAAGATCGAGCATTTTGTCGTAAGCATCGGCCTCTTTTTTGCTGGTAAACGACATCTTTTCCTCACCTTCGCGGATCACCACATATTTAATTTCAACCGCCATTGTGCAGCCCCTTTATACTGTATTTTTATACAGTATAGCAAATTTTCACCCGGGACTCAACCAACAGCCGTAAAGACAGACGCAAACGTTTTCGTTTATAATGCGACGCATGTTTTTTTACTGTGGAAAAGAGTCATGACGTTATTAGGCACAGCGCTGCGTCCGGCAGCGACGCGGGTGATGTTGTTAGGTTCCGGCGAACTGGGTAAAGAAGTCGCCATTGAGTGCCAACGGCTGGGTATTGAGACCATCGCGGTCGACCGCTACCCCGACGCGCCGGCGATGCAAGTGGCGCATCGTTCGCACGTCATCAACATGCTGCACGGTGAAACGCTGCGCGCGCTGATTGCGGAAGAAAAACCCGACTTTATCGTGCCGGAAATTGAAGCCATCGCCACGGATATGCTGGTGGAGCTGGAGCAGGCCGGGCAGAAAGTCGTCCCCACCGCTCGCGCGGCGAAACTGACCATGAATCGCGAAGGTATTCGCCGCCTGGCCGCAGAGGAGCTGCAGCTTCCCACCTCGGCATACCGCTTTGCCGACAGCGAAGAGGCCTTTCGCGAAGCCGTCGCGGAGATTGGCCTTCCCTGCATTGTGAAGCCGGTCATGAGCTCTTCTGGTAAAGGCCAGAGCTTTATTCGTCACTCTGACCAGCTGGCCGAGGCCTGGCGCTACGCGCAACAAGGCGGCCGCGCGGGCGCCGGTCGGGTTATCGTCGAGGGGGTGGTGAATTTCGATTTTGAAATTACCCTGCTTACCGTCAGCGCGGTCGATGGCGTCCATTTCTGTGCGCCGGTCGGCCATCGCCAGGAGGATGGCGATTACCGCGAATCCTGGCAGCCGCAGCAGATGAGCGAGCTGGCGTTGGCCCGCGCCCAGGAGATTGCCAGCAAAGTCGTGCTGGCGCTTGGCGGCTACGGTCTGTTTGGCGTGGAGCTGTTCGTCTGCGGTGATGAGGTGATTTTCAGTGAAGTCTCCCCTCGCCCGCATGACACCGGGATGGTGACGCTGATTTCCCAGGATCTCTCGGAATTTGCGCTGCACGTTCGCGCCTTCCTCGGTCTGCCGGTTGGCGCGATTCGTCAGTATGGCCCGGCGGCCTCCGCGGTCATTCTGCCGCAGCTCACCAGCCAGAACGTCACCTTTAGCAATCTCCAGGGCGCGGTAGGGGCGGGACTGCAGCTACGCCTGTTCGGTAAGCCGGAGATTGACGGTTCTCGTCGACTGGGCGTCACGCTGGCCGTCGCCGATAGCGTCGATGAGGCGGTGGCTCGCGCGAAAGCCGCTGCGTCAGCGGTGCAGGTTCAGGGATAAAAAAAACCCGGTCGCGTCAACGCTACCGGGTCTGGATTTCGCCATTTATCAGGGCGTGAAAATTACTTCGCGCCTTCAACCGCTTCGCGAGCAATTTTGGTAATACGGTCGTAATCGCCCGCTTCCAGCGCATCCGCCGGAACCAGCCAGGAACCGCCGATGCACAGCACGCTGTTCAGTGCCAGGTAGTCGCGGTAGTTCGCCGGTGAGATGCCGCCAGTCGGGCAGAAACGGATATGCGCGAACGGACCGCCAATCGCCTGCAGCGCTTTTACACCACCGTTAGCTTCCGCCGGGAAGAATTTGAACTCTTTCAGGCCATACTGCATGCCCAGCATCAGTTCGGAGACGGTGCTAATCCCCGGGATCAGCGGGATGGACCCTTCTTCAGTCGCCGCTTTCAGCAGGGACTCGGTCAGACCCGGGCTGATAGCGAACTGCGCGCCAGCCTCGGTGACGGCTTTCAGCTGCTCAACGTTTGTTACGGTACCTGCGCCGACAATCGCCTCCGGCACTTCTTGCGCAATCGCGCGGATCGCATCCAGCGCGCATGCGGTACGCAGCGTGACTTCCAGTACGCGTACGCCGCCGGCAACCAGCGCTTTGGCCATCGGCACAGCGTGTTCCAGCTTTTTCACCACGATCACCGGGACAACCGGGCCGTTGGTGAGGATTGCTTCTGCAGTTGTTTTCCAGTTTTTCATTAGAGTTTCTCTCTCGCCAGATCTACAAATTGTATCGTCTTAAAAAGTGATGCAGGTTGCGCCCTGTTCGGCTCCGGAGAGTTTTTCACGCAGCGCTGCGAACATTTCCCGGCCGCTCCCGACGCGCGAACCGCTGAGGTCAGGAACATGCGGCTGGCGTGCAGCCAGCTCAGCGTCATCCACCAGCAGCGTCAGTTCGCCCGTCTGCCCGTTGACGCGGATAATATCGCCATCACGTACTTTTGCCAGCAGCCCACCATCGTACGCTTCAGGCGTAACGTGGATTGCTGACGGGACCTTGCCAGATGCGCCAGAGAGTCGACCATCGGTAACCAGCGCAATTTTGAAACGGCGGTCCAATAATACACCAAGTGGCGGCATAAGTTTATGTAATTCTGGCATGCCGTTCGCTTTTGGCCCCTGATGGCGAACAACCACCACGCAATCCTTGTCCAGCATTCCGGCTTCGAAAGCAGGCAAAACGTCGTGCTGGCTTTCAAACACCACCGCCGGGGCTTCAATTATCTGGTTCTCAACCGGTACGGCCGAGGTTTTCATCACCGCACGCCCGAGGTTGCCGCTCAGCACTTTCGTCCCGCCATGGCGAGAGAATGGCTTGTCGAAAGTCGCAATAACCTGATCGTCTAATGGCGCCGTCGCCCCTTCGCGCCAGTCCAGCTCGCCGTTATTCAGCCACGGTTCCATGGTGTAACGGGAGAGACCAAAACCGGCTACGGTGTTGACATCTTCGTGCAGCAAACCGCCTTTCAGCAGCTCACGAACCAGCACCGGTACGCCGCCCGCGGCCTGGAAGTGGTTAATATCCGCCGGACCGTTCGGGTAAAGGCGCGCCAGCAGCGGCACAACATCGGAGAGATCGGAGAAATCATCCCAGTTAATGATAATGCCCGCCGCGCGAGCCATTGCGACCAGGTGCATCGTATGGTTGGTCGAACCGCCGGTTGCCAGCAACGCAACGATCCCGTTCACCACCACTTTCTCATCAAACATTTTGCCCAGCGGCATCCATTCATTACCGTTACCGGTCATGCGCGTTACCTGGCGTGCGGCGGCGGCGGTCAGCGCCTGGCGCAATTCGGCATCCGGATGCACAAACGACGAGCCCGGGAGCTGCATGCCCATAAATTCCACCACCATCTGGTTGGTGTTCGCCGTGCCGTAAAATGTGCAGGTACCCGGGGCGTGGTAGGAGGCCGCTTCAGACTCCAGCAGCGCCATACGATCGACTTTACCCTCGGCATACAGCTGGCGGATGCGTACTTTTTCTTTATTTGGCAGGCCGCTGGCCATCGGGCCAGACGGCACGAATACTGACGGCAGGTGGCCAAAGGAGAGCGCGGCCATCGTCAGTCCGGGGACAATTTTGTCACATACGCCCAGATACAGCGCGCCGTCGAACATGTTATGCGACAGGCCGATCGCGGCCGACATTGCAATCACTTCGCGGCTCAGAAGGGAGAGTTCCATCCCGTCCTGCCCTTGGGTGACGCCGTCGCACATCGCCGGTACGCCTCCCGCGACCTGGCCTACCGCATTCACCGAATGCAGCGCTTTGCGGATGATATCCGGATAATACTCATAGGGCTGGTGGGCGGACAGCATGTCGTTGTAAGAAGTGATGATGGCGATATTGTTACGCAACATGCTTTTCAGCGAGGCTTTATCGTCCGACTGACAGGCAGCAAAGCCGTGGGCGAGATTACCGCACGCCAGCTGCGCGCGATGGACGGTATCCGTCTTCGCCTGGTTAATCCGTGCGAGGTAGGCGGTGCGGGTATCGCGCGACCGTTCGATAATGCGATTTGTTACCCGTAACATTGTCGAATTCATAAAGGCTCCTGAATTTTTATCTGTCCGGCCACAGCATTTTAGCAACCTCTTAGAAGGTGAAAGGCACCAACACTGCAGCTCAGCGGCAAAATATCTATCCGCAGTGTAATAAAAAAAGCCCCGGGGGTGAATCCTCCCGGGGCTTAAAAGAGCAAAAATTATGCGACTTGCTGCGTCAGATCATGTTACCGGTAAAATAACCCCTCCGGATAACGCGCAAACTATTCAAATTCGTTCCAGGAACGACCGTCGCGGGTGATCATCGCCACAGAGGCGACCGGCCCCCAGGTACCTGCCTGATAGGGCTTCGGCGCATCGCGATCGGCAGCCCAGGCTTCAGTAATGGAGTCAACCCACTTCCACGCCTCTTCGACTTCATCGCGACGCACGAACAGCGCCTGGATACCGCGCATGGTTTCCAGCAGCAGACGTTCATAGGCATCCGCCAGGTGAGTCTGGTTGAAGGTCTCCGAATAGCTCAGATCCAGCTTGGTTATCTGCAGATTGTGTTTGTGGTCAAGACCCGGCACTTTGTTGAGGACCTGAATATCCACGCCCTCATCCGGCTGCAGGCGAATCGTCAGCTTGTTCTGCGGCAGCTCCTGCCAGTTCTCTTTAAACAGGTTCAGCTCCGGGGTTTTAAAATAAACCACCACTTCAGAACATTTGGTCGGCAGGCGTTTACCGGTACGCAGGTAGAACGGCACGCCGGCCCAGCGCCAGTTATCGATATCGACGCGGATAGCCACAAAGGTCTCGGTATTGCTGGATTTGTTCGCCCCCTCTTCTTCGAGGTAGCCCGGGACTTTTTTACCCTGGGCGAAGCCGGCGGTGTACTGGCCGCGGACCGTTTTCTCACGTACGTTGGAGCGGTCGATACGGCGCAGCGACTTCAGCACTTTGACTTTTTCGTCACGAATGCTGTCGGCACTGAGGTCTGACGGCGGCGACATCGCGATCATGCACAGGATCTGCAGCAGATGGTTCTGGATCATGTCGCGCATTTGCCCGGCCTGATCGAAGTAACCCCAGCGGCCTTCGATACCCACTTCTTCCGCGACGGTGATTTCAACGTGGTCGATCGTGCGGCAGTCCCAGTTATTGACAAACAGGGAGTTCGCAAAGCGCAGCGCCAGCAGGTTGAGCACCGTTTCTTTGCCAAGGTAATGGTCGATACGGTAAACCTGGCATTCTTCGAAGAATTCGCCGACCTGATCGTTGATCTCGCGGGAGGTATCCAGAGAGGTGCCCAGCGGTTTTTCCATCACCACGCGCGCAGGTTTGGCGTTCAGTTTCGCCTGGCCGAGGCCTTTGCAAATGGCGCCAAAAGTGCTTGGCGGCATGGCAAAGTA
The DNA here is from genome assembly GCF_002108615.1 of Klebsiella sp. YJ. NCBI lineage: Bacteria > Pseudomonadati > Pseudomonadota > Gammaproteobacteria > Enterobacterales > Enterobacteriaceae > Klebsiella > Klebsiella sp. YJ. The sequence continues at coordinate 149,885 of NZ_MTEG01000001.1, forward strand.
GTTGATGGTGACGCGGTTTTCCTGATCCAGCATTTTGCCCAGACGGGAAAACGCTTTGGTATCGTTCACATCGAGGTTACAAAAATCCAGACGTCCGCTCAGGGTGTCCCACAAACCTTCATCAATCTTTTCCTTCATGAAGGTTTCAAGCGCTTCACGTACGACCCTGGTGTAAGCATCTTTATCCCAGTCAGCACGTCCGACCCCGATAATCCGGGTCTCAGGGTTGATCTGGCCAGCTTTTTCGAGCTGATACAGGGAAGGCAACAATTTACGCCGCGCCAGGTCACCCTTCGCGCCGAAAATGACCAGATCGCATGCCTGGGCCGTTTGCGTTACCGCCATGTCATTCTCCTCAGTTGATAGTCTGGTGCTTATGCCAGGCTATATTTGTAATTTTCTTACACTGCACTGTACTGTGTTTACGAACTTCCCGAAACCCTCAGGCCGCCATTCCCGGCGCTAAACCGCACGCGGAGAAAAGTTTCGGCGACTATTTGGGCAAGCGGCTAAACCTGTTCGTTCTTTCGACCGGTTTTAAGTTAATAAAATACGACTCTGATCATGTAATGAAAAAAAACAACATTTTTTAACGTCATTCCTCCCCGCTTAGCGTAACGGAGGGGTATATTCTTGCTAAAACGCCTGATGATTTCATCCATTAATGAAATCGCTTCCACTGATGAGCGCTCCGTTACCCATGAATATGCTGGAAAAAATCCAGTCCCGGCTGGAACACCTTAGCAAATCCGAACGCAAAGTGGCGGAAGTCATTCTTGCTACGCCTGCTCAGGCGATTCATTCAAGCATTGCGGCCCTGGCGCTGGAAGCTGGCGTCAGTGAACCGACCGTTAACCGTTTTTGTCGGAGCCTGGAAACCCGCGGCTTTCCCGATTTTAAACTTCACCTGGCACAAAGCCTGGCACACGGTACTCTCTATGTTAACCGCAATGTCGATGAAGACGACAGCGTAGAGTCCTATACGGGAAAAATTTTCGAGTCAGCCATGGCCAGTTTAGATCAGGTCCACCACTCTCTCGATATGTCAGCGGTCAATCGCGCCGTCGACCTTCTGACCCAGGCCAAGAAAATTGCCTTCTTTGGCCTCGGTTCTTCGGCAGCCGTCGCTCATGACGCCATGAACAAATTTTTCCGTTTTAACGTTCCGGTTATCTACTCCGACGACATTGTCCTGCAACGCATGAGCTGTATGAATTGCAATGATGATGACGTTGTCGTGATTATCTCACATACTGGCCGGACGAAAAGCCAGGTCGAACTGGCGCAGCTGGCGCGTGAAAACGATGCCATGGTCATCGCCATCACGTCGGCGGGTACCCCGCTGGCGCGAGAGGCAACCTTGTCGATTACGCTTGATGTCCCCGAAGATACGGATATCTATATGCCCATGGTTTCACGTCTTGCCCAACTGACGGTCATAGATGTGCTGGCCACCGGCTTTACCCTCCGTCGAGGAGCGAAATTCAGAGATAACTTGAAGAGGGTCAAGGAAGCATTGAAGGAATCGCGTTTTGATAAAGAGCTGCCTGTACACAGCGACAACCCATAAAACTTGATAATTAGGTAGTGACCCATTACACCTTCGGTTACGTTCCGGCAGAGCGACATTGCTGACCGGCACCGCCGATTCCATGTTCACGCAACACCAAAGTTGTTTTAGTCAACGGAGTATTACATGTCCAGAAGGCTTCGCAGAACCAAAATCGTAACGACCTTAGGCCCGGCAACCGATCGTGATAATAACCTTGAAAAGGTGATCGCCGCAGGCGCTAACGTGGTACGTATGAACTTCTCTCACGGTACCCCGGAAGATCATCAGATTCGTGCAGATAAAGTCCGTCAAATCGCGGCAAAACTGGGCCGTCACGTGGCCATCCTCGGCGATCTGCAAGGCCCGAAAATTCGCGTATCCACCTTCAAAGAAGGCAAAATTTTCCTTAATATCGGCGACAAATTCCTGCTCGATGCAGAGCTGGGTAAAGGCGAAGGCGACAAAGAGAAAGTCGGTATTGATTATAAAGGCCTGCCGGCGGACGTCGTGCCAGGCGATATCCTGCTGCTGGACGATGGCCGCGTACAGCTGAAAGTGATCGAAGTTCAGGGTCTGAAGGTGTTCACCGAAGTCACCGTCGGCGGACCGCTGTCAAACAATAAAGGGATCAACAAACTGGGTGGCGGCCTGTCCGCCGAAGCGCTGACTGAGAAAGACAAGGCTGACATCGTCACCGCGGCGAAAATCGGCGTTGATTACCTGGCCGTCTCCTTCCCACGCTGTGGCGAAGACCTGAACTATGCCCGCCGCCTGGCGCGTGAAGCCGGCTGCGATGCGAAGATCGTCGCGAAAGTCGAGCGTGCGGAAGCGGTTTGCGATCAGGACGCGATGGACGACGTTATTCTGGCCTCCGACGTGGTGATGGTTGCCCGTGGCGACCTTGGCGTGGAAATCGGCGATCCGGAACTGGTGGGTATTCAGAAAGCCCTGATTCGCCGCGCTCGTCAGCTGAACCGTTCGGTCATCACCGCGACTCAGATGATGGAGTCGATGATTACTAACCCGATGCCAACCCGCGCGGAAGTCATGGACGTTGCCAACGCCGTCCTCGATGGTACCGATGCCGTGATGCTCTCTGCGGAAACCGCCGCCGGTCAGTATCCGTCAGAAACCGTGGCCGCGATGGCGCGCGTCTGTCTGGGCGCCGAAAAAATCCCAAGCCTCAATGTCTCCAAACATCGTCTGGATATCCAGTTCGACAACGTTGAAGAGGCGATTGCCATGTCAGCGATGTATGCGGCGAACCACCTGAAAGGTGTCACCGCGATCATCACCATGACCGAGTCCGGTCGTACCGCGCTGATGACTTCACGCATTAGCTCTGGCCTGCCCATTTTCGCCCTCTCCCGCCATGAACGTACGCTGAACCTGACCGCCCTGTATCGCGGCGTGACGCCGGTTCACTTCGACAGCACCAACGACGGCGTTGCTGCGGCGCACGATGCGGTGAATCTGCTGCGTGATAAAGGCTATCTGGTCTCGGGTGACCTCGTTATCGTGACCCAGGGTGACGTGATGAGCACCATCGGCAGCACCAACACCACGCGTATTCTGACCGTCGAGTAATATCGACCTCGTGGTGAACGCCTAACCTGCCAGCATCATGCCGGCAGGTTTTTTTTATCCGCAATCAGACAATCCAGCTCAGCAGCAATGTCGCGGCAATCACCGTTGAGGCGCCGCCGATACGGGTGGCAATCTGTGCAAATGGCATCAGCGACATGCGATTCGATGCCGAGAGTATCGCCACATCCCCGGTACCGCCCAGCCCACTGTGGCAGCTGGTGACAATCGCCGCTTCAACAGGATACATATTCAGCCGGGAAGCGATGAAAAATCCGCTTAACGCCATGGCAATAACGATGGAACCGCAAACCACCACGTAGCCGATGGAGAAGACGGAAACAACGCTCTCCAGCGGGACATACAGCATCCCAAGGCCGATCATCAGCGGCCAGACGAGGGCGGCGGAGACAAATTTGTAGCAGCTATGCGCCCCCAGCTCCATCGCGGCAGGGATAATTTTGCTGTATTTGCACAGAACGGCGGCCAGAATCATCAATACCGGTCCCGGGATGTGCAGCACTTTCTCCAGCAGCCCGCCAACGATGAAAAATGCGCAGATCATTAGCAGCCCGGCCCCCATCAGCTGGAAATCGGTAGGCTGCCCTGCCTGAGACTGCGAGAAAACGTGGTTATCATCATGGCTGCGAATCAACATACCATCACCGGACAGCGCCGGACGGCGGACGCCCAGGCGTGCCAGAAAGCCGGCGCAGATAATGGCGAAGATATTCCCCACCACCGCAGCGGGCGCTAGCTGTGCAACATACACGTCCGGGGTTTGCCCAAGGATCGCCGAATAGGCCAGCGACAGCGGCAGGATCCCTTCCCCAATACCGCCGCCGATAATCGGCACGATAATAAAGAAAAAGGTGTGGTAAAGACTGTAGCCGAATAAGCTGCCCACCAGCAGGCCCGTCGCGATCGCCGCCCCGGTCCCCACCACCAGCGGAACGAACATGCGCACCATACCCTGGATAAGAATGGTTCTGTTCATGCCCAGAATACTGCCGACCACCAGGCAGGCGATGACAAAATAGAGTAAATTGGCCTCTTTCATCAACAGATGCACGGTGCCCAGAGTATGGGGATCAAATACCCCGAAATAGACCAGCACCGACGGCATCATCAAACACAAAATAGCCGGACCGCCGATATCTTTAAGCACCGGCACCATTCGGCCGATTTTGGCCAGAGCGAATCCCAGGGTCATAATGACCGCCAGCCCGCCAATCATGTTCTTTGGCAACAGTCCCGCCATTGATGAGACGGCGACAATCGTTGCGATACCGACAAACAACGTTAAAGGTACGGCGCCGACGTCAACGTTGGATAAGAAACGCGGAGTTTGCCCACTCGAGTGCGTTTGTTCTACCGGATGGTTGAGTGAATTATTTTTCATGTTGCACCTGAATTGTAATAGATGGCGTAGGATCGAGGCGCAATATTAAAATTGCGCAGTAAAATAAAAATAAAAAAACAAAAAAATGAAGAAGTATGCGAATTAAAACCAGATAAACGGTAGCACAGGAGTTTTCGCTAAAAAAGAAAACCACGCCCTTCCTTCACGACTTTGTGACTGAGTTAGAAACTCCCGTTTAAGTAATTTAAATTATTACGGCGTAGCTAAAGTTATCAGTCACGACATTTAATTATCGGCAGTCATGAAAAACAAGGAGTTAATCTCCGCGCCGCTATTTGTAAGTAAAGTTCCCAAGGCGAAATTATTTAAATACCCGCCACTGTGATTTCAATCACCTTTCATTCCATAGGGGATCGTTAGATTAAAAACCACAAGTAACCCTACAGCCTATTTTCAGGATAATTTATGCCTACGCTGCTATTACAATCATTGTTCCCATTAGTTTTTATCATGTTACTCGGTTGGCTCAGCGGTAAGTTAGGCTATACCCGTCGTGAAGATGCCTCGGTGTTAGCCACCGTCGTCATTCGGTTTGCTCTGCCCTTTCATCTTTTTATAGGCGCATTAAATACCAACCCGGATAAAATTAAAAACTTCGCCTTTATGGCGGTATTAGTGATTGGCCTGATGGGGTCTTATTTCCTTACCCTGCTGATCTCGCGCTACGTATTCCGCCATGACATCAAAACCAGCGCGCTCCAGTCCCTGGTGTGCGCATTTCCTGATATGGCCTATTTCGGTGCGCCGGTCCTTGCCGTCCTGATTGGGCCCGAAGGGTTTCTTGGCGTGCTTATCGGCAACTTAATCACCAGCGTCTTCATGATTCCCCTGACGATAATCCTGATTCGGATGGGCGATAAACATGCCGCTGGCGATGGAGAGAAAATTCATGCGGGTAAGCTGATTATGCAAAACCTGCTGAAAGCCATCAGAAACCCTATTGTCTGGATCCCGATCTCGGGGGTGCTGCTGAGCCTTGCTGGCGTACAGCTTCCCCATATGCTCAGCATGCCGATTGAAATGGTCGGGAAAATTGCCGGCGGCCTGTCGCTGTTTGCTCTTGGCCTGCTGTTTTATGGAGAACGCCCGACGGTTAATATTCAGACCTGCACCAACATCAGTATTAAAAATCTGCTTCAGCCCGCCATGATGGCCGCGGCAGGCCTGGCTTTTGGTCTCAGCCATACGCTGATGCAGCAGGTCATTATCATTGGCGCCACCCCTTCAGCCATCGCTGCCGGTATGTTTGCGCTGCGCAGCGATACTTATATTGAGCCGGCCTCATCCTCTATTTTACTCGGCACCGCCATTGGCGTGGTCACCGAAGGCATCATGATTTATTTAATTTCTTAATTACCGTCTCAGGGCAACATTTCTATCAAGTTAAACCTGTTTTTATTTAAACAATGTTCAGGAGTCATCAAATGTTAGTCAAAGAAACATTATATACCCCTTACAATGGCGCAGTGCTGCTGGAAAATCCGCTGTTAAATAAAGGGCTCGCTTTTACCGAGGGGGAAAGAACGGCGTTTAATCTCCAGGGATTACTTCCGCATAATGTTGAAACTATCGAAGAACAGACGGAGCGCGCGTGGAAGCAGTTCAGTGAATTTAAGCGCGATATTTCCCGACATATCTATCTGCGGAATATTCAGGATACCAACGAGACGCTATTTTATCATTTGCTACGCCGTCATATGAAAGAGATGCTGCCGGTGATTTATACGCCAACCGTCGGAGAAGCCTGCGAACACTTCTCCGAAATTTATCGTCGTGGGCGCGGTCTGTTTATTTCCTGGCCTAACCGGCATCACATTGACGAGATGCTGCAGGGCTTCTCCCGCCACGATATTCAGGTGATCGTCGTTACCGATGGCGAGCGTATTCTTGGCCTGGGCGATCAGGGTATCGGCGGGATGGGCATTCCGATTGGTAAACTCTCGTTGTATACCGCCTGCGGCGGCATTCATCCCGCTGCGACGTTGCCAGTGATGCTGGATGTCGGAACCAACAATGCGAAGCACCTCGAAGACCCGCTGTATATGGGCTGGCGTCATCCGCGCATTAACGACGATCAGTATATGGAGTTTATGGATAGGTTTGTCGATGCGGTAAAACGTCGCTGGCCGCATGTCCTGCTGCAATTCGAAGATTTTGCCCAGAAGAATGCCAGCCGCCTGCTTAATCGCTATCGCAACCAGCTGTGCTGTTTCAACGATGATATCCAAGGAACAGCCGCCGTCACGACCGGTACGTTGATTGCCGCCGCCGCGGTGGCAGGCACCCGTATGCGCGACCAGCGGGTTGTGTTCCTCGGCGGCGGTTCCGCCGGCTGCGGTATTGCCGAAAAAATTATTGCGCTGATGGTTGATGATGGTTTATCGGAGAAAGAAGCCCGCAGCCAGGTCTTCATGGTCGATCGCTTTGGTTTACTGACCGATGAGATGCCCAATCTGCTCGATTTTCAGCAAAGCCTCGTGACGCCGCGGGAGGCTATAGCCCACTGGGATGTAACCTCTGCCAACCTGTCGTTGATGGATGTGGTGCGCAATGTGCACCCGACCGTGCTTATTGGCGTATCCGGCCAGCCGGGTCTGTTCAGCGAAGCGATAATCAAAGAGATGCACCGCCACTGCCCACGGCCGATCGTGATGCCGCTCTCTAACCCAACCTCCCGCGCCGAAGCACAGCCGAAAGACTTGCTGGAATGGACTCAGGGTAACGCGCTGATCGCCACCGGCAGCCCGTTCGAACCGGTGTTCTGTCAGGGGGCGACCTACGATATCGCTCAGTGCAACAACGCCTATATTTTCCCAGGACTGGGGTTAGGCATCCTGGCGACCAAGGCGGAGCGCGTCACCGAAGCCATGCTGATAACCTGCAGTAAAACGCTGGCGGCCCACTCGCCGTTAGCCACCACCGGCAAAGGCGGGTTATTACCCCCGGTGGAAGAGATTGAGATGATTTCCCGGGCCATTGCTCTTGATGTCGCTCTGGTGGCCCAGGCCGAAGGCGTCGCCGAAAAACTCAGCGAGGAAGAGCTGATCGCGAATATTGATAAAACCTTCTGGCACGCGCGTTACACCTCCTATAAGCGTTCATCGCTGTAGCGACACGTTCCTTCATTAATCCTGCGGGAAGCATCCAGGCGTCGACTCCCCTGCTTCCCGATAGTCAAAGGAACCGCGCATGTTCAATGTGCTTATTGTGGATGATGATTCGATGGTTGCAGAGCTGAACCGGCTGTTTATCAGCAGGGTCGCCGACTTTCGCTGCTGTGGTATCGCCTCAACGCTGGCGGAAGCTGAGCAGATGCTGAACCATGTACCCGCGATCGATTTGATCCTGCTGGATGTGTACATGCAGCGAGAGAACGGACTGGATCTGCTGCCCATCCTGCGTACGAGCTCCCGCAGTATCGATGCGATCATGATTACTTCCGCCGCCGATGCGGCAACCGTCCAGACGGCGATGCGCTATGGCGTGGTTGATTATTTAATTAAACCGTTTCAGTTCCCGCGTTTTGAAGAGGCGCTGCTGACATGGCGCAAACGACGCGAGCTGCAGCACGCCAAATCCCGCTACGAGCAGTCCGATGTTGACGATTTACTGCGCAGCGGTATTCAGCGCCCGGATAACGCCCGCCGCTTACCTAAGGGATTAACGCCGCAAACGCTGCGCCTGGTGTGCCAATGGATTGATAGCCATCAGGAGAACGCCTTCTCGACAAATGAGATCGCCAACGCGCTGCAAATCTCCAGAGTTTCGTGCCGTAAGTATTTAATCTGGCTGGAAAAGACGGGGATTCTCTTCACCAATAATCACTACGGCCTCACCGGTCGACCGGAATATCGCTACCGGTTGATTAGCGAGCAGACGGCTTTACTCAAACAATACAGCCGATGAACCCGGCAGGTTCATCGGCTCTCTTTTACTACGCCGGTGGAGGCACAGGCTGACGCTATTTCTTTTTCGGGAAGAGTTCTTTGCGCTTATAAGGCTCGATTTCCCCCGGCTTACGCGTCTTCAGCAACTTGAGGATCCAGGTATATTGCTCGGTATGCGGCTTGACGAAAATCTCGACCTCTTCATTCATTCGTCGCGCGATCGTGTGATCATCGGCGTCCAGCAGGTCATCCATCGGCGGACGTACCAGCACCGTCAGACGATGGGTTTTACCATCATAGACCGGAAACAGCGGCACCACGCGCGCGCGGCAGACCTTCATCAGCCGGCCAATCGCCGGTAAGGTGGCTTTATAGGTCGCAAAGAAATCGACGAACTCGCTGTGCTCGGCACCGTGATCCTGGTCGGGCAAATAGTAGCCCCAGTAGCCCTGGCGGACCGACTGGATAAACGGTTTAATGCCATCGTTACGCGCGTGCATGCGCCCACCAAAGCGACGTCTGACGGTATTCCACACGTAGTCAAAGACCGGATTCCCCTGGTTATGGAACATTGCCGCCATTTTCTGACCGCCCGAGGCCATCAACATGGCCGGAATATCCACTCCCCAGGCGTGCGGCACCAGGAAGATCACCTTTTCGTTATTGCGCTGCATCTCTTCGATGATCTCTTTGCCCTGCCAGTCGACGCGGGAAAGAATATGTGCAGGATCCCGCAGACCCAGCTCGGCCATCATGACCATCGCCTGCGGCGCCGACATATACATTTCATCGATAATAGCCTCGCGCTCCTGCTCGCTCTTTTCCGGGAAGCAGTACAGCAGGTTTATCTGCGCACGACGGCGCGAGCTTTTCGCCAGCCGACCCACCGCACGTCCCAGTTTACCGAGGATCGGATCGCGAAAAGAGGGAGGCGTCAGGGCAATGCCGGCAAACGCAAAAACCCCCAGCCAGGCGCCCCAGTAGCGCGGGAGTAAAAAGGATTTTTCAAACTTTGGAATAAACTCAATATTATTTTTTTTCGTTTCCATGCCCAGTCCACAGCCGTACTGCATAAAAAAAGATAATGGGGTAATCCCGTCAAACCGCAAGTTGCAGCCTCAGAAGCCGTAAGACGACTTATTGTGGGTATAGTTTAGCGATACGATGGGGAACCTACAAAAGAAAAAGCCGGCGCGCGACAGGCACCGGCTTGCATTGACATTCTGCTAGTCAAACCGCAGCTGCGGGATGACCTCTTTGACCTGCGCCAGATAATCGGTGCGATCGGAACCGCTCAACCCTTCGGTACGCGGCAGTTTCGCCGTTAATGGGTTCACGGCCTGCTGGTTAATCCACACTTCATAGTGCAGATGCGGACCGGTAGAACGTCCGGTGTTACCCGACAGCGCAATACGATCGCCGCGCTTCACTTTCTGCCCCGGTTTCACCAGCAGTTTACGCAGGTGCATATAGCGGGTGGTATAGGTACGGCCATGGCGTACGGCCACATAGTATCCCGCCGCGCCGCTGCGCTTAGCCACCACCACTTCACCATCGCCGACCGCCAGAACCGGCGTCCCCTGCGGCATCGCAAAATCGACGCCGCGGTGCGGAGCGACGCGCCCGGTCACCGGATTCAGACGACGCGGATTAAAGTTCGAAGAGACGCGGAACTGGCGCGCCGTCGGGAAGCGCATAAAGCCCTTCGCCAGACCGGTACCGTTACGATCGTAGAACTTACCGTCTTCCGCACGAATCGCGTAATAATCCTTGCCCTCTGAACGCAAACGCACGCCCAGCAGCTGGCTCTGTTCCCGTTTCCCGTCAAGCATTTCGCGCGACATCAATACCGAGAACTCATCGCCTTTTTTCAGCTTGCGGAAGTCCATCTGCCACTGCATCGCCCGGATCACCGCGCTCACTTCCGTACTGGTCAGTCCGGCTTCACGAGCGCTGGCAACAAAGCTGGCGCCCACGGTGCCTTTCAGCACGTTGTTGACCCAATCCCCTTTCTGCAGCTCGCTGCTCATTTTAAAGCCGTTCGCGACCCGGTTGTAGGTGCGGGTTTCACGACGCGACATTTCCCACGTCAGACTTTGCAAATCCCCCTCTGCCGTTAAGGTCCATGAGAGCTGCTGACCAATTTTCAGGTTGCGCAACTCTTTGTCGGCGGAGGAGAGCTGGGCGATATCGCCCATATCGATGCCATACTGGTTGAGGATGCTGCTCAGCGTATCGCCAGTGGAGACCACATATTCGTGGCCGCCTGACTCGCTGTCGGCTTTATCATCCAGTTCATCTTGAGGAATGGCTTCTTCTTCCTGCGGCGCCTGGTCGATAGGCTCGGAGGCTTCCGGCAGCAGAGAACGGATTTCGCTTTTTTCCAGCTCAATCGTCCTGACGATAGGGGCGGATTCCGGATGGTAGATATAGGGTCGCCAGACGGCGACCGCTAATGTCAGAACGCTCAACGACCCCAGCATGACGCGGTGAGGTCGTGGCAAATTGTTGAATGCCTGAGTGACAGCGCGGGCTATCTGTTGCACGTATTCACTTCCTCGTTAATCTCCTTTCAGGCAGCTCGAATACTGTTTCGCCAGTTGGTCGAGGAACTGCGGGTAACTTTCTTTACCCAGCTTAATCCCGGTACCAAGAGGGTCCAGAGTCCCCATGCGCACAGAGGTGCCCCTGGCAACAGCTTCTATAACGGCTGGCCTGAACTGTGGCTCAGCAAAAACGCACGTGGCTTTTTGCTCAACCAGCTGTGTTCTGATTTCGTGTAAACGCTGCGCACCGGGCTGTATTTCAGGGTTTACGGTAAAATGCCCCAGTGAGGTCAGACCGTAGTGTTTTTCAAAGTAGCCATAGGCATCATGAAAAACGAAATACCCTTTTCCTTTCAGCGGTGCGAGCTCGTTACTCACCTGCTTATCGGTTGAAGCTAATTTTGCCTCAAATTCTTTCAGGTTAGCGTCAAGTTTGGCTCGACTCTGCGGCATAAGTTCCAATAATTTATCGTGGATTGCAACCGCTGAAAGCCGCGCTATCTCTGGGGATAACCACAGATGCATATTGTAAACACCATGATGGTGATCGCCGTCACTATTTTCACCTGCGGCGTGTTCGTGGCCATGATCGTCATCGTCGTCATCCGCCCCTTTCATGAGCAGCGGTTTCACGCCGGCAAGCTCAGCAATGGTCACCTTTTTATTCGACGCAATGCTTTGCGTTGACTTGTCCATGAATGCTTCCATCTCTGGACCAATCCAGACCACTAAGTCTGCGTTCTGTAAGCGTTTTGCATCGGAAGGACGCAGTGAATAATCATGCTCTGAAGCGCCGTCAGGCAGGAGCACCTGGGTCTCCGTGACTCCATCAGCGATAGCGGAAGCGATAAAGCCTAAGGGTTTCATTGAGGTAACCACGGCGGCATTCGCCGTAGAGGTCTGAGCGAACAAAAAAACGGCGCCAAGTCCAGCGCAAAGAAGCGTATTTTTATGTAACATAATGCGTCTAGTCATCGTAATGAATGAGAAAGATGTGATATTATAACATTCACTCGCTTGTGCAACCCCTAATTTGACATGACAAATCTTGTAACTCTCGAAAACGTCTCGGTCGCCTTCGGCCAACGACGCGTACTGTCTGACATTTCGCTGACGCTAAAGCCCGGCAAAATTTTGACCTTACTCGGCCCTAATGGCGCAGGCAAATCCACGCTCGTGCGGGTGGTTCTTGGACTGGTAGCACCGAGTGACGGTGTTATCAAGCGCGAGAACAATCTGCGGATTGGCTACGTCCCACAAAAACTGCATCTGGATGCCACGATGCCGCTGACCGTCAGCCGGTTCATGCGCTTACGTCCCGGCACCCGTAAGCAGGATATCCTGCCGGCGCTGAAACGTGTCCAGGCCGGGCACCTGATTGAAGCGCCGATGCAAAAACTCTCCGGTGGCGAGACCCAGCGCGTGCTGCTGGCCCGGGCCCTGCTGAACCAGCCGCAGCTGCTGGTGCTGGATGAACCCACGCAGGGCGTCGACGTTAACGGACAGGTTGCCTTGTACGATCTGATAAACCAGCTGCGTCAGGAACTTGATTGCTCGGTGCTGATGGTCTCCCACGATCTGCATCTGGTGATGGCGAAAACCGATGAGGTGCTGTGCCTGAATCAACATATTTGCTGTTCCGGCACCCCGGAAGTGGTCTCCCTGCATCCGCAGTTTATCTCGATGTTTGGCCAGCGCGGGGCGGAACAGCTGGGGATCTATCGCCACCATCATAATCACCGCCATGACCTGCAGGGGCGGATTGTACTGCGTAGGGGAAATGAGCGCTGATGATTGAACTCCTGTTACCCGGCTGGCTGGCCGGTATTATGCTTGCCTGTGCGGCAGGACCGCTCGGGTCGTTCGTGGTCTGGCGCCGGATGTCCTATTTCGGCGATACGTTAGCTCATGCCTCTTTGCTTGGCGTGGCCTTCGGCCTGCTGCTTAACGTGAATCCGTTTTATGCGGTGATCGCCGTGACCTTAATGTTGGCAGGCGGCCTGGTGTGGCTGGAAAAACGCCCGCATCTGGCGCTCGATACCTTACTGGGGATTATGGCGCACAGCGCGCTGTCGCTGGGTCTGGTAGTGGTTAGCCTGATGTCGAATATTCGCGTCGACCTGATGGCCTATCTGTTTGGCGATTTACTGGCGGTAACGCCGGAAGATTTGATCTCTATCGCCATTGGCGTGGTGATTGTGCTGGCGATCCTGCTCTGGCAGTGGCGCAACTTGCTATCGATGACCATCAGCCCCGATCTGGCGTTTGTCGATGGCGTGAAGCTGCAGCGGGTGAAACTGCTGCTGATGCTGGTCACCGCGCTGACCATTGGCGTCGCCATGAAGTTCGTCGGCGCGTTGATTATTACCTCGCTGCTGATCATTCCTGCCGCCACGGCGCGCCGCTTTGCCCGTACGCCGGAGCAGATGGCCGCAGCTGCCGTTGGGGTGGGGATTATCGCGGTGACCGGTGGGCTGACCTTCTCGGCGTTTTACGATACCCCCGCTGGCCCGTCCGTGGTGCTGTGCGCCGCGCTGCTGTTTATCTTCAGCATGATGAAAAAATCGGCCACCTGACCGATGCCCTCTTCCCCGGTCACGCCGAGTCGACCGGGGTCATCCTCCCTGCCGGGACATGGACACAGCTCACCTGCCGGGAGGCAGATTACGGCATTTCCGGCGGCGTGATGCCGAAGTGATTCCAGGCGCGTACCGTCGCCATCCGCCCACGCGGCGTGCGCTGCAAAAAGCCTTGCTGGATCAGATACGGTTCCAGAACATCCTCGATCGTTTCCCGCTCTTCGCCAATCGCCGCCGCCAGGTTATCCAGGCCGACGGGGCCGCCGAAGAATTTATCGATGACCGCCAGCAAAAGTTTGCGGTCCATATAATCGAACCCTTCCGCATCAACATTCAGCATGTCCAGCGCCTGGGCGGCGATGTCCAGCGATATGGTGCCATCGTGGCGTACCTCGGCAAAGTCACGTACCCGGCGCAGCAGACGGTTGGCGATACGCGGCGTACCGCGCGCCCGGCGCGCCACTTCCAGCGCCCCTTCGTCGCTCATTTCCAGGCCCATAAAGCGGGCGCTGCGGCTGACGATATGCTGCAGGTCAGGGACCTGGTAAAACTCCAGCCGCTGTACAATTCCGAAACGGTCACGCAGCGGCGAGGTTAACGACCCCGCGCGCGTCGTGGCGCCAATCAGGGTAAACGGCGGCAGGTCGATTTTGATCGACCGCGCCGCTGGCCCTTCGCCGATCATGATATCCAGCTGGTAATCTTCCATCGCCGGATACAGTACCTCTTCCACCACCGGCGAAAGGCGGTGTATTTCATCAATAAACAGCACGTCGTGGGGTTCGAGATTGGTGAGCATGGCGGCCAGATCGCCCGCCTTCTCGAGCACCGGACCGGAGGTGGTGCGCAGGTTGACGCCCATCTCATTGGCGACGATATTTGCCAGGGTGGTTTTCCCAAGCCCCGGCGGGCCAAAGATCAGCAGGTGATCGAGCGCATCCCCGCGCAGCTTTGCCGCCTGGATAAAAATCTCCATTTGCGAACGCACCTGCGGTTGACCGACATACTCTGCCAGTAATTTGGGGCGGATTGCGCGATCGGCCGACTCTTCAAACCCGGTGCTGTCTGCTGAAACCAGCCTGTCTGCTTCAATCATCCCTTACCTCACAACGCGGCGCGGAGCGCTTCACGAATTAGCATTTCACTGTTAGCATCCGGGCGCGCGATTTTACTCACCATCCGGCTGGCCTCCTGAGGTTTATAGCCCAGCGCCACCAGCGCGGCAACCGCTTCCTGCTCCGCATCGTCATCAGACGGGCCAGCCGGTGAAGTCAGCACCAGATCCGTCGCTGGCGTAAACAGATCGCCGTGCAGACCTTTGAACCGGTCTTTCATTTCAACGATCAGACGCTCAGCGGTTTTCTTACCGATACCCGGCAGTTTCACCAGGGCAGCCAGCTCCTCACGCTCTACGGCATTAACAAACTGCTGCGCCGACATGCCGGAGAGAATCGCCAGCGCCAGCTTTGGCCCGACGCCGTTGGTTTTAATCAGCTCTTTAAACAGGGTGCGTTCCTGCTTGTTATTAAAACCATAGAGCAGCTGCGCATCTTCGCGAACGACAAAATGGGTAAAAACGATGGCCTCGTTACCCACATCCGGCAGTTCATAAAAACAGGTCATTGGCATATGTACTTCATAGCCCACGCCTCCCGTTTCCAGTAATACAAGCGGGGGTTGTTTTTCGAGAACGATGCCTCTGAGTCTGCCTATCACATGGAGCTCCTGCGTTAAGGGCTAAAGTATCTGCGGTATCATAAAAAAAGGCTGGATGAATATCCAGCCTGATTTGAGGTTATCGTAAGCGGCCACGCGCCAGATTGAGCCGCGTCTCGCTGATCTGAGCCGCGTTCTGACTGACGTGGCAGTGGGTAATGGCGATAGCCAGCGCATCCGCCGCGTCCGCCTGGGGGTTGGCGGGAAGTTTAAGCAGCGTGCGCACCATGTGCTGCACCTGGCTTTTTTCCGCGCTGCCGATGCCGACCACGGTTTGCTTAACCTGCCTTGCGGCATACTCAAAGACCGGAAGGTCCTGATTGGTCGCCGCGACAATCGCCACGCCGCGCGCCTGCCCCAGCTTCAGCGCTGAGTCGGCGTTTTTCGCCATAAACACCTGCTCAATGGCGAAATAGTCCGGCTGAAACTGGGTGATAATTTCCGTCACGCCAGCGTAAATCAGCTTCAGGCGCGACGGTAAATCGTCGACTTTGGTCCGAATACAGCCGCTGCCAAGATAGCTCAGCTGTCGCCCGACCTGACGAATCACGCCATAACCGGTAATGCGTGACCCCGGGTCAATGCCGAGAATAATCGCCATCACGCACCTCCGGTAATAACTAATCCCTGAGCCCCTGAATATTTCAGTTCACAGCCAGGCGGCCCTGCCGCGAATCCCCGGGAGCGTAGATTCACTCCCTGACCGGGGTGAGCGGGGAGAGCCAACACCGCTGTGGGCTGAAAGATTACGGGTATCACAGCGTTGCTGCGACCTCATCAGAGATCTCGCCATTATGATACACTTCCTGCACGTCGTCGCAGTCTTCCAGCATATCGATCAGACGCAGCAGTTTGGGCGCTGTTTCCGCATCCATATCCGCTTTGGTTGAAGGAATCATCGATACTTCGGCCACGTCAGCCTTCAGGCCAGCCGCTTCCAGCGCATCGCGCACCGCGCCCATCTCTTCCCACGCGGTGTAGACGTCAATCGCGCCATCGTCATAGGTCACGACGTCTTCCGCACCGGCTTCCAGCGCGGCTTCCATGATGACGTCTTCGTCGCCCGCTTCAAAAGAGATCACCCCTTTTTTGCTGAACAGATAGGCCACGGAACCATCGGTACCGAGGTTGCCGCCGGTTTTGCTGAAAGCGTGACGCACTTCAGCCACGGTACGGTTGCGATTGTCACTCAGACATTCAACCATGACCGCGGTGCCGCCTGGGCCGTAACCTTCATAAATGATGGTTTCCATGTTTGCGTCTTCATCGCCGCCTACGCCACGGGCGATAGCGCGGTTCAGCGTGTCGCGGGTCATGTTGTTGGACAGCGCTTTATCCACTGCCGCACGCAGACGCGGGTTGGAAGCGACATCGCCGCCGCCCAGGCGCGCTGCGGTAACCAGCTCACGAATGATTTTAGTAAAGATCTTACCGCGCTTGGCATCCTGTGCCGCTTTGCGGTGTTTGGTGTTGGCCCATTTACTATGACCTGCCATAAAAAACTCTCCAAAAATGCCTGCTTCCCACAGCCTTTCGACCTGCAAACGGCTGGGAAGACTAGTCGGCGTTAATTACAAATTCTTCAATCGCCTGCCGGTTACTCCACGACTTGGTCAATGCGGCAGCGTCTGCCGCATTGACCCAGCGGTAATCCAGATGTTCCGTGAAGACAATCTGGCGTTCATGAGGGAGCGCAAGACAGAACCAAAACTCCGTATTGCGCTCAACGCCCGGCGCGTAGCGATGACGTAAATGAGAAAATATCTCGAAATCCACCGTGCGCTGACAGTCCATTAAGGTCAGCTGCTCATGAGCAACATCAATCGCGACCTCTTCCTTTACTTCACGCACGGCGGCTTGCGCTGCGGTCTCCCCCGCTTCCAGGCTGCCGGTTACCGACTGCCAGAAGGCGGGATCGTCGCGTCGCTGCAACATCAGCACCCGCTTCGTATCTTCGGCATAAATGACCACCAGAACGGAAACGGGAAGCTTGAATGACATCTTACTTATTCTCCGGAGACTCTTTTGTCTCTTTCGCCACAACCTGAATACCTAACTCGCCCAGGGAAGTCGGGTTAGCAAAGCTCGGCGCTTCGGTCATCAGACAGGCCGCGGCGGTGGTTTTCGGAAAGGCAATAACGTCACGGATATTATCGGTACCGGTCAGCAGCATGGTCAGACGATCAAGACCGAAGGCCAGACCCGCGTGCGGCGGCGTACCGTATTTCAGCGCGTCCAGCAGGAAGCCGAATTTTTCACGCTGTTCCTGTTCGTTGATGCCCAGGATGCCGAATACCGTCTGCTGCATGTCGCCATTGTGGATACGGACGGAACCGCCGCCCACTTCATAACCGTTGATCACCATATCGTAGGCGTTGGCGATCGCGGTTTCCGGCGCGGCTTTCAGCTCTTCCGCGGTCATGTCTTTCGGCGACGTGAACGGGTGGTGCATCGCGGTCAGACCGCCTTCACCATCATCTTCGAACATCGGGAAGTCGATCACCCACAGCGGCGCCCATTTGGTTTCGTCGGTCAGACTCAGGTCTTTACCCAGCTTCAGACGCAGCGCGCCCAGCGCATCGGCAACCACTTTCTTGTTGTCGGCGCCGAAGAAAATCATGTCGCCATCCTGGGCGCCGGTGCGCTCAAGGATCGCCTCAACGATTTCCGCGGTGAGGAATTTCGCTACCGGGCTGTTGATGCCTTCGAGACCTTTCGCACGCTCGTTGACTTTCATGTAAGCCAGACCTTTCGCGCCATAGATCTGCACGAACTTGCCATACTCATCAATTTGTTTACGGGTCAGCGCAGCGCCACCCGGCACGCGCAGCGCAGCGACGCGCCCTTTGGCATCATTGGCCGGGCCGGAGAAGACGGCAAACTCCACGGCCTTCACCAGGTCGGCAATATCGACCAGCTCCATCGGGTTACGCAGATCCGGCTTATCAGAACCGAAGCGGCGCTCGGCTTCCGCAAAGGTCATCACCGGGAATTTGCCCAGGTCGACGCCCTTCACGTCCAGCCACAGTTTGTAAACCAGCTCTTCCATGACTTCACGCACCTGCGGCGCGGTCATAAAGGAGGTTTCCACATCGATCTGGGTGAATTCCGGCTGGCGATCTGCACGCAGGTCTTCGTCACGGAAGCATTTAACTATCTGATAGTAACGGTCAAAACCGGACATCATCAGCAGCTGTTTAAACAGCTGAGGAGACTGCGGCAGCGCGTAGAATTTGCCTTTGTGCACGCGGCTCGGAACCAGATAGTCACGCGCACCTTCCGGGGTCGCTTTGGTCAGCATCGGGGTTTCGATATCGAGGAAACCGTGATCGTCCATAAAGCGGCGCACGAAGCTGGTGATTTTCGCACGAGTTTTCAGGCGCTGAGCCATTTCCGGACGACGCAGGTCCAGGTAACGGTATTTCAGTCGCGCTTCTTCGGTGTTGACGTGATTGGAGTCAAGCGGCAGCGCTTCTGCACGGTTGATGATCGTCAGCGAAGAGGCCAGCACTTCGATGTCGCCGGTGGCCATCTCGCTGTTGACGTTTTTTTCGTCGCGCGCGCGTACGGTACCGGTGATTTGGATGCAAAACTCATTGCGCAGTTCGGAAGCCAGCTTTAACGCCTCCGCACGATCCGGATCGAAAAACACCTGCACGATGCCTTCGCGGTCACGCATATCAATGAAGATAAGGCTACCAAGATCACGACGACGGTTGACCCAACCACACAGAGTCACCTGCTGCCCCACGTGGGACAGACGTAGCTGTCCGCAATATTCTGTACGCATGAGATATCCCTTAACTTAGCCGCAGGCGGATTGTGCCTGCCTCGCAGGCGACGGAGTCGCAGCTTTAGCTGAATGTCACAACTGAATGAAAAAAGGCGGCCATTATAATAGAATTTCCGCCGCACGATAAGCCCGATGCAGTTTGTACGTTGCTTTGCTGTACGCTTATTGCCTGTGCTCACAAAAATTAACAAAAATTGTTACCCATGAGCCGGATCGGCAACGGTATTGTAACGGTCAAACCACAGAAGAAGATACGGGGATACCATGTTAGAACTCAATGCGAAAAAAACTGCGCTCGTTGTCATCGATCTGCAAGAGGGTATTTTGCCCTTCGCCGGCGGGCCGCATCGTGCCGATGACGTGGTAACGCGCGCAGCCCGTCTGGCCGAAAAGTGCCGTCAACAAGGCTCGCCGGTCATCATGGTCCGCGTCGGCTGGTCCGCTGATTTTGCCGAAGCGCTGAAACAGCCGGTTGACGCGCAGGCCGGCGGGCACGCCCTGCCGGACAACTGGTGGGCCTGGCCGCAGGCGCTGGGCAAACAGGACGGCGATATCGAAGTCACCAAACGCCAGTGGGGCGCCTTCTATGGTACTGACCTCGAACTGCAGCTACGCCGTCGCGGTATTGATACCATTATTCTCTGTGGCATCTCCACCAACATCGGCGTTGAATCCACCGCGCGTAATGCCTGGGAGCTGGGCTTCAACCTGGTTATCGTCGAAGACGCCTGCAGCGCCGCCTCAGCCGAGCAGCACCAGGGCAGCATGACCCATATTTTCCCGCGCATCGCCCGCGTGCGCAGCACCGAGGACGTGCTCTCCGCCTTATGATTTATATCGGGCTCCCGCAATGGTCGCACCCGAAGTGGGTGCGTCTGGGCATCACCAGCCTTGAAGAGTATGCTCGCCACTTTAACTGCGTGGAGGGTAATACGACCCTTTACGCCTTGCCGAAGGCGGAAATCGTCGCCCGCTGGTATGAGCAAACCCACGATAATTTTCGCTTCTGCTTTAAATTCCCGGCCACCATTTCGCATCAGGCCGCCCTGCGCCATTGCGACGACTTGAGCCACGAGTTTTTTACTCGTCTGGCGCCGCTGGAAACGCGTATTGGCCAGTACTGGCTGCAGCTGCCCGCCACCTTTGGCCCCGGCGACCTCCCTGCCCTGTGGCACTTTCTCGATACTCTGCCGACCTCATTCACCTATGGCGTCGAAGTGCGGCATCCGGAGTTTTTCGCCAAAGGGGACGCCGAAAAGGCGCTCAATCGCGGGCTGCATCAGCGTAACGTGAATCGCGCCATCCTCGACAGCCGCCCGGTGCATAGCGCCGTCGCGCGAAATCCGGCCATGATCGACGCCCAGCGTAAAAAACCCAAGCTTCCGGTTCATGCCGTGGTCACGGCGGGGAATCCGCTGGTTCGCTTTATCGGCAGCGATGACATGGTCCACAATCACCGGCTGTTTGGCGTCTGGCTGCAGACCTTAGCCAAATGGCGTCAGTCGACAACGCCCTATTTATTTCTCCACACCCCGGACATCGCACAGGCCCCGGAGCTGGTCAGCACGCTTTGGGAAGATTTACGCCGGGTGATGCCAGAGGTCGGGAGCGCACCGTCAATTCCGCAGCAAACCGCGCTTTTCTGATATCCTGCTATGCTAATCGGAGCCATCTCAAAGAGTGAAAGGGAGTTTTTTGTATGGTCAGCGCGCTGTACGCGGTGTTGGGTGCGTTATTGCTAATTAAGTTTTCTTTTGATGTTGTACGTCTGCGCACGCAATACCACGTCGGGTATGGTGACGGAGGGTTTAGCGAACTACAGGTTGCTATCCGCGTGCACGGCAACGCCGTTGAGTATGTCCCCATTGGCATCATCCTGCTGCTGTTTATGGAGATGAATGGCGCGCAGAACTGGATGGTGCACGTCTGCGGTATCTTGCTGATTGCCGGACGACTGATGCACTCCTACGGTTTTCACCACCGGCTTTTCAGCTGGCGTCGCTCCGGAATGAGCGCCACCTGGTGCGCCCTGTTGCTGATGGTGCTCGCGAATCTGTGGTATATGCCCTGGGAGTTGGTTTTCTCCTTACATTAGCGCACAATACGCCGTTTTCGTTTTTTCGGGTTTAACGTTATGTCTCACCGCGATACGCTTTTTTCCGCGCCGATTGCCAGCCTCGGCGACTGGACCTTTGATGAACGGGTTGCTGAAGTCTTCCCGGATATGATCCAGCGCTCCGTGCCCGGCTATTCCAATATCATTTCTATGATCGGCATGCTGGCTGAACGCTTCGTTCAGCCCGATACCCAGGTTTACGACCTCGGCTGCTCGCTTGGAGCGGCAACGCTCTCTATCCGGCGTAACATTGCCCACCCTGGCTGCAAAATTGTCGCGGTGGATAACTCTTCGGCGATGGTCGAACGCTGCCGTCGCCACATCGATGCCTATAAAGCGCCAACGCCGGTCGAGGTTGTGGAAGGCGATATTCGTGATATTACCATCGACAACGCCTCCATGGTGGTGCTGAACTTCACCATTCAGTTTCTGGCCCCCGACGAACGCCAGGCCATTCTGGATAAGGTTTACCAGGGGCTGAATCCCGGTGGCGCGCTGGTGCTGTCCGAAAAATTCAGTTTTGAAGATGCGCATGTTGGCGAACTGCTGTTCAACATGCATCACGACTTTAAGCGTGCCAATGGCTACAGCGAACTGGAAATCAGCCAGAAGCGCAGCATGCTGGAAAACGTCATGTTGACCGATTCGGTCGAAACGCACAAAGCCCGCCTGCATAAAGCCGGGTTTGAACATGCCGAATTGTGGTTCCAGTGCTTTAACTTTGGTTCACTGGTGGCGGTGAAATCAGAGGAAAAAGCATGATCGATTTCAATCATTTTTATCAACGTATTGCCCTCAGCCCGCTATCTCACTGGCTGGAGACACTCCCCGCCCAGGTAGCGGCCTGGCAACGGGAAGCTCTGCACGGCAAATTCCGCGAGTGGGAACGGGCCGTAGAGTTTCTGCCGGAACTGGCTCCGTATCGCCTGGACCTGCTGCATAGCGTCACCGCCGAAAGCGAAACGC
Source organism: Klebsiella sp. YJ (assembly GCF_002108615.1). Classification (NCBI taxonomy): domain Bacteria; kingdom Pseudomonadati; phylum Pseudomonadota; class Gammaproteobacteria; order Enterobacterales; family Enterobacteriaceae; genus Klebsiella; species Klebsiella sp. YJ. Next base: position 172,047 of record NZ_MTEG01000001.1, read on the forward strand.
CGCTAAGCGAAGGCCATCGGCTGCGCGTAGAGAATCTGCTGAAAAACCTGATGCCCTGGCGCAAAGGGCCATACTCGCTGTACGGCGTGAATATCGATACCGAATGGCGTTCTGACTGGAAATGGGAGCGCGTATTGCCGCACCTCTCCGATCTGACCGGACGCACGATTCTCGACGTTGGCTGCGGCAGCGGATATCACATGTGGCGCATGATCGGCGCCGGCGCGCATCTGGCGGTCGGGATTGACCCGACACAGCTGTTTTTATGCCAGTTTGAAGCGGTGCGTAAGCTGCTGGGTAACGATCAGCGTGCCCACCTGTTGCCGCTGGGCATTGAGCAGCTTCCGGCACTGAACGCCTTCGATACCGTCTTTTCGATGGGCGTGCTGTACCACCGCCGCTCGCCGCTCGACCATTTATGGCAGCTCAAAGATCAGCTGGTCGACGGTGGCGAACTGGTGCTGGAGACGCTGGTGGTCGAAGGGGATGAAAATACCGTTCTGGTCCCGGGCGACCGCTATGCGCAGATGCGCAACGTCTACTTTATTCCGTCGGCCGCGGCGTTGAAAATGTGGCTGGAGAAGTGTGGATTTGTCGATGTGCGGATTGTCGATGTCTGCGCTACCACCACCGAAGAGCAGCGCCGTACCGAATGGATGATTACGGAGTCACTGGCTGACTTCCTCGACCCCGACGACAGCGGTAAAACGCTTGAAGGTTACCCGGCGCCGGTGCGCGCGGTGATTATTGCCAACAAACCCGAAACCCAGCAGTCGCTGGCGAAAAAGTCAGCCGGCTGCAAATAAAGGTCAAAAAAAGACCCCTGTTGAAATTGCAGGGGCCTGGTACGGGCAATCATCATATTGGGCGACATGATGTGCAGCAAAAAACGGTTTAACTTCTCTGCGCAGAAATGATTTGCTTCATTTCTGCCACCGCTACGCCATTCACGGCATAGCGCGAATATTCATCTGCGTCGGCATCGGCGGACATCGACAATCCGGAATGACGGAAGCGCATTGGCGATGGCACCCAGTGCCCGGCTGAGCTGTGGACTTCTTTTACGCCAGCCTGAAGAAACTTCGCCAGGTTGGCCGCTCGAACACCTGCACCAGCCATAATGGTTGGAGTATCCCCCAGGGCAATAAGTTCCGTAATTAATGAAAGACCTTTTTCCGCGCTGGCCTGCTGACCCGATGTCAGGATACGGGCCACGCCGGAATCGGCCAGCGTGCGATAAGCCTGATACGGATCCGCACACATATCAAAAGCCCGATGGAACGTGACCGCCAGCGAACCGGCCGCCGCCATGATTTTTTGTATGCGCGCGATATCGACCCGACCATCCGCATCTAACACGCCAATGACCACGCCGGGAAAACCCAGCTCCCTGACCGTCACCACATCATCGAGCATCGCCGCAAACTCGCTCTCGGTGTAGCAAAAATCACCGCCGCGCGGGCGAATAATCGGATGCACCGGAATGGTCACCGTTGCGCGTACTGTTTTCAGCACACCCAGCGACGGGGTTAATCCCCCTTCATGTGGCGCGGCGCAGAGCTCAATGCGATCGGCACCACAGCGCTGCGCCTCTTGCGCACAGGCCATGCTGTAACAGCAGACTTCCAGTAGCGTCATTTCCTTCTCCTTTACGCTGCGGGCAACACAGCATGTCATGATTTATCCGTTCAAAAACCGCGTCGCTTCACACTGTTACGCATCAGATTGTTCGCTGGCGACAATTTGCTCAATTGACCACGGGTGAAATTTAATCGTGACGCTGCCGTCCGTCACCGCCAGAGTCGGGTTTGGCAGCCGTTCGCGCTCCCCTTTCGGCGAGCTGGTTTTGACAAAAATCCCCGGCTGACTTAATCCCTCATCAGACAGCAGCGCCAGCGCGCGAGCATTGAGCGCATCCGCCTCGCCCGGCAGCACGATTTCAACGTGCTCCCATCCTTCATGCGGATAGCGCTTTTCACCCGGCCACGGCAGCTCAACCACGCTGAAACGCCAGTGGGCCACCGCAACCGGCTCATCCAGTTTGAACAGGCAGATAGGTCGACCGTTGATGGTGTTTTCCGACAGCAACGTGCCGCATTGTTCAAAACCGCGACGCCAGCGCTCCGCCGTGGCGTTTTGGTGACAGCGCAGGGAAATATGGTCGGCATCCAGCGGGGCGATATCCAACCCAAGTCGCCTGGCCAGACCGCTTAACGCGTCGGTGAAACGCGGCAGATCCGCGGAAATATCGTTAAGCTCATCAATTTGCTGCCAGTTTGCCATATTGCACCTCAATGCAGGTCAAAGGGGGGGTAATTTATCGCGTTTCCCGGCGGCGACCAACCGGGAATCTTCTGTCGGGTTCGTCGAGTGGCTATTCATTAAGCGTGCCGCCCGGCAACGCGCGCGCGGTGCTGACGCATGGGCGCAAATGCAGTATACTCCTGCCCTAATTTGTCCACATTCCGGCGCCGCCCCGCAGGGGTTATAGCGCCTTAAACGTAAGGTATTCCGGTGAATATTCAGGCTCTTCTCTCAGAAAAAGTCAGCCAGGCCCTGATCGCGGCAGGTGCGCCTGCCGATTGCGAACCTCAGGTCCGCCAGTCAGCAAAAATCCAGTTCGGCGACTATCAGGCCAACGGCGTGATGGCAGTAGCGAAAAAGCTGGGTATGGCGCCGCGACAACTCGCAGAGCAGGTACTGTCTCATCTCGACCTTAACGGGATTGCTAACAAGGTTGAAATCGCCGGGCCCGGCTTTATCAATATTTTCCTCGATCCGGCCTTTTTAGCGGAAAATGTGAACAGCGCGCTGGCGTCAGAGCGTCTGGGCGTCGCCCGGCCGCAGGCGCAAACTATCGTCGTTGACTACTCCGCGCCGAATGTCGCCAAAGAGATGCACGTCGGCCATCTGCGTTCCACCATCATCGGTGACGCTGCCGTCCGTACGCTTGAGTTCCTCGGTCATAAGGTGATCCGCGCGAACCACGTGGGCGACTGGGGCACTCAGTTCGGTATGCTGATCGCCTGGCTGGAAAAACAGCAGCAGGAAAACGCCGGTGAAATGGCGCTGTCCGATCTCGAAGGCTTCTACCGCGATGCCAAAAAGCATTATGACGAAGATGAAGTCTTTGCCGAACGCGCCCGTAACTACGTAGTAAAACTGCAGGGCGGCGATACTTACTTCCTGGAGATGTGGCGCAAGCTGGTTGACATCACCATGACCCAAAACCAGATTACCTACGATCGTCTGAACGTCACCCTGACCCGCGATGACGTAATGGGTGAAAGCCTGTATAACCCGATGCTGCCAGGCATTGTTGCCGATCTGAAAGCTAAAGGTCTGGCCGTCGAGAGCGAAGGCGCAACCGTGGTGTTCCTTGATGAGTATAAAAACAAGGAAGGCGAACCGATGGGCGTCATCATCCAGAAAAAGGATGGCGGCTACCTCTACACCACGACCGATATCGCCTGTGCGAAGTATCGTTATGAAACGCTGCACGCCGACCGGGTACTCTACTACATCGATTCCCGTCAGCACCAGCACCTGATGCAGGCGTGGACGATCGTGCGTAAAGCGGGCTATGTGCCGGAATCCGTGCCGCTGGAACATCACATGTTCGGCATGATGCTGGGCAAAGATGGTAAGCCGTTCAAAACTCGCGCCGGGGGTACCGTGAAGCTGGCGGATCTGCTGGATGAAGCGCTGGAGCGCGCGCGCCGCCTGGTGGCCGAGAAGAATCCGGACATGCCTGCCGCTGAGCTGGAACAGCTGGCCAATGCGGTCGGTATTGGCGCAGTGAAGTATGCCGATCTGTCCAAAAACCGCACCACCGACTATGTATTTGACTGGGATAACATGCTGGCGTTCGAAGGCAACACCGCGCCGTATATGCAGTATGCCTATACCCGCGTGCTGTCCGTCTTCCGTAAAGCGGAAGTTGACGAGCAGGCGCTGGCTGCGGCGCCGGTGATCATTACCGAAGCGCGTGAAGCGCAGCTGGCCGCGCGCCTGCTGCAGTTCGAAGAGACGCTGACCGTTGTGGCCCGTGAAGGAACGCCGCACGTCATGTGCGCCTATCTCTACGATCTGGCCGGCCTGTTCTCCGGTTTCTACGAGCATTGCCCGATTATCACCGCCGAGAGCGATACCGCACGCAACAGCCGTCTGAAGCTGGCGCAGCTGACGGCCAGAACCCTGAAACAGGGCCTGGATACGTTGGGTATTGAAACCGTCGAGCGGATGTAAGTCAGACGGGTGATTTGTCGCCCCGGCAAGCCGCGCGCCGCCGGGGAATCGCCTGATGGCGCTGCGCTTATCAGGTCTGCAATCGTTTCACCTGGCATCGACGCCGTCGAACGTCGCTAAGAGCAAAACCCGGCCATGGCCGGGTTTTTGTATGCGGTTTTGTCACCCCGGCAAACCGTGCGCCGCCAGGGAAGTACCTGATGGCGCTGCGCTTTTCAGGCCTGCAAGGACGATCAAATCCTGTCTTAGAAGTATTTGCGCAAATACTCCGTCAGACACAGGATCGCCATTGCCTGACCATACGGCATTGAGGTCAGCGGGATCTCACGATAAAAGTCGAGATTGCCGCCCATCCCGGTACCAAACGAGGTCTGCAACAGCTCGCCTTCCGGGGAGATATTTTTCACCACCCCGCGAATCGCCTTCTCCGCCACCTCGGCATACTCCGCAGCAACATAGCGCTTACGCACCGCTTTCAGAATGCCATAGGCAAATCCGGCGGTGGCCGATGCTTCCAGGTACGAGTGCGGATCGTCCAGCAGCGTATGCCACAGGCCGCTGTCATCCTGACATTTTGCCAGCGCGGCAATTTGCGCGTTCAGCACCTGGATCAAATAGCGTCTGACCGCGCTGTGCTCAGGTAAATCAACCAGTTCCAGGAAATCGGGGATCACCATCGTCAGCCAGCTGTTACCCCGCGCCCAGCGAGCGCGGGCGAAGTTATGCTGACCGTCATAGCTCCAGCCGTGAAACCACAGCCCGGTTTCCCTATCCATCAGGTTCTGAACGTGAAGTAAAAACTGATACACCGCCTCTTCCACATACTGCGGACGATTGAGCAATTTTCCGATTTTAGCCAGCGGCAGTACGGTCATCATCAGCGTATCGTCCCACATCTGCTGATGGTTCTCTTCCGCCAGCGTGATGTGCTGCATTCCCCCATGCTCCGTGCGCGGCATCTCATGCATCGCCCACTCCGCCCAGCTCTCGAGCCAGGGCAGATATTCCGCTCTCCCGGTCTCTTCATAGCGCCAGGCCAGCGTCAGGAATGGCGCCATAGTATTCACGTTTTTCGTGGTCGCCCCTTCGGCGAAGCGGTCGGCAAACCAGCTGTCGATAATATCGCGCATCGCCGCATCCCCGGTCTGCTGGTAGTACTGATGAATACCGTACAAACCTACGCCATGCGTCCACTCCCAACCGGCCCACCCTTTGGTATCAATGACCCGCCCGTCGTCCAGCCGCAGCAGAAACGTCCCCGCGTCATCCCGAATATTGACCAGATTATGGGTCACTTTTTCGATCAGCGACTGCAGTTCATGGCGGCTGATAAAATGCGCCGGCTGACGCAGTAACGGGCTATGTTTGACAGGCCACACCTTCATCTCTCTACCCTCTGTTGTATGTCGATTTCATTTCAGCACCCTGCTTCAGCGATGGCGCGGCAGGTTTGTTGCGGTTCAGATAACCAATATTGTTATTTCCCCACAGCGTGTCGTACGGCATGCCGGCCAGCATCTCAACCACCGCGCGATCTTCCGCTGTCGTCAGCTCTGGCTGTGCGCAGCCCGCCCGACGCATTTTGAGCGTCTCCGCCCGCAGCACGCTATGCGTGGCAAGATTGAGCTTGAAGCGCAGGGAGACCAGGAAACCGCAGGCCAGCACCAACAGCGTGCCTACGCTCAGTATTAACAGGATGGTATGGCTCACTTCATAGGGCTGGGTCTTCTGCCCGGAAACAAACCCGGAGAGCTGCATAATAATGCCCACCAGCATAACCGCACCGGCCTGAGAGGCTTTGCGCGTCAGGGTCATAATGCCGGCAAAAATCCCTTCCCGGCGCTGTCCGGTAATGACCTCATCCACATCCGCGATATAGGTGTAGGTATTCCATGGCACGTAGTTGATTCCGCCACGACCCAGTCCCGCGATGGCAGAGACCAGCAGCAGCAGCGAGTAGACATCGCTCAGCCCGGCGTAATAGAGAATCGCGTAGGACAATGAGCTCAGACCAAATAGCACCACCACCATACGATAGGAAGGGGCGGGCCCGAAGCGAATACAGAGCGGAATCATGGCGATAACGGCAATAAACTGGAAGATAGCCATCGTGCCCAGCAGGTTGGACGCCATTGAGGCCTCCTGCATCAGCACAAACACCACGTAGTAGGTAAAAACGGCATTAAAGACGTCCTGGGCGATATAGCCGCCAAGGTACATCCCCAGGTGCTGGCGGAAAATCTTAATCCGCAGCGTCGAACTCAGCTCAATAAACAGGCGGTTGAGGCTCTGAGCCAGAGACAAATGGCGCTTCTCTTCTTCCGCCCGCAGTGCGGCCTCCGACCACTCTTCCCGCGGACGTTCCCAGGTAAAGAACCAGACGAAAGTCAGCATCAGCGCGCACAGCACAGAGAACACGAGGCTTGCGTAGAAAAAGGAAACCGCATTGTCCTTTCCAAACTGGGTCAGCAGAATGCCCGGCAGGAATGACGCCAGAATGGCCGACATCTGCGCCATCGAAATACGCGCGCCGGAGAATTTGGTTTTTTGTTTAAAATCATCCGTCATTTCCGGTACCAGCGTTTCATACGGCACCAGAATCATGGTGTAGACGATATCGAACAGCAGATAGGTGAGCAGGTAATACCAGAATCCCATATCGCCAACCCACATGATGGAGTAGCTGAACACGCAGGGGATGCCGAGCAGAATAAAGAATTTACGTCGGCCAAAGCGTTTGCCGAGCCACGTTGTGCCGAAGTTATCGGTCAGAAAGCCCATCAGCGGGCTGATCACCGCGTCCAGCACCCTTGCTGTGGCAAAAATCAATGTTGCTTCAATGGGGGAAAGGCCGCAGAAGGTGGTGTAGAAGTAGAGTAGCCAGGCCGCGGTCAGTGCGGTTGTCCCGGCGCCAAGGAAGTCGCCCGAGCCATAGGCCAGATAATTAACTAAACCGATTTTACGTGTTTTCATCGCCGTAAATCCTGTGTCTTTTTTTTAGTGAACTCCGACAAGCTTTCTGGCTTAGCCAAAAGGGAGTGGATACACGGCTACAGTAGAAGTATAGGAAAAGGGTTACCTTTTCATTTTTGCCAGCCCGCTCCCGTCCATGGCAAAAATACAAAGAGTCGACGGACAGGCATCACCTATTTATAAAACGATATTTCCTTTATAACAAAACGCATGACCAAAAATAAAATCTGGCAGGCAAAAACGTGATTTATCTCCACCAGAAATCAGTCGTTTAATGTGTGATGAACAGGTCTTGCGGGAGATAAAAAATGAGAGTAAAGAAAGTATGAAGGGTTATTTCGCGTATCTGAAGGAGGCCTGATGTCTTATTCTCATCTGCTCGTTGCCGTCGCCCCAACGCCGGAAAGCCGCGTGCTTATCAATAAGGCGGTCTCGATCGCACGCCCGCTGGATGCCAGAGTCAGTCTGATCACGCTGGCCACCGACCCGGAGTTATATAACCAGTTTGCTGCGCCGATGCTGGAAAACCTGCGGGACTTGATGCATGAAGAAACGCGAGATTTTCTCTCCGGACTGGCGAAAGAAGCCGATTACCCTATCGACAACGTGACGATCGCCAGCGGCGAACTTAGCCACCACATCAAGGATTTTTGCCGGCAGCATCGCGTGGATCTGGTGATATGCGGCAATCACAACCACAGCCTGTTTTCGCGCGCCACCTGCTCGGCGAAAAGCATCGTCGGCAGCAGTGGCGTAGACGTTTTACTGGTCTCCCTGGAAAAAGGCTGACGCCTTTGGCGTCAGCCTTTTCCCTCTCACCGCGCTACGCCAGTTTGGGGAAAGTCGAGACTTTGCGTTGCAATCGGCTCTCCTCACTACGCGGTTCTACCTGCTGCAAATCGCTGATAAACCGCTCCTGCCAACGATGAATATCGTTATCCTTGATTACCGCCAGCATCTCCGCATGACGCGCAATGCGCTCCGCCAGCGGCATCGTCAGACCGCGATCCAGCGCCGCGGCCACTTCATCGCGATCGTAGGGATTGACGATCAGCGCGCTGGTCAGCTCATTCGCCGCCCCGGCAAACTGCGACAGGACCAGCACGCCGGGGTTCTGCGGATCCTGGGCAGCAATAAACTCTTTTGCCACCAGATTCATGCCGTCGCGGAGAGGCGTCACTAACCCGACATCGGAATAGCGGAAGATCTTCATCAACAGTTTGCGTTCAAAATGTTGATTCAGGTAGTACAGCGGCGTCCAGCCCAGCTGTCCGTACTGGCCATTGATTCTGCCGCTGGCGGTCTCCAGCTGGTGGCGAATATCCTGATAGGCCTGCACTTCGCCGCGGGAGGTCGGCGCAATCTGCGTATAGCGAATCTTGCCATGATGCTGCGGGTATTTCTCCAGCAGGGCTTCATAGGCGAGAAAGCGCTCCGGCAGGCCTTTAGAGTAATCCAGTCGCTCGACGGAGAAGATATTTTTTACCCCGTTAAGCTCGCTTTTCAGCTGTGCCAGTTTGGGCGGCAGCGGCCCTTTCGCACTTCGTGCAATCTCGTCAGGATCGATGCCTATCGGGTAAACCTCGGTGCGGAAATGTTTGCCCCATGCCTCATGGTGTCGACCCTCTCGCGTCACCACCCGGGTCTGTAGCGAGACGCTATCAAGAAACGCCAGCCTGTCGTTATCGGTCTGGAAGCCAAGCAGATCGTAGTCACAGAGCTGCTCAAGAAGCTCGGCATGCGGAGGCAGCGCGTTAAAAATCTCTGGCGTCGGGAACGGAATGTGCAAAAAGAAGCCGATACGGTTATTGACCCCGAGCTTGCGCAGCTCGCTGGCAAAAGGCAGCAGATGATAATCATGAATCCACAAAATATCATCGGGCTCAATCAGCGGCAGAAGCTTTTTCGCCAGGTTGGCATTGACCCGCAGATAGCCGTCCCATGACGGACGCTGGAAGTCCACCAGATCCAGGCGATAGTGGAATGCGGGCCACAGCACGGCGTTGGAAAACTGGTTGTAGTATTCGTCATGATCCCGTTCATTGAGCGTAAACGAGGCCCAGGTGATATTGCCTCGCGTCACCGTGTTTAGCGGCTTCTGGTCATCCCCAATTTCTCCGCTCCAGCCAAACCATAATCCACCGGCGGCCTTCAGTGCGCCCAAAATGCCCACGGCCAGGCCACCCGCGCTGGCCTTTTTATCATCCGGTGGCGCAATACGATTAGATATTACGACTAAGCGCCCCATAACCCTCCCTCCTGTCATTTTGCGCATCAGGTTGTTGCTTATTATTTGCGATGCTGATTAACCAATGCTGAACGGCCGCGACATCCGGCAGACGCCATTGCGCCTGGGTGTCGCCCTTGCCCACTTTTACCGACATGCCGCCGAGTTGATTCACGACGCTGAACCCGGCTTCGTCCGTCAAATCGTCGCCAACGAATACCGGTTTGCGCCCCTGAAACGGCGCCTCCTGCATAAACGTCGCAATCGCTTCCCCTTTATTAACCCCACGCGGCTTAATCTCCACCACGCACTTACCCAACTGCAATGCGAGGATGGGGTAACGTTTGACAATCCCCTGCGCCAGCGACAGCGCCGCGCTCTGGTACGCCGGCGCCTGGCGATAGTGCAGCGCAAACGCCATGCCTTTGTGTTCCAGTTCACACCCCGGCATCGTCTCCAGCGCCGCTCGTAGCTGCTCATCCAGTTCCCGGAGCAGCGCATCAGGAAGCGTGACGATGTGCGTTTTACCATTGATATCGCGGCGTTCTGCCCCGTGAACACCGGCCAGCGGCAGCCGGTATGGATGGGTAAGCGCATCAAGCTCAACCATTGAGCGCCCTGAAATCAATGCCACCGCCCCACTATGCTGGTGCGCAAGCTGCCGCAGCGCCTGAAGCGCCGGTGTGGGGATAACAACCTGATCGGGATGAGGTTTGATATCGGCAAGCGTGCCGTCGAGGTCAAAGAAAAATGCATGATGTTCGGTTGGCACAGGCGGTACAGATATCTTGTCAGCCACCCTGTTCTCCTCCTTTCATGGCCAGCGCAACGCTGGTTGTTAACGGATTGTTAGCCATGTAAGTATAGACAGTGTGACCGGGATCGCCATTTTTGATAGCTATCGCCAGCGCAGCGGGCGCTGGCGATAATCAGGGATTAGACTAAAAGGTTGGGGGATTATTAAGCAGCCCGTTTTGCTTTTTGTTTATAACGGTCGAAGATAACCGCCGCCAGCAGAATCACCCCGCGCACCACGTACTGAGAGAACGGCGAGATATTGAGCAGGTTCATGGCGTTCTCTACGGTGCCGAGGATCAAGATCCCGGCGACCACATAAGAGATCTTGCCGATCCCGCCTTTCAGCGACACGCCGCCGAGCACGCAGGCTGAAATGACGATCAGCTCATAGCCAATCGAGGTCATCGGCTGGCCGCTGGTCATACGCGAGGCGAGAATGATCCCCGCGGCGGCAGAAACCAGGCCTGAGATCACGAAAATAATGATTTTGGTCCGCACCACCGGCACCCCCGCCAGCCGGGCCGCCTCTTCATTGCCACCGATAGCCAGCGTATTGCGGCCAAAGGTGGTTTTGTTGAGCAGTAAACCAAAAACAATCAGGCAGGCGACGGTCAGCCAGATAGGAGCCGGCAGGCCAAACCAGTTGGCATAACCTAAGGTAAAGAAGCGCTCATCTTCGATGCCGACCGCCTTCCCGTCGGAAATAATATACGCCAGGCCGCGCACAATCTGCATGGTGGCCAGCGTCGTGATCAGGGCGTTAATTTTCAGCCGGGCAATCACGAAGCCGTTAACCAGCCCGCTGATTGCCCCCAGCAGCAGACCGGCGGCAATCCCTATCCACATGCTTTCCGTCAGATTAATCACCACTGCCGTGGTTACGCCAGCGCAGGCGATGACCGATGCCACCGACAGATCAAAATCCCCGGATGCCAGGCAAAACAGCATGCCGCAGGCCACCATACCGGACATTGAAATCGCCAGCCCCAGCCCTTTCATATTGATAAACGAGGCAAAATTGGGCACAAAAATCACGCAGCCGATAAACAACACGGCAAAAACAACCAACATGCCAAACTGATCCCAGATTCGGGCAAAGCTCAACGAAGTCTGGCGGGCATTAGGGGTAGTAACAGAGGACATCATTGACTCCTTACTCAGGCGACCGCCTGGCTCACTTTTGGCATCGCAAGGCTTAACGCCTGCTGTTCATTGGCATCGTCATGCAGCAGTTCGCCCGCCACCTCACCTTCGCGCATCACCACGATACGATCGGCCACGCCGAGCACTTCGGGCAAATCGCTGGAGGCGAAAACGACGGCGACACCGGAGGCCGCCAGGGAATAGATAACGTTATAAATTTCATGCTTCGCGCCCACATCAATGCCGCGGGTCGGCTCATCCAGCAGGATCACTTTCATCTCTTCCGACAGCCAGCGCCCCAGAATCGCCTTCTGCTGGTTGCCGCCGGAGAGATTCATAATCAGCTGTTCGGGCCCCGGGGTTTTAATATTGAGCGACTGAATATGCCGATCGGCGTTGTGCGCTTCCCAGCCGTTGTTAATGATGCAGCCCGCGTGAATATGCCGGCGACGCGCGCTGATATTGATATTGTCGCGTACAGAATGGACCGGAATAATGCCCTCCGCTTTGCGGTCTTCCGGGCACAGCATCATTCCGGCCGCGATGGCCTGTGCCGGTTTGCGAATATCGATCGCCTGCCCGTCGATATACACCTGACCGCCGGTAATACGGGTTCCGCCAAACAACCCTTTCATCAGCTCGCTGCGCCCGGCCCCGACCAGCCCGAACAGGCCGACGATTTCCCCGCTGCGCACCGACAGATCTACCGGCGTGCGGACGCCGGGCGCTTTGACCTGCTGCAGGCGCAGACGCTCTTTGCCATACTCACGCGGTTTCCAGCCGTAAACATCGCCCAGCTCGCGTCCGACCATCGCCTGCACCAGCGCGTCATGACTCACCGCCTGCATATCATCGAAGGTGCGTACGTAGCGGCCATCTTTAAATACGGTGATCGCATCGCTGAGCGCAAAAATCTCCTCCATGCGGTGCGAAACATAAATAATTACCCGCCCTTCCTCGCGCAATTCGCGGATAACGCGAAACAGATGGTCGATCTCGCGCGCCGAAAGAGAACTGGTCGGTTCATCAAAGGCGATAACCTTTGCGTTACGGGTGAGCGCCTTGGCAATCTCTACCATCTGCCACTGGCCGATAGAGAGGTATTTCAACGGCGTTTCCGGGTCGATATCCAGCCCCAGATGTTCCAGCTGCAGCCGCGCTTCGTAGTTGAGCAGCGAGCGGTTCACTAACCCGTACTTATGCGGGATTTGGCCGAGGTAGATATTTTCCGCGACGGTCATTTCCGGAATCAGGTGCAGCTCCTGATAAATAATTGCCACTCCGGCGTTAAGCGCTTCGGTGGTGTGGCTGAATACGCGCGGCTGGCCACCTATCAGCAGGTCGCCGGCGGTGGGGATATAGTTGCCGCTGAGAATCTTCAGCAGCGTCGATTTTCCGGCACCATTTTCCCCCATCAGGGCGTGGATCTGTCCGCTGTAGCAGTCAAAGCTAATATCGGAGAGCGCCTTAACGCCGGGAAAGGTCATGGTAATGCCGCGAAATGAGAGATAAGGGGTAGACTGTTGCATAACAACTCCGCTCTTCTATGCTCAGCCTCCCACAACGTGCGGGAGGCAGGGTCAACCAGGCCTTACAGCCCTTTTTTCGCCAGCTCTTCTTTGAAGTTGTCGCGCGTGATCAGCACCACATCGGTGACCGCCGTGAATTTCGGCGGTTCTGCGCCTTTGGTCACCCAGTTGTAGAGCATCTCGCTGGTTTTATATCCGTGGATATCCGGGCTAGGCAGCAGAGAGCCGTAGAAACCGGTCGCCTGCGCTTTAGAGAGTTCGTTAACCGCATCCACACCATTAATGCCAATGCCAATCACATCTCCGGCTTTAAAGCCCTGACCTTCGGTGGCGCGCACGCCGCCCAGCACGGTATTGTCATTCATCCCCACGATCAGCCAGTGCTTCACCTGAGGATGCTGCACCAGCATCGAGTTACCGGCGTCGAAGGCGCCCGGAATATCGTTGGATTTAGTCGGAACGCGGTAGATCTGTTTGTCCGGGAAACCGGCCGCTTTCAGCGCATCGATGGAACCCGTGGTACGGCGACGGGCGGTATCGAGTTCATCGGCGGTAATCGCCATCACGCCGGTATCCTTCACATCCCAGCCGCGTTTTTGCATCTCTTTGTACAGCTCCTGACCCTGACGGGCGCCAATTTCACTGGCGGCCATCATCACCAGCGGTACGCTCTCCATCGGTTTACCTTTCGCATTAACGAACTGGTCATCGACGGTGATGACTTTCATATCGTATCCGCGCGCTTTGGCGACAATCGCCGAGCCGAGTTTCGGGTCAGGTGTGCAGATAACGAAGCCTTTTGCCCCGCTGGCCGCCAGGCTGTCGATGGCATTCAGGGTTTTCTCACCATCCGGGACCGCAATTTTAATCACCTCAAAGCCCAAATCTTTGCCGGCCTTATCGGCAAATTTCCACTCGGTTTGAAACCAGGGTTCTTCCGGTTGTTTCACCAGAAATCCGAGTTTAAGCGTTTCAGCCATAGCTGATTGTGACATAACCGCAGCGAGACCGATCGCCGCCAGCGCTTTAGTAAATTTGTGCATGGTAAACTCCAGCTTTATTTCGCTTTTCTGTAGGGAAGTATCGGACTTAATTTTTTTATCGGACGTAAAACAAGGCATTAGAAAAATTGCACACCGCACTGCCGTTGTTCATTAAGTAATAACCGGAAATCAATTCTCCATACGAGAGCATTATCACATCGCGGAATTACAGTAATTGCGTGCATAGATTTAGCGAAAAATGACATAAAAAAAGAGCCAATTGTCAGACAATTAGCTCTGCATATAGCAATATTATCCATATCATCAGCAGACTTATCCTTGTGGCTACAGCCGTCCCCCTTTCAAGGGATTTGCCGAAAGCGCTGCGCCCCCCTTCTTCAGCCGTTTCCCTTAGCGATTCGACTTCTCACAAGATGAAATATCGCTCAGGGGAATTTTATTACCGTTAATAACAGAATATACCTCCCCTCCCCATTTATCTGCTCCTGTAAAAATGACGTCACTGCCCTTTCCCGTGATTTCTTTTTTACCGAATGGTTGATGCGACATGACCGAATTATGAATCCAGGATTAAATTCATATTTAATTAATATGTCGTAGACATCATCCATATCACAAAAAATGCCGGCAAAATAAATTCAATAAAATCATAATTATATAGGCATTTAAATCAAAGAACAGACAAAGACAACACACTTTATAAGGATGTTGTAACGAAACGTAAACAGACGCACTTGAGAGTTTTCTTAGTCTACTATTAAGGGTATTCTATATATATCGGCAGGCGCTAATTAATTACCGATACACATAGGGAAAGTGCAAATTCATTATTTTGCCGACAATGTTACGCGTAAAGAGTCTCGCATTTTATCGTTCACCGGCGAAGATTCCCGACGCGTGAATGATATCTCCAGCTTAATAAGGATATTTTTATGGTCGTTCCAGGAATGGCTCAAAAACTCAATAATCAGATGAACCTTGAGTTTCATGCCTCAAATTTATATCTGCATCTCAGCGAATGGTGCGAACAGCACCGTCTGAACGGCACCGCCATCTTTTTGCGCTCCCGGGCACAATCGCACGTGACGCAGATGATGCGCGTATTCGATTTTATGAAGACCGGCGGAAACTGGCCGATCGTCAAAAACGAAGGCAGTTACCACCATAACTGTCACTCCCTCGAAGATCTGTTTACCACCACTCTGGCCGATTATGAACAGCGTAGCAGCATGCTGTCCGGGCTGACCGAAGAAGCTAAAGCGCAATGTGACGACACCACCTGGCGCTTCCTGACGCTGCTAGAGAAAGAGCAGCAGCAGGACGGCGTACTGCTGCAAAGCGTGCTTGAAGAGGTCCGTAATGCGGATAAAGCCGGCCTGGGTATGCTGCAGACCGATCGCCGCCTGCTCAGTCTGGTGACACGTCGCCAGGATTAAGGCCGCAGCGGCGGGCACCACATCCGCCGTTCCCTCCGTGAGGCTCAATCCTGAGGGAACGGCTTCAGCGCCGCATGATAGTGCTCACCCTGACTGGCGTAACCGCGCAGCGATGGCAATTAACCCCGCGCGGAGATGTCCTGCAAACGCTTCTGGCCACAGATCCGCATCGCGGATAAACGACACAAGGTCATCAATCCCCCGCTTCACGCCCCCGACCATCGTGAATAACGTTCCAGCGTTCGCTATTTCTAAACATCATTTCCAGCGCTCAGGCGCCGTTCTTATTCCTGAAAAGCATTAAAAACTTTTAAGCCGATCGCATTCCTACCCCAGGAAAGCGCGCAGCGGATGATTAGTGACGACGATCACTTTTCGTCATCGACTTTAAGAATATAAAAACAGCGTTTCAAAAATTTAAAACACGAGGTTTATATTAATGGCAGGATACGCGGCTTCAACCTCACAAGGGTTGCAGGGAAGACCGATTTTGTTACGCCATCAGCTCGCCTACGGCGGCGGTAATTTGCTGGGGAGCGGCGCGCTGGCGATCAGCGGCGCCTGGTTACTTTATTTTTACACCACCTTCTGCGGACTGACGCTGATTGAAGCGTCGTTTATTTTTTCCGTCGCCAGCATCATCGATGCGATCAGCAACCCGTTAATGGGTTACCTGACCGATAACTTCGGTAAAACGCGGCTCGGCAAACGCTTCGGACGCCGACGTTTCTTTTTATTGATCGGCATACCGCTGATGATGTTTTACCCGCTGCTGTGGGTTGAGGGGCTTGGTTTCTGGTACTACCTCTGCACCTACGTCGTCTTTGAGATTATTTATACCTCAGTCATGGTGCCTTATGAAACCTTAGCCACTGAAATGACCGACGACTTCTCATTACGCTCTAAACTGACCGGCTATAAAGCCATTTTCGGCAAGCTCGCCAACTTCCTCGCGGCATTCATCCCTGGTCAGTTTATCCTGTTGTACGGCAAAGACTCCGCCACACCGTTCTTCCTGACCGGGCTGACCTACGGCGCTATTCTGATTATCGCCATCTCCTGCCTGTGGTTTTGCAGCTGGGAGCGTCCGCGTGAAGAAGAAGTTCGCGTGAGCGAGAAAAAAGGCCTGTTCTCGACCCTGCTGATGCTGGCGAAGGATATGCGTTCGACCTTCTATCTACGCGTGTTCCGCAAACATCTTGGGATGTATCTCTGCGGTTTCGGCGCAGAATGGCTGTTTGCCTCGATCTTTACCTACTTCGTTATCTTTGTCCTGCAGCACGATCCGGCGATGGTTGCCGGGCTGAACAGCCTGAACTCGATTCTGCAGCTGCTCTCTACGGCGCTGTTTATCGGCCTGTGCGTGAAAAAGGGGTTCAGCAAGCCCTATATTCTGGCGCTGAGCATCGTGATTTTCTCCGTGTTGCTGTACACCTCGCTGTGGTTTTTCCATCTACCTGCCCATCTGGCAACCATCCTGATGTTTGGGATCACGGTGCTGTTTGGCCTGGGTACCGGCGGCGTGTACTACATTCCATGGACCGTTTACACCTTCCTCGCCGATGTTGATGAGATCTATACCGGCCGCCGCCGCGAAGGGATTTACGCGGGTGCCATGACCTTCTCCGGAAAAATCCTGCGTTCGATTATTGTCTTCACGATGGGAGCCATTCTCAGCTTCTACGGGTTCCAGTCTAAAGCGCATACGCAACCAGAAAGCGCCGTGACCGCCATTGCGGTGGTGTTCTGTAGCGGCGTGATCCTGCTGGCGCTGGCGGCCATTGTCTTCAGCAAGCAGATGAAACTGGATCGCAAAGCGCACCTGGTCGTACTGCAGGAAGTGGCGCGGATTAAAGCCGGCGGTAAGGTTAGCGATATTCCGCCCGATGTGCGCATCATTGTGGAGGATTTAGTCGGCCACCGTTATGAAGAGTGCTGGGGCAACAGTAAGCTCTTTAAGGATCAGCAGCCGGCGCCGGCAAGGACCGCTATCTCTCATTAACGTCTGGTTCTCGCCCCGCCATCGACAACGATAGCGGGGCGAAACAACTTAGTGTGCTTCACCCTGCGGCGTAAACTTAAGCTCAATCAGCGCAATCGCTTTTTGAACCGCGCGCAGCGTCACCGGATCGGCCGAAGCCGGATGGCTGGCAAAATCGATGGCTTTCAGTTGGGTGGTCATTTTTTCGCGCACTTCAACAGGGGCGATGACATCAATGACGTCGAGAATCTGTTTGATAACCAACTGGCAGGCGACAACGTCAGAAACCAGTTCGTCTTGTTCGGTGAGATGTTGAGACATTTATTACTCCTTTTTCGAGGAGCGTAATAGTAACCTAAATCCCGAGAGATAAAAAAACCTGCCGCAGCAGGTTTTTTTATCAGAACATACCGGCAGGCGGTACATCTTTGAATGTTTTGCAGTACTGCTCGAACATGCTCTTCAGAATTTTGCGCAGTTTCATGAAGCGACTCCGGTTTTGTTATGCAGGTGTTACTGCTGATGGGCTTATAATATGACTTGCATCACATAAATCAATAAAAATATGCGGCAACTCACAATTTTTTCACAAAAATAATTTATAAATTAAACAAAAATGAGGGAAATCGCAGAGTTAAGAGCCTGCCGGTTTTTCCTGCGATCATAACCTCACCAGCCGATGGCAGACACAATGAGTACAGATATCTCTTCACGAGAAGGCCGCGCCTTCTCCGCTCCCGCGCTGCTGGTTGCCGGGGCATTTTTCATGGAGTTTCTTGACGGGACGGTAATCGCTACCGCGCTGCCGGACATGGCAAAGGATTTTGGCATTGCGGCGGTTGACCTGAATATCGGTATCAGCGCCTACCTGATTACGCTGGCGGTATTGATCCCGGCCAGCGGCTGGATTGCCGATCGCTTCGGCGCGCGTCAGATCTTCACGCTGGCGTTGGCCATTTTTACGCTGGCCTCAGTTTTTTGCGGCTTTGCCAGCAACGTGGACACCTTTGTCGCTATGCGTATCCTTCAGGGAATGGGTGGCGCGCTGATGGTGCCCGTCGGCCGTCTGGCGGTGCTGCGGACCACGCCAAAAGATCAGCTCATCAAAGCCATTGCCACATTGACATGGCCGGCGCTGGTGGCGCCGATCATCGGTCCACCGCTGGGTGGCTTTATTACCCGCTATGCCAGCTGGCACTGGATATTCTTTATTAATGTTCCTCTGGGATTGATAGCCATTGCGCTGTCGCTGCGTATTATTCCCGCTATCCGCGAAGAGGAGCGACGTCCCTTTGACCTTCCCGGCTTCTTTGCGACATCGGTTGCCATGGTGAGCCTGGTGAGCGCCATGGAGTTGCTTGGCGATACCCGGCCGCAAGGCTGGGCAACCCTGCTCCTGCTGGGGCTCGGTACAGGATGCATGCTGTTCGCTCTGCGCCATTTCCGCCGGGCAGAGTGGCCGATGGTGCGTCTGGATGCGCTACAGGTGCCCACCTTTCGGGTTACGATGTACGGAGGGTCGCTTTTCCGCGCTTCCATCAGCGCCGTTCCCTTTCTGTTGCCGCTGCTGTTTCAGGTCGGCTTTGGTATGGATCCTTTCCATTCCGGGCTGCTGGTGCTGGCGGTGTTTGTCGGCAACTTCACCATTAAACCCGCGACCACCCCGCTCATTCGTTGGCTCGGCTTCCGTCGGCTACTGTTGATAAACGGGGCGCTAAACGTCATCTCACTGCTCGCCTGTGCTTTTTTAACGCCACAGACTCCGATCTGGCTCATTTGCATGATCCTGTACCTCGGCGGCGTATTCCGCTCGATTCAGTTTACCGGCGTGAGCACGCTTGCTTTTGCCGATGTTCCGCCCGCGCAGATGAGCTACGCCAATACGTTGTTCAGTACCGCGTCGCAGCTGGCCGTGGGTCTGGGGATCACGCTCGGCGCGATCGGCATTCGCATGGGTGAAAAAGCCAGTGAGTGGTTAAGCCTGACGGCAGTGCCGGGAATCAGCTTCCGGCTCTCCTTCGTCTTTATTGCCTTCATTTGTCTGGTGGGAATGGTGGATAGTTTGCGGTTGAGTAAAGATGCCGGCAGCAGCGTCTCGGAGAGAAAAAAATAAAAGTAAAAAGGCCAGCGGAAGCTGGCCTTATTGGAAAAAAAACCGAGGGCTTAGCCGACTATCTGGCGGACAAAAGCTTCGATCTCTTTATCCTGGCAGTTCTCGAAGAAGCACTGCTGGAAACGCGGGCCGGAGACAGCCGTTTTGACCAGTTCCGGATCGATAGCGCGCAGAGTATCCAGATAGTTATCTTTCACCACGGCAGCTTTCACCGTATTCAGGATCCCGGCATTACGCACCTGCGGCTCCTTGCGCTCCGGCGGGTAACCTTCGCCATTGCGACCGGTGAAGGCTTTTTCAAAAATAAAGCGCACGTTCAGCTCGGCGCCCCAGCCAAAACCTTTGGCAAAAGGCAGGGACAGCGCGTTACCGTTATTAATCTGCGCAAACAGGAAGGCATCAGCCGGATCAATACAGTAGCCGCACACCACGCCAGGGTGGATGTTCAGCGACATCAGCGCTCCCTGCCCGGTACCACAGCCGGTTACCACGAAATCAACCGCTTTCGAATTCAACAGAATGCTGGCCATAATGCCCAGATGAATATAGGTCAGATGATGATCGTGCTCATCGCTCATCCCGACGTTGTATACCGGGAACCCTTTTTCATCGGCAACGGCGTTTAGCTCGTTGAGGATGATGGCGTTTTTGCTGGCCTGGCTGTTTTCCATCATCAGTGCAATTTTCATGCTTTACTCTCCTGAATGCTGCGCGGGCGCTCCCGCGATAGTTCGTTAGCGTTATGATGGACTCTACTACTTAACAAACACACTTTCAAATTTTATGAAAAGTTGTTTTATAAATTACGTAGCGCTTCACATTTTTCGCCTTTGGCCTGCCGCCTCCCGGTGCCAGCCGCCACAGGTAGCGACGAAGTCCGCTGCCTGGCAGCCCATCTTCCAGCCAACGCCAGACACCTTATTTCTGTTTTATATTTTGATAGTACGAACTGGCTAAAATATTAAACAGAAACCATTCTCATTACATATTAAATTGCCAATGCGTTTTATTCCCATTTTCATTTTTAATAAATAAGTTTTTAAATTTACTTTTTGCAAATAAATTAATAACAAATTATAGTGGCGACACCATTATGTTAAGTCTTTATTTTCGGAGCACACGCGATGCTGAAAACAGAAATGATCGATAAACTGAATGAGCAGATGAATCTTGAGCTTTATTCTTCTCTGCTTTATCAGCAAATGAGCGCATGGTGCAGCTACCACAGCTTTGAAGGCGCCGCCGCATTCCTCCGCCGTCATGCGCAGGAAGAGATGACCCATATGCAGCGCCTGTTTGATTATTTGACCGATACCGGCAGCCTGCCTTGCATCAACGCCATCTCCTCGCCGTTTGCCGAGTATGCATCGCTGGATGAGCTATTCCGCGTCACCTACGAACACGAACAGCTGATTACCCAGAAAATTAATGAGCTGGCCCACGCCGCCATGACCAATCAGGATTATCCGACGTTTAATTTCCTGCAGTGGTATGTGGCTGAACAGCATGAAGAAGAGAAATTATTTAAATCTGTTATTGATAAGCTGACCCTCGCCGGTAAAAGCGGCGAAGGCCTGTACTTTATTGATAAAGAGCTGGCGACGCTCGACACGCAGAATTAATTATCCCGGTGGCGAAGTTTCGGCTTCGCCACGAAATTAATGCTGGCAGATTTTACTCTCACGCGTATTAAACCCCGCCTCTACGGCAACAAACTTCCCCTTTTTCTGTAGAAACGCCACCAGCTCCGCCGCGCTTAAATTTTCTGCCGAGCAGGTATGAAAACGTGCATCTGCGCCGAAGCGCGCGATGATTGCCGCTTCAAGACTGGCCGTCGAGTAAGGTTCGCCCGAGGCGATCATCATCTGCAGCACTTCATGACCATGAATCGATTGCATAGCTCCTCCTGTAAAACGCCCAGAATAGCCCGGCGGACAACAGCAAGCTTTGCGCCAACGCAGCCTTCAGGCGACCTTCGCGGAGTGTAAATATTTAATTACAACCACTGTAACCCTCATTTGACGAAAATGATAATTTCACATACTCTGCGCGACATATTTTATTGTTAATTCCTTCATGGATAGAGAGAAACGTGAAGAACCGCACTCTGGGTAGTATTTTAATCGTGGCCGGAACCACAATCGGCGCAGGGATGTTGGCAATGCCGCTGGCTTCCGCGGGCGTGGGTTTCGGCGTCACCTTCTGCTTACTGATCGCGCTGTGGGCGCTGATGTGCTACACCGCGTTATTACTGCTGGAGGTCTATCAGCACGTGCCCGCCGATATGGGACTCGGTTCGCTGGCGGCACGTTATCTCGGACGCTACGGGCAGTGGGTGACCGGCTTGTGCATGTTATTCCTGATGTATGCGCTGACCGCGGCCTACATCAGCGGCGCGGGCGAACTGCTGGCCTCTAGCCTCAATCAGTGGCTGGACTGGTCGCTTCCTCCTGCGGGCGGCGTGTTGCTGTTTACCGCCATTGGCGGCGCGGTAGTCTGCCTCGGCACATCGCTGGTTGATCTGTTTAACCGCTTCCTGTTTAGCGCCAAAATCATTTTTCTCGCCATTATGCTGGTGCTGCTGTTGCCACATATTCACCGGATCAATCTGCTGACGCTCCCGCTCCAGCAGGGCCTGGCGCTGTCGGCGATCCCGGTGATTTTTACCTCTTTCGGTTTCCACGGCAGCGTGCCGAGCATCGTCAGCTATCTCAACGGCGATATTCGTAAGCTGCGCCGGGTCTTTATCATCGGTAGCTTTATCCCGCTGGTGGCCTATATTTTCTGGCAGCTGGCGACGCTCGGCAGTATTGACTCACCGGCATTTACCGCGCTGCTGGCGAAAAATGCCGGCCTGAACGGGCTACTGGAAGCACTGCGCGAAGTCGTGGCGTCGCCGCACGTTGAACTGGCCGTGCATCTGTTCGCCGACCTCGCGCTGGCCACCTCGTTCCTTGGCGTGGCGCTTGGGCTGTTTGATTATCTGGCCGATCTGTTCCAGCGCAAAAACAGCCCCGGCGGTCGTCTGCAAAGCGGAGCAATCACCTTCCTCCCGCCGCTGGCGTTTGCCCTGTTTTATCCGCGCGGCTTCGTGATGGCGCTGGGCTATGCCGGTGTCGCGCTGGCGGTGCTGGCGCTCATGCTGCCCTCGCTGCTGGTGATGAAGAGTCGGAAACAGCACCCTGACGCTCCCTGGCGGGTCGCAGGGGGAACACCGGCGCTGTGGCTGGTGCTGCTATGCGGTATCGCGATTGTCGCTATTCAGTTTTGCATCGTCGCGGGTCTGCTCCCGGCGGTAGGATAAAAAAAGGGGCCATCAGGCCCCTTTTTTATTTCGCTAAGCAACACTGCTTATATTTTTTACCGCTGCCACAGGGACAGGGATCGTTACGCCCGACCTTGACTTCATTGCGGATCGGTTGCTGTACGATTTCCGGCTCAGCATGCTCAGTCCAGTATTGGTACAACGAGAGCGCTGCCGGGCGGATATGGTCCACGCTGGCGATAAACTCATCGACAGAGAGCGCCTCAACCGCCGTAAACTGCGCTTCTGTGCCGTGTAAAGCAATGCTGTTCAGCGCCGACTGCGGCTCTTCCGGCAGAGCAGGCCAGTTTCCGAGAGCGACGCCGCGCATATAGCCGAAGCACCACTCCTCAACAATCGTCAGCTCCTGACCTTCCTCTTCGCGGGTCCCAAACAGCGGTTCAAATTGATCGGGATACTCGTCCAGACGCTCGGCAATGTCGCTCATATGCTGCAGAGTCAGGTTAACAAAATGGTCACGCTCGCGGTCGTTCGCCCAGCGCGGCACATTGTCCGCTCCGCCCCAGATTGCCAGCAGCCACTGAGCCGGTTCAATCTCTTTCGGGCCGGAGAGAATGGCCGTCAGCAGGCCGTCAAGCTCTGAGACATCAAGGATGGCGCCCTCGGTGGCGTATTTCGACAGGATATCGTCCAGCCATTCAAGTTCGCTTTCGTTCAGGGGTCCGGTTTTCATAAACAGGCTCGTCGTGGTAGAAAAATGGCGCATACAGTAGCGGAAATGCCGGGAGAAAACCACCCGGCAGCGTACTCAGCAAGCGTTAAATATCTTTAATGATGCTGGCGCGCATCGTTTCGTATTCGCTCTCGGTAATGGTTCCGTCATCGAACATTTTTTTCGCCTGCGCAAGGCGTTCCCGCACATCATCGGCGGAAGAGAGCGGCGCGCTCTGCCGGGCAGCTAGCGGGCTGTATTCACTCTCTTGCTGAATGTCGCCATAGCGGTTGACGCCATCGGTGCCGCGGGCAAACAGCAGCCAGACAGACAACGCCAGCGCCGCCATGCCTCCGGCCGCCGCGATCCATACCCAGACGGCCGCCTCACCGTTATCAACGGTGGCGATAATGCCGATAAAGCCAACCAGCAGAACAGCATAGGGTGACAGCAGCCACCAGCCTGATTTGTTCAAATCGTGCAGACGGCGCACCGCAACCGCGATACCGGGGATAATGATGATCAGGCCAAACAGGCCGCCCACGATCGGAATCAACCCCAGTACGGCCGAAAGCACAAAGTTGGCGACGGTAAAAACCACATACTCCTTGCGCGCCGAACGCCCGCGAAAGGTGGCATATTTGCGGAAGCAATCACCGTAGCTTTCAAGCAATGTAGCCATAAGATCCCTCATTTAAATTGTTTTTATTGCCATAACGGCGTTCCGTTCCCAAAGGATAATAGTCCGGCGAACCGGAGCGCTATTTTACCGCAGTTTGGCCATGCCGCGCCTGAGAAAAATGGGGGGGAACGCTGAATACCGGCGCTAGCCGGCTGGGTGGCGGCAGGAGGCAGTGGGCTTGCAGACAAAGGTTCCCGTTACCGCGCGTCGCGGGCCAGGTTCCTGAATCCAGGCGTAAAGCGGGTTATCGGCTTTCGCCGCGTTGTAATCGACGCAGACAACACGCTCGCTCAAGGAGTGAGGTTCGCCGGATAACGTGTAGTGACCGATCACCACCGGGACATCGGTGGTGCCAGGAGCGGTCTGCTCCAGAGGAATATCCGGGATCCGGCTGACCATCTCCGCCTGAACCTGGGCTATCTGGCGATAGGTTTTCGCATCATCCCGCCACCAGCGCACACGAATATGGCGGCGCTCGACGCCGGTCTTATCCACGAAACTAAAGCCCGCGGGGAGTTTCAGTTCCGGTCCTTTAAGCACGGTCTCGATCATCCGGAACAGAGGATGCTGTTTATCAAAAGCGGCGACCCAGCTTTCGGGTTTCAATCGATTCTGTTCATCCAGCCACGGCCGTAGCCGGGCAATTGTCTCATCTTCCCAGCAGGCATGTACCGCCCGAATATCGCCATAATCAACAAACAGCGGCAGGGTTTTAAACCAGTCGATCCAGAAATTATGCCGCGGAGTGTCTTCGACAACATCGGCCAGAAACGCCTGATGCTGACGTCGATTATTCGGTGAATGCGGCCGCAGGGGCTGAGCGCTCTGCGGATGGCGCATTGACCAGCCAACGGCATTAAATTCATGATTGCCCATCAGGCATATCGCCCGCCGCGATTCCACTTCCGCCCTCACCCGCTCCAGTACCGCCAGGTGGTCGATCGGCGCCCCAGGCTGATTATCAATCAGATCGCCGACAAAGATCAGTAAACGCTCATCCCGTTGGTACAGAGCATCAAGATGATCCAGCAAAGCGGAGAGCTTATGGTACTGACCGTGGATATCGCCGATGAAGATTCTATGCCTCTCCGGCAGGCCAGAATGCAGCATATGAACACCTTTTTCGAGGAACAGAGATGTTGATGATATCAGTTTCAACGGCCGGCCTGGCGGGATTTCGCCCGGCGTAGAATTACCCCGTCATGACATGAAATGGCCCGGTATGGCAGGATAATTGCGGTCGCTCCGTCAGGCGGTGGACCGTGTGACAAAAAGATATAATGCCGCGAGATCATGAAAGGGGGGATTTCAGAAATGAAAAAACCACCCGTAGGTGGTTTCACGACACTGCTTATCATTGATTTTATTCAATAATCCCAATGGTACCCGGAACGAGACTTGAACTCGTACAGCCTATGGCCGAGGGATTTTAAATCCCTTGTGTCTACCGATTCCACCATCCGGGCTCGGGATGTAAATTGGAGGCGCGTTCCGGAGTCGAACCGGACTAGACGGATTTGCAATCCGCTACATAACCGCTTTGCTAACGCGCCTTAATACTTAAACACCCGCATCTGCCGATGTTTTTAATCTGGAGCGGGAAACGAGACTCGAACTCGCGACCCCGACCTTGGCAAGGTCGTGCTCTACCAACTGAGCTATTCCCGCATCATCAAGCAAATTTGCTAATCACTTGATTTTGTTATCGTCTGGCAAGCTGTGCTGCCGTTCGATGCGTTGCATTCTACTTACCTGGCGAAATGAGTCAACGATATTTTTTAAATCCTTGTGTCGTTTGCTGAAATTTGCGGCGAAACGATCACTGATCAAGCAAATCTCCGCGCGCGGCGTTCAGATACTGCAGCATAGACCACAGCGTCAGCACCGCTGCCACGAGGAACAGGGCGATGCCGGCCCACTCTACCCAGGCGTTTGGTCGCCACAGCATCCACACCAGTGCCGTCATCTGCGCGGTTGTTTTCACTTTGCCGATCCAGGAGACCGCCACGCTGCTGCGTTTACCCAGTTCGGCCATCCACTCACGCAGCGCAGAAATAATAATTTCACGGGCAATCATGGTCGCGGCCGGCAGGGTTACCCACCAGGTGTGATAGTGCTCAACCACCAGCACCATCGCAATCGCCACCATCACTTTATCGGCCACCGGGTCAAGAAAAGCGCCGAAACGGGTGCTCTGATTCCAGCGGCGGGCCAGATAACCATCAAACCAGTCGGTAACGGCAGCGACAAAAAAGATCAGGGCGCAGGCAAAAGGAGCCCAGACGAAAGGCAGATAAAACGCCAGCACAAAGAACGGTATCAGGATGACGCGAAACAGAGTAAGCAATGTAGGGATATTAAATTGCATAGTGACAGGTAACTATCTGTTAGAAGTAAAAATTAGCCCTATGTTGCTACAGAGCCCCTAATGTTTCAACGAGTAGAAGATCTTTTCTGCCAGACCGTGAGATATACCCGGTACTTTGGCTATCTCCTCGACGCTGGCTTGCTGTAACCCTTGCAATCCGCCCATATACTTCAGCAGCATCTGGCGGCGTTTCGGCCCTACCCCTTCGATAGTCTCCAGTGAACTGGTGCTTTTCACTTTTGCCCGTTTTTTACGATGCCCGGCAATGGCATGATCGTGGGATTCATCGCGAATATGCTGAATAACGTGCAGCGCAGGCGAATCAGGCGGCAGGTTAAACCCCTCACCTTCTGGTTCGAAGAATAACGTTTCCAGCCCGGCTTTACGATCGCTGCCTTTCGCCACCCCCAATAAGAGAGGATGCTGTTTGTCCCAGGGCACATCCAGCCCGGCAAAGACGCTTTTCGCCTGCCCAAGCTGCCCTTTACCGCCGTCGATCAGGATAACGTCAGGAATCTTGTTCTCTTCTATTGCCTTACCGTAGCGGCGACGCAGAACCTGGTTCATCGCCGCATAATCATCGCCCGGCGTAATGCCGGTGATATTGTAGCGTCGATACTCGGCGCGCAGCGGCCCGTTACTGTCGAACACCACGCAGGAAGCCACCGTCTGTTCACCCATAGTATGGCTGATATCAAAGCATTCCATACGTTTAACGGCCGGCAGTTTAAGTACGGTAGCCAGGGCCTGCAGACGTTGATGGATCGTCGACTGTTGGGAAAGCTTCGTGGTCAGGGCCGTGGCCGCATTGGTACGCGCCAGCTTGAGATAGCGGGCGCGATCGCCGCGTGGTTTCGTCTGAACATTCACCCGACGCCCCGCCAGTTCGGAGAGGGAATCCGCCAGCAAGGTTTTATCGCCAAGATTAAAATCGAGCAGAATCTCTCCCGGCAGAGTACGCATCTGGCTGCCCTGCAGATAGAACTGACCGACGAACGTCTCCACCACTTCGCCGAGCTCAGTACCGCCTGGCACTTTCGGAAAATAGCTGCGACTACCGAGGACCTTGCCCTGACGAATAAACAGAACGTGGACGCAGGCCATGCCCGCATCAAAGGCGACGCCGATAACGTCGAGGTCATCCCCGGTATTCGAGACGAACTGTTTCTCGGTCACCCGGCGTACGGCCTGAATCTGATCGCGAATGCGCGCCGCTTCCTCAAACTCCAGCGCCTGGCTGGCCTTCTCCATCCGGGCAATGAGCTGCGTCAGCACCTGATCATCTTTACCCGCGAGGAAAAGACGCACATATTCAACCTGCTGCGCGTACTCCTCTTCGCTCACCAGGCCTGACACACAGGGCCCAAGGCAGCGGCCAATCTGATACTGCAGGCACGGACGCGACCGGTTACGGTACACGCTGTTCTCGCACTGACGCACAGGGAAAATTTTTTGTAGCAGTGCAAGCGTCTCGCGAACCGCATAACCATTCGGGAAAGGACCGAAATACTCGCCCCTGGCGTGTTTCGCACCGCGGTGCATTGCCAGGCGTGGATGGGTATCGCCGCTCAGGAAAATGAAGGGGTAGGATTTGTCGTCGCGCAGCAGCACGTTATAGCGTGGCTGATACAGCTTGATGTAGTTGTGCTCCAGCAGCAACGCTTCCGTTTCCGTATGGGTTACGGTCACGTCGATTTGCGCAATCAGTGCCACCAGCGCTTCGGTTTTACGCGAAGCCAGGTTGCTCCGAAAATAGCTGCTCAGCCTTTTTTTCAGATCTTTTGCTTTGCCGACATAGATGACGGTGCCGCCAGCATCATACATGCGATAGACGCCCGGCTGGCTGGTTACCGTTTTCAGGAAAGCTTTTGCGTCAAAAACATCACTCACTGACTTGCTAACGACTCCGCATTGCACAAACCATGACGAATGGCCAGGTGGGTCAACTCGACGTCACCGTGGATGTTTAATTTACTGAACATCCGGTAGCGATAGCTGTTCACGGTTTTGGGACTCAGATTTAACTGCTCTGAGATCTCATTCACCTTCTGACCCCTGGTGATCATCAGCATAATCTGCAATTCGCGTTCAGACAAACTGGCAAAAGGCGATTCTGTCTTTTCCGGCTCAATCTGGCTAAGCGCCATTTGCTGGGCGATATCGGAAGCAATATAACGTTGGCCGGATGCCACGCAGCGAATGGCATTCACCACTTCCTGCGGCGCAGCACCTTTACTCAGATAGCCTGCGGCACCCGCCTGCATGACTTTTGCCGGCAGCGGATTTTCGGTATGCACGGTGAGCATAATCACTTTGGTATCGACAATGGAACGCGCAATCTTGCGCGTGGCTTCCAGGCCACCAATTCCAGGCATGTTCATGTCCATCAGAACAACATCAACGGAATTGGCGCGACACCATTTCACAGCATCCTCGCCGCAGCAGGACTCACCGACAACTTTAATCCCTTTTATATCTTCCAGAATGCGTCGTATCCCTGCGCGCACTAGCTCGTGGTCATCAACAAGAAGGACGTTGATCAAAGGAATAATCTCCAGAATTAGGGATAACGCTACGGATAGCTTATCTCATACATATTACCGGGTTTTCTCGTCACTTTAAAAGCCAAAAAAATGCCCTACGGAAAGTTTCTTCCCCGGATATGTCAATTTGTCTGCACAGTAAGTGGAAACTTATAGATAACAGTAAGTTGTATTACGCTTCATTTTTAACATTTGCCCTACAAAAACACCGGCATGGCGCCGCGATAGCGCATTGCTAAATAGGAAACAAAATATGTAACAATAATTAACGATGAAAACACACCAGCGCAAAATTAACCTGCGACACGCGTGCAGAGTACGTATTATTCAGGCAATTAATGCACCTACACCTCTGATGAGAGAACACAAATTACGCGCTCCTTTTTTTCCCGTCGCTTGTGGTATACTGCGCCGCCTTAACATTTAGTATTGCGCAAAAGCGCCGATAGCAAACGAGGATATCGATGAGCACTCCAGATTTTTCCACTGCAGAAAATAATCAAGAACTGGCGCAGGAAGTGACCTGCCTGAAAACGCTGCTGACGCTGATGCTCCAGGCAATGGGCCAGGCGGATGCGGGTCGGGTGATTATTAAAATGGAAAAACAGATCACGCAGATGGAAGATGAGGCTCAGGCTGCCGTATTCTCCAGCACCGTTAAGCAAATTAAACAAGCTTACCGCCAGTAACAGTCAACCGGCTGTGAGTTCAGCACAGCCGGTCCCCACGTCTGACACGCAGAACACCCTACCTGCTCAAATTAAACCGGTCGCCACCGCGTAACAGGCGATTTGCGTTTTATTTGGCGCATTGAATTTTCGTTGCATATTCTTTTGATGGAAATTAACGGTATTTTCTGAGATAGAGAGAATAATCGCCACTTCAGCCGATGTTTTTCCCTCCGCCGTCCATTTCAATATTTCCAGTTCACGGCGACTAAACTTCATTTCCGGCGGCATGACCATCGCATCTTCCAGCCGCAGTAACGTCAGCAGGCTCAGCTCGGTCAGCGTTCTTAAGCGCATCTCCTGCTCGTCTTCATGAAACGGCCCTGCGCTACGGCTGCGGCCGGAAACGGACAGAAATCCCTGAGCATGATTAGGCAAGGTCAGACACTGGGTAACCCCCTTGTTCAGCCCATGATCTCGTGCACCATCCCACAATTCCGGCGTATCACGAAAGAGTCTGTCATCCCACGGCAGATGGCCACGGAGAAAGTTTTCGGGACGCAATACCGGATCGATAGCAAAATAATTCTCAGCCTGGTAGTGTGTCATCCACGCCTGTGGGTAGGTCGATTGCAGCGTAATCCTGGGCCGGGTAAAAGGCACGGGGTGGCGTACGCAAAGCGCAAAATAGTCATATTCCAGCCCTTCCGTTTGTTGTTGCAGGAGATTATAAACTTCCCCTCCCGTGGTGATTGACTGAAATTGTTGCAGCATTTCCCGCCGCCAGCTGAAAAAATCAATGTCCCTCATAACCGACCAAATAACTCCTGAGTAATAATCATTATTAGAAATACAGAAAACTAACACATAAATCTTATTTATATGTATAAAATATCGTATGCATCGCACTTATTAGACCATGACTGGCGCTCCTCACCCGTTACAGGAGAAAAGTATGTCGGATCCTTTATCGCTAAACACGATATATTCCCGGCTATGGCAGGCCTTTAGTTCCCACCCGGCCCCGGAAGTCGAATTTACCCAGGCGGGGGCGCTGCATTCCTGCTTTGCCGTCACCGATTTTGCCTCAGCGTCTATCGCCGTCGCCGGCGCTCAGCTGGCGCAACTCTCAGGTAATCCCTCGCCGCTCCGGGTCGACCGGCGCCTCGCTTCTTACTGGTTTAATCATAGCCTGTATCCTGTAAACCGGCCGCCCCAGTCGCTGTGGGATCCCCTGGCCGGCGACTACCCGACTCAGGAAGGCTGGATCCGTTTGCATACCAACGCAGCCCACCACCGCCGGGCCATGGCACGTGTTTTAGGTGAACACGACTCCCGGGCTTCTCTGGCATCAGCGGTTCGCCTGTGGCAGGCTGAAGCGCTTGAACAAGCGGTCGTCGAAGCAGGCGGTTGTGCGGCGGCAATGCGCAGCGCCCGACAATGGCAGGCGCACCCGCAGGGCGTGGCGGTCAGTCAGGAACCGCTGCTCATCGAAACACCTTTACCGCCTGGATCCCCCGTCGACTGGCGTTTGGCTCGCAGCAGACCGCTGCTCGGCATTCGGGTACTCGATCTGACGCGGATTATTGCCGGACCGGTGGCCACCCGTCTGCTCGCCGGCCTCGGAGCGCAGGTGCTGCGGATCGATCCGCCAGACTGGTGTGAGCCGACGCTCGCCGAGGAAATCACGCTCGGCAAGCGCTGCGCACGACTGAATATTAAAACAGCGATCGATAAGCAACGTTTAATAGATTTGCTCTGTCAGGCTGATGTTATCGTACACGGCTACCGTGCCGATGCGCTGGACACCCTGGGATTAGATAGTGAGACGCGGGCTCGACTCAGACCAGGGCTGGTCGATGTGTCGCTGAATGCCTGGGGATGGAGCGGTCCGTGGCGCAACCGCCGCGGTTTTGACAGTCTGGTGCAGATGGCCTGCGGGATTGCCGCAGCCGGTCAACGGTGGCGGCAGGCGGATAAACCGGTGCCTCTGCCGGTTCAGGCCCTGGATCATGCTACCGGTTACTTAATGGCTGCCGCGGTACTCAAAGGTCTTTATCGCCGTGCGACCTGCGGCGAGGGTTATCGCGCGCGCCTGTCGCTGGCTCGGGTGGCGGCATGCTTAATGCAGTATCCCACGCCAGACAGCCCCCTCTCTTTTCGTGAACCGCAACGGGGCGATTTCCAGCCGGCGCTGGAATGGTCAGCTTTCGGCCTGGGCGAACGTCTGCGCTTTCCGTTACAGCTGGCGGGAACACCGGTGGTCTGGTCGCGGCCGTCCTCGCCACTGGGGACGGCCGCCGCGAGCTGGTAAAAATTACTGCATCAGAAATTTTTCAAGGAACTGGCGGGTGCGCGGCTGCTGCGGGTTGGCAAACAGCGCTTTCGCCTCGCCCTGTTCGACGATACGCCCCTGGTCCATAAAAATCGCGCGGTCCGCGACATCGCGGGCAAAGCTCATTTCATGAGTCACGATGACCATCGTGCGCTTCTCCTGCGCCAGCTGGCGAATGGTGTTCAGCACCTCGCCAACCAGCTCAGGATCGAGAGCCGACGTCGGCTCATCAAACAAAATCACATCCGGGCGCATCGCCAGCGCACGCGCGATGGCCACACGCTGCTGCTGACCGCCGGACAGACGACGAGGATAGCTGTTTTCTTTACCGCTCAGCCCCACTTTCGCCAGCAGCTCCCGGGCGCGAACAATGGATTCGTTTTTATCCTCACCCTTGACGATAACCGGCCCTTCAATGATGTTTTCCAGTACCGTACGATGCGGGAACAGGTTGAAACTCTGGAACACGAACCCCACATGCTGGCGCAGGCGGCGAATCAACCCTTTTTGCTGGCTGAAGCTGCGCGCGGTATCAATGGTCACATCGCCCACCCGGATGGTCCCGCTTTCCGGCTGTTCCAGCAGATTAATACTGCGCAGCAGCGTCGTTTTACCGGACCCGCTGGGGCCGATGATCGCCACCACTTCCCCCTCCTGGACATTGAGGTCGATACCGTGCAGTACCGTCTGACCGTGAAATTTTTTCACCAGGTTTTTGACTTCAATGGCACTCATTTTGGATCACGCTCCTGGCGATTCAGCTGGTTTTCAAAATAGTTCTGCAATGAGGACAGCACCGTCGCCATCACCCAGTAAATCAGCGATGCGGCCAGATACATGGTGAACACCTCCAGGGTGCGCGAGGTGATCAGCTGCGCCTGACGGAACAGTTCCGGAACCTGAATGGTGGCCGCCAGCGAGGTATCTTTTACCAGACTGATAAAACTGTTGGAGAGCGGCGGCAGCGCCACGCGCGCAGCCTGCGGCAAAATCGCCCGGCGCAGAGTTTGCCACGGCGTCATACCGATACTGGCCGCAGCTTCCCACTGCCCTTTGTCAATCGAGGCAATCGCCGCACGCAGCGTTTCCGCCGCGTAGGCCGCGGTGTTAAGCGACAGACCAATCATCGCCGCCGGGATCGGGTCAAGCTCAATACCAAACTGCGGCAGACCGTAATAGATCATAAACAGCTGGGCAATCAGCGGGGTACCGCGGAAGATGGAGATATACATTCTCGCCAGCCATTTCACCGGCCACAGAGGCGACATCCGCATCAAAGCGAGGATAAAGCCCAGCACCAGGCCAAAGAACATACCGCCGATGCTCAGCTGTAACGTAAACACCGCGCCTTTCAGCAGATAAGGCGCGGAATCGATAACCAGTTGGATACTCTCTTGCATTCTGTATGTTCTGCTTTAGATATGGGGATGATAGGCAAACAGCGCCGGCGCTCCACCCGTGTGGATAAATAAAATCGGCCCTTCATCCTTAAAGCGCTTCTGATTAATGCCGTCAATCAACCCGGCCATCGCTTTGCCGGTATAAACCGGATCCAACAGAATGCCTTCCAGCTGCGCCAGCAGCTTCACGGCTTCCATTCCTTCGTCGTTCGGCGTGCCATATCCCGGCGCAAAATAGTCATCCCACAGCTTAATCTCCGCATTGGCCTGGAGCTCCAGGCTGTTCGCCACCGCCTGCTGAAGCGCGACGACTTTCGGCAACTGCTCCGCCACCTTGCGTGATACGGTAACGCCAATCAGCTCAGCCCCAGGCATCAGCTGTTCCAGTCCTACGGCCAGCCCGGCATGGGTACCCGCGCTCCCGGAGGCGACCACCACGGAAGAGAGTTCGACGGCGCCTTCGCACTGCTGGGCGATTTCGAGGGCACTTTCGACATAGCCCAGCGCGCCAAGCGCATTGGAGCCCCCCACCGGAATGACGTAAGGCCGATAGCCCTGCGCTTCAATGCGGGTTGCCAGCTCTTCCAGCTGAACATCGGGTTGGGTCAGCGCATCGCACATCTCAACCTGGGTATTAAACAGATCCAGCAGCAGGCGGTTACCGTTGGTCAAGTAGTTCTCGGCGCGAGTGCCGATAGGGTTTTCCAGCAGCGCCACACAGTGCAGACCCAGTTTCGCGGCCACCGCCGCCGTTTGACGAACGTGGTTCGACTGAATCGCGCCGGCGGTGATTAACGTATCCGCGCCTTCACGCAGCGCATCTGCCGCCAGGAACTCCAGCTTACGCAGCTTATTGCCGCCCATCGCCAGCGGGGTCACGTCGTCACGTTTAATAAAAATCTCGCGGCCCAGATGATCGGACAAGCGCGGTAGATATTCCAGCGGCGTCGGCGCGCCAATCAATTCCAGGCGCGGGAAGCGCGTTAAATTTTGCAGTGACATGGTACCTCCTGACTGAGTTATCTTTATTATGCACACACTGGCGTACGAAATAAAAAAAGGCGCTATCAATAGCGCCTTTTTTCACCGCCAGCCGTTACATCGTCACGTCGGCGCCAAACCATTTTTCCGACAGCGCTTTCAGGCTGCCATCTTTCTGCATATCAGCAATAGCGCCATCAACCGCTTTCAACAGGTCTTCGTTGCCTTTACGCAGCGCCACGCCAGACTCCTGACGGGAGAACGCTTCGCCGGTCACCGCCAGGGTATTGCCGGTTTTCTTCACCAGATCCAGCGCCGCCAGGCGATCGACCAGAATCGCGTCAATACGACCCACGCGCAGATCCTGATATTTAGTCGGGTCATCATCATAGGTACGAATATCTACGCCCTGGACGTTCTGGCGCAGCCACTCTTCGTAGTTGGTGCCCAGACCGACGCCGACTTTTTTGCCTTTCAGGTCAGCCGCGGTTTTGATAATGCCTTCGTTGCCTTTTTTCACCAGCGCCTGAATACCCGACACCGTATAGGGGGTAGAGAAGTCATACTTTTGCTTGCGCTGATCGGAAATGGTGACCTGGTTAATCACCACGTCAATACGTTTGGAGTCGAGGGAAGCCAGCATGCCGTCCCATTTGGTCGGTTTCAGATCGGCCTTCACGCCCAGATGTTTCGCCAGCTCATTAGCAAAATCAACCTCGAAACCGGTCAGCTTACCGTCGTCGCCCTGATAGCTGAACGGCGGATAGGTCCCTTCCAGGCCTACGCGCAGCGTCCCGCGCTCTTTAATCTGCCCCAGCAGATTTTCCGCAGCAAACGATTTTGCGCTGACGCCGGCCATTAAAACTACAGCCATCGCGCCCATCAGCGCCTGACGACCCAGAAGTGCTAATTTCATAGATGCCCCTGATAAGTGATATTTTCCAGTAGTGTAAGGCGTTTAGTTTCGCTCACCAACACCTATACGCTACATCTTATTCCGAAACATTATATACGCAGCGATTTAAGACATAGCGAAAAGAGAACCAAAATTCATCGGATTTGCTGGAGATATCTCATACTGCAAAGGTCAGCTTGATGACGTCTGGAGCATGGAAGATGAAAAACCCCACGTTACTACAGTGCTTTCACTGGTATTACCCCGCCGGCGGCGAGTTGTGGCGCGAGGTCGAAGCCCTGGCCCCGAACCTGAATGAAATTGGCATTAACATGATTTGGCTACCGCCGGCTTACAAAGGCGCGTCCGGCGGTTACTCCGTCGGCTACGACAGCTACGATCTGTTTGATCTCGGTGAGTTCGACCAAAAAGGCTCCCTTGCCACGAAATATGGCGATAAAGCCCAGCTCCTTGCCGCCATTGCGGCCCTTCACCAGCACGATATCGCGGTGCTGCTTGACGTGGTGGTCAACCACAAGATGGGCGCAGATGAGAAAGAGCAAATTCGCGTGCAGCGCGTCGATGAGCAGGACCGGACGCAAATTGCTGAAGAGATTATCGAATGCGAGGCCTGGACACGCTACACCTTCCCCGTCCGGGGCGGGCAGTATTCTCAGTTTATCTGGGACTACAAATGTTTCAGCGGCATCGATCACATCGAGAATCCCGACGAGGACGGCGTTTTTAAAATTGTTAACGATTATACCGGCGAAGGCTGGAGCGATCAGGTCGATGATGAAATGGGTAATTTCGATTACCTGATGGGCGAGAATATTGATTTCCGCAATCATGCGGTCGCCGAAGAGCTGAAGTACTGGGCCCGCTGGGTTATGGAGCAAACCGGCTGCGACGGTTTCCGTCTCGATGCGGTTAAACATATTCCCGCGTGGTTTTATAAAGCGTGGATCGACCATGTACAGGAAGTGGCGACAAAACCGCTGTTTATCGTGGCTGAGTACTGGTCGCATGAAGTTGATAAGCTCCAGCAATATATCGAGCGCGTCGACGGTAAAACGATGCTGTTTGACGCCCCTTTGCAGATGAAGTTTCACGAGGCGTCACGCCAGGGGCGCGACTACGATATGAGCCAGATTTTTAGCGGCACGCTGGTTGAAAGCGACCCGTTTCATGCCGTTACGCTGGTGACCAACCATGACACCCAGCCCTTGCAGGCGCTGGAGGCCCCCGTCGAACCGTGGTTCAAACCGCTGGCCTATGCGCTCATTCTGCTGCGCGAAAACGGCGTTCCCTCGGTTTTTTATGCCGACCTCTTCGGCGCCAGCTATGAAGATACCGGTGGTGATGGCCAGACCTATGCCATTGAGATGCCGGTGATTGAACAGTTGCATGAACTTATTGACGCCCGCCAGCGTTTTGCTCACGGCGTCCAGACGCTGTGGTTCGATCATCCCAACTGTATTGCGTTCAGCCGCAGCGGCACCGATGAAGATCCGGGATGCGTCGTTGTATTGTCTAACGGCGATGAGGGAGAGAAGCTGCTGACGCTGGGTGCCAACTATGGCAATAAGCGCTGGAAGGATTTTCTGGGCAATCGTCAAGAGGTGGTGGAAACCGACGACGAAGGCTGCGCCACCTTTACCTGCAACGGCGGAAGCGTCAGCGTTTGGGTCATTGAGGAGGTGCTGTAGTCGTTGGAAGCACGCGGGCTGAACGTCGTCTCAGCCCGCAGCGGCATTAGTTCACGCTTTTCCCTGCCGCGGCTTTTTTCCACGCCTGCTCGCACTCGGCGGTCAGGCGGTCAACGCGGGTCAGGGTCATGCGATCGTATTGCAGCGTGTTACCTGAACGCTCAACAGGATACACATCAAGTCTGGAGGTGACGTTATAGACCTGCTCATCATGCAGCATTAATTTACCCGGCGTGGCGATGACGCGCTGCCACTGTCGACAATCGAGGGTATCGCCATTTTTCGTCACAATCAGGCTGGCAATCGCGTCCGGGCTCATCATTTCGCTCTGCGGGCCTTTTGACTGCCAGTATCCCTCTAACCCGGCGGGCGCTGGCGCTTTGACGACGGTATCGTAATTATCAACCTGGACACATCCCGCCAGCATCAACAGCGCACCGGCAATCACTAACTTTTTCATCATCCATCCCACAAACCGATAAAAAAGTATTGTGGCATTAAAGCGTTAAGCCCGCCACCCCTCCCGCTGACCCGCGTCAAACTGGCCAACATGACCCTACGTAAAACGCCACCGTCGCCCTCGGAAAAAAATGCCGCCGCATTATTAATTAATAACGATAATGAAGCAGTGATGACAAAATGCTGGCTATTTACGCAATCAACATAAGGAAAATCCTAAAAATATTTATTATTTGGGGCCCTCGCTCTCCGGGAAAGAGGCAATTTTGCTTTTAATTCCCTCACATAACCCGGACCGCACATTACTTTGGGAGTATTCCTGGCAAATTATGGGCAATATTACGGAATAGTTTAGACTCTCTGATGGTTCCTGTGCTGAACCGGGTTTTTATTACCCACTTAAATGGATTTCATCGCACTTGTCGGCGAGGGATAAATTGTCGTTACGTGTTGATTGAGGATGGGTCATGTCAACGATTATCATGGATTTGTGTAGCTATACCCGGCTGGGATTGTCCGGGTATCTGACAAGCCGGGGAATAAAAAAGCGTGACATTAGTGAAGTACATTCTGCGGAATGCCTGAAAGAAGCCTGTGAATTCATGCATCCGGCAGTGGTATTTATCAATGAAGATTGCTTTATTCATCATCCGGACAGCAATCAGCTTATCCGGCATATCATTAACCAGCACCCTGGGACGTTATTTGTTATCTTCATGTCGTTAGCTAACATTCATTTTGATCACTATCTGCTGGTGCGCAAGAATTTACTTATTAGTTCCAAATCGCTGACACCAAAAGACCTTGATGAAATTCTGGGTAATCGTCTTAAATACGATAATTACAGCAGCGCCCGCATCAATATACCGACACTTTCGCTAAGTCGTACCGAATCGAATATGTTGCAGATGTGGATGGCGGGCTATGGTACGGCGCAGATTTCAAGCCAAATGAACATCAAGGCGAAGACGGTTTCGTCGCATAAAGGAAATATTAAAAAGAAAATTCAGACTCACAATAAACAGGTGATTTACCATATCGTGCGCCTGGCGGAAAACATTACCAGCGGAATACACGTTAACCTGCGCTGAACCATGCGCAGGCAAAACTGGCGGTGCTCTCCGCCAGTTCAGATGCCTCACGAACTAATCTTCTTTCTCAACAAAGATCCCGTCCGGATGCCCTGCTTCGTTAAAAAACCAGATCCCCAGCGGGTAGTCTTCCAGCGAAACCAGATACATTGTCCCTTCACTAAACGACTCTATTGCCAGAACTACACCCGATCGACGTGGGCCACCGTCGGTCTTCACCGTGACACGATCGTTCACCTGCATAACTTATCTCCTCTATTTTTGAGCCAGTGTAGAACAAAACTGCCCGCTGTGCAGCGCCCTGCCCGGTGAGTGGCGTTTTTATAGACCATCCGCCATTGCGGCTGCCCCTGATGCTGCGCGACCATCCTCTGATTTTATGCCTATACTTAAACAGGCACGATCTGAGCCAAGCGAGGTAGCCATGATGAAAACCGCCAAAGGTAGTGGATATGAGGGAAGTCGCGGGGTGAATGTCGATGTAGATGCCCTGCTGGCGGCGATTAATGAAATCAGCGAGAGCGAGATACGGCGTTCGCGGGACGATCCGCATCACGTCAGCGTTGATGGCCGCGACTATCACACCTGGTGCGAACTAGCGGAAGCGTTTGAACTCGATATTCATGACTTTAGCGTCACGGAGATCAACCGCTAGGTACAGGTGAAAAAAATCCCGACTCGCAGGAGTCGGGATGAAACTTGCTAATGCAAGAAGCACTTGAAAATTCGTTACACCGGGATATCCGTTGCGGGAAAACATTATCCTCAATTATTTTGCATGACAAGAGCTATTCATGAAGAAAATAATTGAGAAATGGGATGAACTTTCTGTCACTCACCCAGGATGCTGATGGCGCAAGGGTTTATTGCGTTCTTTTTCCCCCTATCGCTCACTGACCTCGGGTGTTTTTTTAAGATAAATCTCATTTCCCAAAAGCGACGCACTACAGCAAATCGGTAAAGCAGACCTGGTTGCGTCCATTTTGTTTGGCGAGGTAGAGCCGGTGATCGGCCGTTGACTGCAGGTTCTCAAAATTAAACCCGGCAGAATCATCGCTGCTGCTCACCCCCAGTGAAGCACTGATCCGCAAACTGGTGTCGTTGCAGAGGAGAATTTCACGGCTGTAAATGCGGATGCGGATACGTTCGGCGATGGCTGTCGCCATCTGTAAGGTGGTGTCAGGCATCACAACACAAAACTCTTCACCGCCGACACGTCCAGCCAGATCGCCTTCACGGATGTTGCTGGCAATGGTACTGGCAACCAGCGACAGCACGCGGTCACCCGCCTGGTGTCCATGCTGGTCATTCACCTTCTTAAAGTAATCGAGATCGAGCTGAATCACCGAGATCGGCCGACCTGTCCGCTCGCACATTCTGGTGGTGGCAATCGCCCTTTCAAATAAGGCGCCGCGATTCAACAGGCGGGTTAACGCGTCATGCCAGGCCTGCCACTCCAGCGACTTTTGCAGAACACTCATGTTGCGCACCATCCGCAAAATCACCTGCCAGGAAATAAGCAGCATCAGCGTAAAGAGTAGCCACATCAGCGTCAGCGCGATAGTAATGGTCCCGAAAGCACCGCGCACGCCTTCCTGGAGCGTATGGATTCTCAGCAGCATGCCATCAAAGTTGTTTAATTTCTGCCAGCTGATATAGCGCGTTAATAAGCGAATCCCCCCCTGGTTTTCATGCAAAAACGCGTAGCTAAGCATTGCCCGTTCACGGGCAGACAACAGGCTCAATACATTCCCCGACGCTGAGGAAGCTATCAGGTTCAACCGACTGTCATACAGCTGGTATTCCCCCTCCTGGCCTCCCTTAATGGCGCTGACCAGAAACGCTTTCATCTCTCGCACCGAAAAATCCATCGACAGCACGCCGAGCCAGTCATGTCGGAAATCAAGGGGAATAGAGGCCGTCACCACCGAATCATCGTTTTGCGCGCGCTCATCGAAAACGGTCTGCCAGATAACCCCGCGATCGGGATTGTTCCGCTGCGATTGCCGGATAAACCACGAGGCGGCGATCGCATGGGTATAGAGCGTCTGGGCCTGTACCGCGCTCTTTGGCAATTCGGTGCTGGTAAAAAAACCGCTGCGCGAAATGTACAGCATGCGTTCGTTAAAGCCACGATTATCGTTGACCAGACGCAGGAGATAGCCCAGCTCCAGAACCGCCATCAGCTCATTACCGGTCAGGGCATCGTTACGCGAGAGCGCGCTCTGACTGTCGACAAAGTCATCGGAGACGCCATACACCGGGAGAGTACGCCGGTTATGTAACGCCACGGACCAGATAGGTTCATGGCGTTT
This sequence comes from Klebsiella sp. YJ, assembly GCF_002108615.1. NCBI lineage: Bacteria > Pseudomonadati > Pseudomonadota > Gammaproteobacteria > Enterobacterales > Enterobacteriaceae > Klebsiella > Klebsiella sp. YJ. The sequence continues at coordinate 212,922 of NZ_MTEG01000001.1, forward strand.
GCTCATGTATTCCTGCTCTGCATGACGCAAAATCTCAAAATCCAGCGGCGTTTCAAGCGCCGACTGCATCCCGTTGCGGAAAAACACCATTCTGTCGATGTTGAACAGCAGCAGACTGTCCATTTCATGGGCGACGTTTTCAAGATTGTTGCGCTGGTTGGTAACGTAGGCCCCTTCCAACACCATCACTTCGCGCCAGATCAGGAGCGTAGAAACAAAAAGTACTGCGACAAAACAATAATTAACCACATGTCCCGGGCTAGAAACGCGGCGAAGTTTTCTTACCCACTGTGGTTTATCCATTGTTCTCTCGCAGTACCATCAAAGCAACAAACGTCATCAACGCTCCCTGTTGGTTAAATAAGCAGTATAACGACAAAGCGCCCGGCTTTTGCCGGGCGCTACAGGAGTCAGGCACTCTTCTGTCGCTGCCCTTCCCCACGAACTAACTCATCTTCACGGAACGCCTCGCGTTTAACGACATAACCGTCATACCAACGACATTCAACCATTCCGCTGGCGAAGCCCGTCACAACCATGCGCGGCCCTCCGCTCTTTCGCCTCACTTCATCACTGACCAACAATACCATTTTTTAGTCCGTCATCTGGGAGAAACTGTTTCACCATAGACGAAGCTGAGCGATTTTGCATAATCAGCGGCAGATTTTACTCCGCCGTAGCGCGAAACCCGGTGATAACCTTCACGCCAGCCAGCACCACCGCGCCGACGATAAAGCCTAGCACCAGGTTGACGCCGGTCGGCAGCAGTGAGGCGATGAGGGCGGACTGCTCCCCTGCCCAATGTTCAACCGCATGATGAAGGGGCGCGATGCCGTGTACGATAATGCCGCCGCCGACCAGAAACATCGCCAGTGTCCCGACGATGGAGAGAAGCTTCATCAGGCGCGGCGCAACCGCCAGTAACCCGTTACCGACCCAGCGCGCCAGCGCGCTGCTCTTCTTCACCAGCCAGTAGCCCATATCATCCAGCTTCACGATAATCCCGACCAGGCCGTACACGCCAACGGTCACCAGGATCGCAATCCCGGAGAGAATCAGAATCTGATTGAGCAGCGGCGCATCGGCCACGATACCCAGCGTAATGGCCACGATTTCAGCGGACAGAATAAAGTCTGTGCGTATCGCCCCTTTCACTTTATCGCGTTCAAATGCCAGCGGATCTTGCTGCGCCAGCGCCTCCAGACGCTGCTGACGGGCCTGCGGATCTTCCTTGTGTTTGCGCGCCTGCAGGCTGTGCAGCACTTTCTCAACGCCTTCATAGCACAGGAATGCGCCGCCCAGCATCAGCAATGGCGTAATCGCCCAGGGAATAAACGCGCTGATCAGTAAGGCCAACGGCACTAAAATCACTTTATTGACGAACGATCCCTTTGCAACGCCCCAGACAACGGGGAGCTCACGATTGGCCCTAACGCCCGTCACCTGCTGGGCATTAAGAGAGAGATCGTCTCCCAGCACGCCGGCCGTTTTTTTCGCTGCCAGTTTCCCCATCATGGAAATATCGTCCAGCAAGGTGGCGATATCATCCAACAGCGTTAAAAGACTACTTCCTGCCAAAATTGTATTCCTTCATTTATTGAGGGTTAATCCCCAGGCGCTCCGGCTGCAGCCTGAACGCTTAGCGGCCATGTCCGCATAAGTATGAGGTAAAAGTGCTTTTTCGCCCAGAGGTGCACAGAGTCAATATAAATTTAACAATTATCGATCAATTAAAGCACTCGCCAGCGCAGTAGTTTTCACGTTTACTATATGTCTCCTTTCTATCTCTGTACCGTCGTGAGGACGTATGTCTACCCGCCAGCTTCTGCCCCTTATCGGAGCCCTGTTTGCGCTTTATATCATCTGGGGATCGACCTATTTTGCCATTGCCATTGGTGTTGCCAGCTGGCCCCCGTTGATGATGGCCGGTATCCGCTTTCTCTCCGCCGGCGGGCTACTGCTCGCTTATCTGCTGGCAACCGGTCACTCGCTTCCGCCGCTCCGACCTCTGCTCAATGCGGCACTGATCGGCATCCTGCTGCTGGCCGTCGGAAATGGTTTTGTCACCCTGGCCGAGCACCAGCATGTGCCTTCTGGCATTGCAGCGGTCATGGTGGCGACAGTGCCGCTCTTCACGCTCTGCTTTAGCCGTTTTTTTGGTATCACCACCCGCAAGATTGAGTGGCTGGGGATTGCCATCGGTCTGGCGGGCATCATTCTGCTTAACAGCGGCGGGAATCTGAGCGGTAATCCGTGGGGGGCGCTGTTGATTCTTATCGGTTCCATGAGCTGGGCATTTGGTTCCGTTTACGGTTCCCGGATTGAGCTTCCGACAGGCATGATGGCCGGTGCGATTGAAATGCTCGCCGCGGGAGTCGTCCTGGCGGTCGCCTCCTGGGCGACCGGCGAAACCCTGAGCCAAATGCCGTCGTGGTCAAGTATTTTTGCCGTTGCCTATCTGGCGATTTTTGGCTCTCTTATCGCCATTAACGCCTACATGTATTTAATTCGTAACGTCACCCCCGCCGTCGCCACCAGCTACGCTTACGTGAATCCCGTGGTGGCGGTCCTGCTGGGGACCGGATTTGCCGGAGAGAGCCTCTCGTCCATCGAATGGCTGGCGCTGGGGGTAATTATTTTTGCCGTTGTGCTGGTCACGCTGGGGAAATACCTGTTCCCCGCCCGAGCTGAAGTTACGCCTTGTGAGGTGGAGAAGTAAGCTGTAGCTCACCAATGCCCAGAGTGTCGATCTGCGCGCGGTCACCACCGCCGCAGATCCACTCTTCCAGGCGCTCACTCAACGCCTCATCGCTCAGCTTTAATCGCCCGCGCAGCGCACATTCCCAGACGATCAGCACCCGCCACCCTCGCTCCTGCAACCGCAGGATATCGCGGCTATCGCGCGCGACGTTCTTGCCGATTTTATCCAACCAGAATTCCGTGCGCGTCGCGGGCACTTTAAACAGATAGCAACGATGGTGATGCCAGAAACAGCCGTGGGTAAAAATCACGCAGCGGTACTCTGCCACGACAAAATCGGGACGCCCCGGCAAAGTCGCATCCTGAACAGTAAACGTAAATCCGCCCTGAGCGAGCAGCGCGGCGAGCCGTTTTTCGATTGCCGTATCGCGCTGGCCAATCGCCCGCATGTTTTTACTGCGCGTGTTTTTATCGTGGACGTCCACCGTCTTGATCCTCGGATTCACGCTGCGCCACGGCCTGCTCGATTCGCGGCGCAAGTAATTTCGCGACGGCCGCAAACACCGGCACCACGACTGAATTACCGAACTGGCGATAGGCCTGGGTATCGGAAACCGGAATGCGGAAGCGATAGCCCTGCGGACTTTCAAACCCCATCAACCGTGCGCATTCGCGCGGCGTCAGCCGACGCGGACGACGAAGCTGATTTTGCGTATCGTCGAAGTGTTGTTCGCCCAGCGGGCGATCCCAGCCGCGATCGACCAGAATCTCGGCACCGTCTTTGTAATAGCGCGCGGATAGCGTGCGCGCCACGCTCTGAGGATTGCGTGGATCAACCAGGCCGTAACCAAACCCGTTGCCCAGCGCCTGATGCTTGCGCGCATAGTGATACAGATACTTCCACAGCACCGGCGTCAGAATAAATTTAGCATCCACCGTCGGTTCCAGCAGATCGCCAAAGGTCGGGCGCGCGGTCGGGTAAAATTTTGAGATATCGCGCAGGGTAAAACCGTCGTGCAGCTGGAGATCGCGACGGAAGCCCACCAGCACAATACGTTCGCGGTGCTGGGGTAAGAAATGACGTCCATCGATCACTTTCGGATCGTCTGCGCCGCTGTGGTCGGCATCGGAGACTTCATAACCCAGCTCATCCAGCGTCTGCATGATAATGCGGAATGTCCGTCCTTTATCATGGCTTTTCAGGTTTTTAACGTTCTCCAGTACAAAGATGGCAGGCCTGCGGGCAGCGATAATTCTGACCACATCAAAGAACAGCGTTCCCTGGGTTTCACACGCGAAACCGTGGGCCCGGCCCAGCGCATTTTTCTTCGATACTCCGGCCAGCGAAAAAGGCTGGCAGGGAAAGCCCGCGAGCAGAACATCGTGCGGAGGAATCGTATCGCGAATATGCTGCGCGGCTTGTTCATCGCTCACATCCGGGCGATGGCTGAGGGTAATATCACGAATATCTTCGTTAAAGCGGTGCTGATTCGGGTCACAATACCAGTTGGCTTTGTAGGTGCGCACCGCATGCTTATTCCATTCACTGGTGAAAACACACTGTCCGCGGATCGCCTCAAAGCCGCTGCGGATCCCGCCGATTCCGGCAAACAAATCGACGAACCGGAAAGCATAATGGGGATGATGGGCCGGCGGTGGCGGCAGCAGCGTTGCCAGACGGGCATACTCTTTGGCCGTTATACGGTTAGCTGCCCGCTCAACCGTCGCCACGCGTTTTAATATAGCCGGGCTCCAGTGACGATCGCCAACGGCCAGCAGAAATGCCACCAGCGTTTTTACATCGTATATTGCCATCAGCTGGCGCAGCAGCGCCTGAGCCTCTTCCCCGGCATGTTCCGGTGGCAACAACAGGCTCTTTTCCTTCGATAAATTTTGCGGCATACCCTCAACCAGCCCGAACAATTTTGCAGAGATTACCATAAATCATGCGGGCAGTTTCAGGCCAGTGGCTCAAAGCGCCTTAAAACCGCCTCATCGACCGACTGCGGGTCGCCGCGAAGCTCAGCGCTAAGCTTGGCCATAAATTGCACGAGGAAGCGCGCATTGTGTAGCGCCATCTCTTTGCCTTTGTCCGTTTGCATCGTCTCGGGTAATCGCAACAGCTTGCACTGGAAATGGTCCAGCGCATATTTTTTGTCATCCAGCTTACGCCGGTCAGCAAAGGGATCGTCAGCATCAAACAAGATGTTGTTCAGTGCCCCGGACACCGCGAAGACGCGGGCCAGTCCAATTGCGCCGAGTGCCTCCAGCCGATCGGCATCCTGGACAATTTTCGCCTCTGCGCTTTGCGGGGAAATACCGGCACTGAAACTGTGCGCTTCAATCGCATGATAAACGGCAGGATAGCGGTCGCGCGGAAAGTCCGGGAATGACGACTGGAGAATAGCCAGCGTTTTTTCTGCCGCCATCACCGAGGAGCGGCTGCGCTCGGGATGGTTTTTCGGCAGGCTAACAATGTCATGAAAATAACAGGCGGTCAGAATGACCAGACGATCGACTTGACTCTCTTCAGCCAGCCGCTGTGCGGTTCCCCACACGCGCCGGAAGTGCGAAATGTCGTGCGCCGAGTCGCCCTCGGTGAGATGTCCCGCAAGCCACGCTTCAAAGCGTTGCTGCCAGTCAAGTTGTTGCATACACGTTCCTCTGAGAGAAGGTCAGCGTTGAGCATAGCAACTTTAATCGTGTTGTTCATGCATCCCGGGGTCAGGGCGGGTGTACCAGGCTATCGCCCCGAGGATGGCGCCGACAACGCTCAGCACAAGAAAACCGAGCAGAGCACCAAGCCACTTACCTGACGTCGATCCCAGATCGCCGTCAATTGTTGCACCGGGGACACTTTCAATTTTACCAACGACCCACCAGTAGCGCGCCATTGCCCACAGAAAGTAACCACAAAAGGCATAAAAGACCCACAGGGCAAGTTTCCCGCCCGGGCTTCGTTTCGCTTTCTGCTCCATTAACTCCTCTCCTTTAACTGACAACGAAACCGCAGCACATGGCCAAAAAAAGTGATGCGCGTCACATTATACTGTGAAAAAGATAACGAAACAGCACCTTCCGCCCGTGAACAACCGCGTTTAACCATCGCGAGATAGCGATGCTTTCGCGCCAGCATCTCAGGATTTATTGTTCATCGTCGTAAAGCCGCGACGGAGAATAATAGCAAGATACCTGAGGGATATTTTTCCATCGTCAAAACCTGCATCAATCCGAACGCGTATTTCAGCCTGTGTTATTACCCATGAGTTAAATAATCCACCCAAATCATTCAAACAACAGCCATAATTCATAGAAATAAAATCAGTGACATAAATATATCAACAAAAACACTTAACGTATTGTTATTGAGAACAATAAACAACAAAAATACATCATTCCAAAATGATAACTTTTTAATATAAAAATTCAAATAGAAACATTTTGTAATATTGGATATAACTTATTTACATTTTTATTTTAAATAAAAGTGAACCTTACCGATAGTATGAAATTGTTTTCTGCAATACTCATCTCCATTCATATTAATGATGATTAAAAGGGAATATATAATGAAAAGAAAAACACTGGCACTTCTGGTTCCGCCATTACTATTGGCCGGAGCAGTTAATGCGGCAGAAATCTACAATAAGAACGGAAACAAGCTCGATTTCTACGGCAAAATGGTAGGTGAACATATTTTCACCGACACCGATCGCAACAACAGTGACAACAACTCCAGGGATACCACTTACGCCCGTTTCGGCGTCAAAGGTGAAACCCAGATTAACAGTGACCTGACTGGCTATGGCCGGTTTGAGTACAACATCAAAGCGGATAAACCAGAAGGCGAACAGGGTAGCGCTACGCGTCTGGCGTTTGCCGGTTTAAAATTCGCCAACTACGGCTCATTTGATTATGGTCGTAACTATGGCCTGGTTTATGACGCGGCGGGTTACACCGATATGCTGGTCGAATGGGGTGGCGATGGCCTGGTGGCGACCGACAACTTTATGACGGGTCGTACCAACGGGATCGCCACCTACCGTAACAGCGACTTTTTCGGCCTGGTTGACGGCCTGAATATCGGGCTGCAATACCAGGGTAAAAATAATAACCGCGATCGTTTAAAAGCTAACGGTGACGGCTATAGCACATCGGTCGATTACAGTATCGATGGATTTGGTTTTGCCGCCGCCTACAGTAATTCAGACCGTACCGACGAGCAGACGGCAGACCGTAAAGGTGAAAACGCAGAAGTCTGGAGTTTAGCCGCGAAGTATGACGCCAATAGCATTTACACGGCGGTGATGTATGCCGAATCGCATAACATGACGCCAATGGCCAACGGCGTTTTCGCCAACAAAACGCAAAATATCGAGGCCGTCGTTCAGTACCAGTTTGATTTCGGTCTGCGCCCTTCTCTCGGCTATGTCTATGCTCAAGGCAAAGATCTCGGCACAAACGGCGGCAAGGATGCTGAAATTATGAATTATATCGAACTGGGTACCTGGTACTACTTCAACAAAAATTTCAATGTCTACAGTGCTTACAAATTTAACCTGATCGATCACAAAGACAGCATCATCACGGGTGCCGCCGAAGACGATCAGTTTGCTGTCGGTATTACCTATCAGTTCTGATACGATTTACGCTTTAAAGCCCGCCGTGTGCGGGCTTTGTTTTTCAGATTCGACTTCTGCTCTGCCCGCCGCGTCTTCCCTTAACGTCAGTAAACGCCCTTCTCTTCTCGATAGTGATGAAGACAGAAATCTTCCGCTCGCAGGAAGCATTCCGATATCATCGAGGTGAGCTCTTCCCGTCAACGAGAAATCAGAGGATGATGATTGATGGACATTCGACGCTCGGTTATACCAACACAATAGAAGTGTGTGACGCGGGTCGTTGAAAGGAATTGTCGTAAGTGTTTGAATAGTGGCGGAGAGAGGGGGATTTGAACCCCCGGTAGAGTTGCCCCTACTCCGGTTTTCGAGACCGGTCCGTTCAGCCGCTCCGGCATCTCTCCGCTGAGGTTGCTATAATGCCAGGTTCTTTGGCACTTTAATAGTTCCTGTCTCTTTAATGATGTTCAAGTGACGACTTTGCGAGCAATATGATGTTTAAATGGCCCTGGAAAGTAGATGAAGAGTCCGGCAACGCAGAAATGCCCTGGGAACACGCGCTTGCCATTCCTGTTTTAGCCAATCTTTCTGCACAAGAACAGCAGGAACTGGTGCAGATGGCGGCACGCTTTCTGCAACAAAAACGTCTGGTTGCCCTGCAAGGGCTTGAACTCACTCCGCTGCAAAACGCCCGCATTGCAATGCTGTTCTGTTTGCCGGTTCTTGAGCTTGGCATTGAGTGGCTGGATGGCTTCCACGAGGTGCTAATCTACCCTGCCCCATTTGTGGTTGACGATGAATGGGAAGACGATATTGGTCTGGTCCACAGTCAACGGGTCGTCCAATCCGGCCAGAGCTGGCAACAAGGGCCAATTATCCTGAACTGGCTGGATATTCAGGACTCTTTCGATGCATCTGGTTTCAACCTTATCGTGCACGAAGTTGCACATAAGCTGGATACCCGCAATGGCGATCGCGCCAGCGGCGTGCCGCTGATTCCGTTGCGCGAAGTCGCTGGCTGGGAGCACGACCTCCACGCGGCGATGAATAACATTCAGGATGAGATCGATCTGGTTGGGGAGAGCGCCGCCAGCATTGACGCCTATGCGGCGACCGACCCGGCCGAATGTTTTGCCGTGTTATCTGAATATTTCTTTAGCGCACCAGAGCTGTTTGCTCCGCGCTTTCCGGCGCTTTGGCAGCGTTTTTGCCATTTCTATCGTCAGGATCCCTTACAAAGATTACGTGAGAATGGCCAGCTGGATACAGACGACGGGCATCTTGTGCACTAAAACAACGAGTTGATTTAAATTTAGCCATTTGAATCAGTGAGTTAATTTTAGTGTTGACACAAAAATGCCAGGCCAGTAGTATGCGCCTCGTTCACACGATTCCTCTGTAGTTCAGTCGGTAGAACGGCGGACTGTTAATCCGTATGTCACTGGTTCGAGTCCAGTCAGAGGAGCCATATTTAAGAAGCCCGCTTAAGGAAACTTAAGCGGGCTTTTTGCTTTTCATTCTTCTTCTGAAGAAAAATCAGCTGCTAATTTTGCCATACTGAGGCTCTGGATGACGGAATACTTCTTTATGCCCGGGGCTGAGAGACATGGCGGGCGGCAGCTTCATTCGCCCGAAATACCGCATCGCTAAGCACCTCTCCATGCATCAGGCTGGTGCATAAAACCCCCATAAAACAATCACCAGCGCCATGAGTACTCACCAGCGTTATCCGCCTGGCGGCTAAAGTCGAGCCCGCAATGCCCGCTTCACAAAACGCGACACCATGTTCGCCGGCTGTGACAACAACCTGAGAGAAACGTTTAGCCAATAATTCCGCAGCTTCCAGGGCTGAGGAAAGGTCGTTCACCGTCACTCCACACATATCACGTGCCTCTATAGCATTAACCACCAGCAACGTGATGCAGCTTTCCAGCTGCGGGCTCAGTTCTCTGGCCGGCGCCGCATTGATACAGACAGGAATCCCCCGCTTGCTGGCTTCGATGGCCGCATACAGATTTATCGTTTCCGGAACTTCGTTCTGGAGAACCAGCATTCCGGCATCTTGCCAGATGTCACCCTGTTGAAAGAGTTTTGCAGGAATATGCTGATTCGCATTTGAGACGACAACCGCACCATAATCACCATCGACATCAGAAATCGCCACGCTCATCCCGGAAGGGATCTCATCTATTGTGGCGACCGATCCGATATTGACTCCGGCATCACAAAGCGTCTGCAGAAGAAACGCCCCTTGCGCATCAGCCCCTACTGCACCAATAAAAATGACGTTCCCTCCCGCACGAGCAGCGGATATGGCTTGATTGCCCCCTTTACCGCCAAATTTGTAAGTGCAGCCCGAGCCCATTACCGTTTCACCTTTTTCCGGACGATGGTGCGCATCCAGCATAATGTCGTAATGAAGGCTCCCCGCTACAACAATTTTACTCATGGTTAATATTCCCGCAGGTCCTGAACCGCATGCTGGGTTTTCATCAAATTCTTCTCCGCCTGCTTCAGATCTTTCTTGGCAATGGCCACAAACAATGCATCCAGAATATTGAGCTGAGCAATGCGTGACGCGGCGTTTTCCCCTAACAAATGCGATCCCTGAGAAGTTGAATTGAGTACCACATGCGCGTTACGCGCAATAGGCGATTCGGCATAATTCGTAATCGCAATCACTTTGGCACCATTGCGTGCCGCCAGTTTTACCGGATCGTTAACGGCACGCGTTGCGCCAGAGTGACTGATTGCAAGTACAGCATCGTCGTCAGATAGCACCGCAGCGGACATCAACATAATATGGGCGTCATCATATACCGTCGACTTAATACCAATTTTTAAAAGCTTGTGGGATAAGTCACGTGCTACCGTGGCGGAACCACCGACAGCATATAAGTCAATATGTCGAGCCTTGAATATAATATCCGCAGCGCGGTCGAACTCTGCAATATCCAGAATAGACATCGTCTCTTCAATAGCCTGAATTGATGTTCTGAATACTTTTGACAACAGTTGTTCCGATGAATCATCAGGCTCAATTTCCGCGTGTAAACTTGCCACCTCAGATTGGTTATAATAAATCAAACCAGTTCTGAAATTTCTAAAACCTGAAAAGTTAAGCTTCTTGGCTATTTTGACAATCATCGCCTCTGAAACATTATTCTCGTGGGCAATTTCTTTTAGAGAAGTTTGCTCAGTAATATCAGTTCGGGCGATGATAGCCTCAACCACACGTCGCTCTAAAGGTGTCAGCTGGGGTAGTCGCATACGTATTTGAGCACCAATGGCTCGTGGATCCTGCTTCATTACTTGCCTCTGGTCGCTCTGTCAATCAACATCGCTATGATAATAATAAGACCAGTCGCAAGCAATTGGTAAAAAGCCTGGATATTAAGTAACGTCAGGCCATTGCGTAGCGCACCAAGAATGATGGCGCCGATAATTGTACCTACTACGCTACCTTTCCCTCCCATCAGAGACGCGCCGCCAATAGCCGCCGCGGCAATGGCATCCAGTTCCCACAGATTGCCAATCGTTGGTTCCGCTGCACCTAACCGACCAATCAAGATCAGTGAGGCCAGAGAGGCCAGGGTTCCTGAGATAACAAATACCGTGACTTTGGTTCTTTTCACCGGCACGCCGGCAACGCGAGCCGCTTCTTCATTGCCGCCGACAGCCAGAATATATTCTCCTAACGGCGTTTTATTCATGACGGTCCACAGTACCAAAGCAATAACGGCAACAATAACGATAGGCGTTGGAATGCCAAAAATTTCACTGTTAATCAGGCTACGAAATTCCGTCGGGATACCAAATACCGGATTGCCGCCGGTATAAATCAGTGCGATAGCACGGAACAGCGACAGCCCCCCGAGGGTAACAATGAAGGGTTGCAATCCGGCATAGGCCACCAGCGAACCGCTAAAGACACCGCAGATAGCCCCAATTCCCAGCGTTGCCAGAATGGCCAACGGCACGGGGACTCCGGCAACCATCATGGTTGCCCCTAAAACCGCTGATAATGCTGCAGCCGGCCCCACCGAAAGATCGATACCTCCGGAGATAATGACCAGGGTCATCCCGAGCGCAATTAATGCGTTAATGGATGATTGCTGTAAAATATTCAACAAATTAGGAATAGTGAAAAACACCGGTGATAAAAAAGAAAACGTAATAATGATAATAAGCAAACCAATTAAGGTTCCGGCATCGCGAAGGTTAAATTTAAACGGCAGTGCACGAAGCTTTTCTGGCCGGGAATTACTTTGTGAAATCATGATTATGGCCTTTCAAATTAATAAAGGTAAGAAATTCAAATGGTCTCTTCGACATCTTTAATGGCATAGCGTGCAATATTATCTTCCGTGATGGCGTCACCTTTCAGTTCCTTAGTAATCTTCCCTTCACGCATAACCAGTACTCGGTCAGAAATACGAATAATCTCTGTCATCTCTGAAGAGACAACAACAATTGCCTTGCCTGAACGGGCCAGTTTTTCTATCAGATTATAAATTTCTGATTTCGCCCCAATATCAATCCCTCGGGTTGGTTCGTCAAACAGAAAAACCTGAGCATCTGCGGCAACCCAGCGTCCAATAATAACTTTCTGCTGATTACCGCCACTTAATGTGCCAATCGTTTTATCAATGTTCAGTGGTCGTAGCTTCAAATCGCTCATGACTTCATGCGCAACCCGGTTAAGCTTAACTTTGCCGATCATCCCGGCAATGGTGAAGTTACGCATCGAAGGCAGTGCCATATTCATCTTCACCGCACGCTCTTTGATAATCCCTTCTTTCTTACGGTCCTCCGGGACCAGGCCAATGCCTGCCCGAATCGCGGCACTGACGTTGTGATTACGCACCGCCTGGCCATTAACAAACACGTTACCGCTGCTGCGTTTATCAATACCGGCAATCAGTTTCATCAGTTCCGTACGCCCGGCGCCGACCAGACCCGCAATACCGAGCACCTCACCCGCACGGACGGTGAAACTGGCATCGCGCACAGCGCCACCACGCGAGAGATTCTCAACGCGAAGAACTTCACGATCGGTCACATATGAGTTGTGCTCAAGTTTCTCAATCTTGCGTCCGACCATTTTTGAGACAATGCTTTCTTCATCCTCATCACAAATGTTCACCACCCCAACCTGCCTGCCATCACGCATAATAGTGGCCCGGTCGCAGACTCTGAAAATTTCGTTCATCTTATGAGAAACATAGATAAGCGATACCCCCATAGACTTCAGATCCGAAATGAGTTCGGCCAGCCGGTCAAACTCTCTCGGCGTCAGACTGGATGTCGGCTCGTCCATGGCGATGATTTTTGCATCGTCCAGCATGGCGCGAGCAATCTCCACGATCTGCTGCTGTGAGACTTTCAGGTTCTTGATCGGCTCATTGGGATCAATTGTCGGATCCAGCTGTTTGAGAATCAGCTTCGCTCTTTCCAACTGAGCGTGTTTATCCACCCATAAACCTTTTGCCCTGGTGAGCGGCCGACCAAGAAACATATTCTGCGCAACGGAGAGTTCCGGAACATGCTGTAATTCCTGATGAATCATGGCAATACCGGCATGACGGGCGCTGAGCGGATTCTTCATCTGAACGGTCTGTCCGTTCACGCTAATCTCGCCGCTATCGGCCTCTCGTACACCTGAAAGAATATTTAACAGCGTGGATTTTCCGGCGCCGTTTTCACCAATCAGGGCATGAACCTCGCCAGGTTTGACCGAAAAGTCCACGTCCTGTAATGCCGCCGCGTTACCGTATGTCTTACTTATCCCACGCATCGTTAAGCGATACTGTTCCATACACCCTCCGCCTGACTTACTGTTGAGCCAGCAGCTGACGCAGCTTGTCGTTATCTTTGGTCGAGAAGGCATCCGCGTTATCTTTCGTGATCAAGGCCTGAGGTGTAGAGACCACGCGGGAAATTTTCTGCCCGTCAATCAGGCGCAGCATAACTTCCATTGCGACTTCCCCGGTCAGTACCGGGAAGCTGTCCACCGTACCCGTCAGTTCGCCGCGTTTAATCGAGGCATAGGCATCTGAGATACCATCGGTACCAAATACAGCCACCTGCCCGGCTTTATTCAGCGAACGAACAGCTTCCACCACACCCAGCGCCATGGTGTCGTTATTTGCGTAAAAACCAATCAGATCGGGATGCTGCTGCAAGATTGTTGAGGCCGCATTAAACGCCTGTTCGCGACTCCAGTTCGCCGGTACGCTGGCAACAATATTGAACTTGCCGTTGGCCTGTAGCGTCTCGTTGAAACCGCGGGTTCGCTGGCCAGCGGCATAAACGCCAGGCTGCCCCTCGATCACTGCAACTTTACCGCCCTGAGGATGGTGTTCGATGAACCATTTCGCCACCCGCACGCCGTTATCTTTCTGCACGTTCCCGACGTAATACGGTGCATTTGGCATCACCGCATCGTTAACATTGACCACGGGAATTTTTTTGCTGGTGGCACTTTCCAGAGCGGGTTCAAGGTTGATATCGGTCTGAGGTGATACCAGCAGCCCGTTAAAGCCCTGGGAGATAAGCGTTTCCGCTATTGATAACTGACCCAGTTGATCGTCTTCATTGGCGGCAGCCTGATAAGCTACGGTGAAGCCATATTTTTTACCGACGTTCTGGTAACCTTCGCCGAGTGAACGCCAGTATTCATTGGTCAGCGTTTTCGATACGCCGCCAATTTTAAGTTTGCTGTCGACTTTCGGCATTGGACCATATTTGCTGCTGAGCTGCGTCCAGTCTGTGCGATCCGGTTCAGTATCCGATTTCAGCGGGGCTAAATCAGCGGCGTAAGCCATCGAGCACAGTAAAGAAGAGGCGAGTACAGAGAGTATGAGCTTTTTCATTTTTCAGCCTTTTATTTTTGCGTCAGGGTATTTTTCTAATGTTTGCTTATTTTTTGCGCTATCTGGCTAGCATAATGTCATTAACTATCCGCTGAGAGGCAACGGCATCCTGGCGACTAATGGCCGCTGCCAGTTCATCATTGCCGTCCAGTTGTTGGCACAGTTTGAGTAATCGGGTAACGGTCGCAATATTGATTTCAGCTTCACGAACCGGATCGAGGCCACTGGCATCCGGGAATGTGTCAAAGTAATAGGCCCCCTGATACCCATCACGCTGCATCTGCCAGAGGAATTCCAGCGTGGCGCGCGGGTTAACCGAGCCCACCATCAAACCATCATCACGTTTCCCCCAGCCGTCATTGAGATCAAGCCCCAGCAGGCGTGAACGGCGGGCTACCATCGCCGCAGCATAAGCCGGAATTTCATTGGCAAACAGCACGTGAGCAAAATCAAGCGTGATCCCCAGATTCGGACAGCCGGCTTCTTCTACTGCCAGTAAACATGTCGTGGCATTGGGGAAAATACTGTAAGCACGCGGCTCATTCGGTTTGTATTCGATACTGATATCCACGTCCGGCGCATATTCGGCAATTTCACGGACTGCGCTCACCGCATCGTTCCAGATTTTTTTGTAATCCGCCTGGAAGCAGTAATCATAACCATCCTGCCCCATCCACAGCGTCATCAGACGTGATCCAAATTCGCGCCCGGCATCAATCCCGCGTTTTGTCAGCTCAATGGCCTCACGACGGATCTGTGGGTTGGGGTTAGTAAAAGCCCCAATCTTAAATTGCGGTGCATCCCAGCGCATTTGCATACCGTTGACCGCCAGTCCCGCATCCTCAATGGCCTGGCGCAGCGTTTGAATATCAGTCGTGATGTGCTGCGGGTAGTTCAGATCAAGATGGGTTAACCCTTTTACCTCACCGGCACGGGCAATCATCTGCAGCACAGAGGGTTTCCCCTGAAGATCCGGCCAGTAGAGGTTCGCTCCTGAGGCAAAAGAGTTTAAACGCGTGGCAAATTTCAATTCCGACATGGGGGTGGATCCTTCAAACGAGTTTGTGATGTACTTTCCTTCTTCACAATTATTTGTGAAGTTATGCTTTAGACTACACTCCGCCACATAGTTATCAAGCGTGACAATTCGAATAATGAATAAAATGAGAGATGAATCACGAAATAAAGGAGAGTATGTGTCGATGAAATGGGCTTGAGGTGAAGAGCGAAATACAGGCAGTAAGGGTTTACTTCATCAGATGGGTCAGGGAAAAAGACTGTATGCTATTGTTTATCATCACATTTAAAGGAGGACAGTGAAACCGGCAGCCCCTGCGGAAGCGTTGCTCTGCACAAGGCAGTACGACCGTTTCCGCTGTGTCAGCGTAAGCACACCCGTTTTATTTTGAGGTTTCCGGGAAGAGATCACTATCGACTCAAAGGGCAATTCAAAAGCACAAGCGTACAGGGATAGTGATACGGGGACGGTAGGTCTTACATGTCTGTCGCCTCTCTTTGACCACGGCATATTTTCACGATAAAAATTAACTCCATTTGTAATGGGGAAAAATCTTATTCGCGGCCACTATTCCCGCTCATCATAAAATCAATTCAATCCATTAATTGATTTTAAAAATCAAATAATTACAAAAACAACCTGGCAAAACTCAAGTGTAATAAAGAGAAATATAATATGTGCGTTTTGTCATAAAATTCAGTTTATCACACAAAAACAGATTGATAATTCGCGTCACAAAAAATAATGTATTCATGCTTATTAAGGGGTTTATACCGTTTATTATTGGCTTATTTTTTTAATTTCACGCGGTCTGCCTTTCCCGCGTTTTAAATGTCAAGAGGAAATTCACATGCATATCTTTACTGGAAAACGTAATACCCCAGCGCTGGCAATTGACGCGCCAGGCTGGATTATTTTTCCGCAGGCTAAAGCCGAAAGTTTCTCTGCTGATTCCAGCATTAACGTGCAGTGCCAGTGCCGATAATCATTAAGGAAAATGACATGAAATCATTAAAAACAGGCCTGCTGGCAACCGCAGTTGCTGGAATAATGGGCAGCGGAACAGCCTTTGCCAATCAGCAAACTGTCGATCAAATCAGTCAACTCAAGTTTAACTATACCGTCGTGGATAACCACGCGGCGCTGCATGGCGTTGATTGCGCCAGCCTGGGCGCGGACTGGGCATCCTGTAACAAGGCCACCATCAGGTTAACGAATGATGGCGATGCAATTACGGGTAAAGACTGGGCGATTTATTTCTCCAGTATTCGCCGGATTCTGAGCGTGGATAATGCCCGGTTTAAGGTTACGCATATCATCGGCGACCTGCACAAACTGGAACCTACTGATAAATTTAGCGCATTCCCGGCAGGACAAGCTGTGGACATCCCGATTATTAATGAATACTGGCAGCTGTTTATGAGTGATGTGATCCCGCGTTGGTACGTCACTTCCACGGATGCGCAGCCCAAAGTCATTGCCAGTACCGATACAGAAGATCTCAATCAGGTTGTCACACCAATTCGCGGTGATTTATGGAAAAGCACGGCCGCCGACAACAATGTCCTGATGACGGCCGAAGTACGCTTTGAGAAAAACAGCGATGTGAAATTGCTCAACGCCTCATCCCTGCGCGGCCAAATTGTGCCAACGCCGCAGGTGGTTAACGTGCATGATCGGGATGTTGATCTGAGCCACGGAGTTAAGCTGGATCTTTCTGCCCTGCCGAAGCCGTCGGCAGAGGCGATTACCGAGCGCTTCTCCCTGCTGGGCTTGAAAACCGATCGAGGTTACCCGGTGCGTACCGAAATTTCTGCGCCATCTTTCCAGGGTAAGGAAGCGGTACCGGGAGCTTATACCCTTAAGATTGACGAAAAGGGGGCACTGGTAACCGGTTACGATCGGGCTGGGGTCTTCTACGGCCTCCAGTCAATTCTTTCACTGGTTCCTGCAGAGGGGCCGATGAAGATCGCCACTCTTGAAGCCAGAGATGCGCCGCGTTTCCAGTATCGTGGTTTGTTTATCGATGTTGCGCGTAATTTTCATAGTAAAGCGGCTATCTTGCGGGCACTGGAACAGATGGCGGCGCTGAAGCTGAATAAATTCCATCTTCATCTCAGCGACGATGAAGGCTGGCGTATTGAGATCCCTGGGCTACCTGAACTGACGGAAGTCGGAGGAAAGCGCTGCCATGATTTGACGGAAAAAACCTGCCTGCTGCCGCAACTGGGGTCAGGCCCGGATAGCACTACGAACGGCAGTGGTTGGTTTAGCCGTGCTGATTATATTGAGATACTCAAGTATGCCAAAGCACGGCAGATTGATGTCATCCCGGAAATTGATATGCCCGCGCATGCCCGGGCGGCAACCATATCGATGGAAGCCCGCTACGATCGTCTGATGAAAGAAGGTAAAGAGAAAGCAGCGAATGAATTCCGTCTACTCGATCCTGACGATACTTCGGTGACTACCGGGGTTCAGTTCTACGATCGCACCGGTTATCTGAACCCATGCTTACCGTCGTCTCGTCATTTTGTCGATAAGGTGATGGGCGAAATCCAGAAAATGCATGAAGAGGCGGGACTACCGCTAACGACCTGGCATTTTGGTGGTGATGAAGCGAAAAATATTTATCTGGGCGCCGGATATACCGATAAAAACAATCCGCAGGAAGGTAAAGGTCAGATTGAACAGCGCAATCAGGACAAACCGTGGGCGAAGTCAGCGGTCTGCCAGGTCATGCTGAAAGAGGGAAAAGTGGCTGATATTGAGCATCTGCCGAGCTGGTTCGCCGTGGAAGTCAGTCAACTGGTCAACCAGCATGGTATTGCGAAAATGCAGGCCTGGCAGGATGGATTAAAGCATGCTAAGGATGCGACCGATTTTGCCACCAAAAAAACGGCGGTAAATTTCTGGGACACCTTGTTCTGGGGCGGTGCGGAGTCGGTTAATGACTGGGCAAACAAAGGCTACGAAGTGGTCATTTCCAACCCGGATTATGTTTATCTGGATCACCCATACGAGGTTAATCCTCAGGAGCCAGGCTTCTACTGGGCAACGCGCTTTAGCGATGAGCGTAAGATCTTTGGATTCACACCAAATAACCTGCCGCAAAATGCAGAAACTTCACTCGATCGGGACGGTAACCCGTTTGAAGGCAAGGCAGATAAAGAGTGGCCGGGCGCGTATGGCCTGTCGGCTCAAATATGGAGCGAAATCGTCCGTACCGACGAAGAGATGGAATATCGCCTCTTCCCGCGGCTGTTCTCCGTTGCCGAACGCGCATGGCATCAAGCGGCGTGGGAGCAGGATTACCTGAAGGGGAAAAGCTATAAGGCGGGCGTAACGCACCATGTTGATGCGAAAGCACAGAATAAGGACTGGATTCGTTTCGCCAATATCCTGGGCAGCCGGGAACTGGCGAAGATGGAAAAAGCCAGTATAGCGTTCCGTTTGCCGGTACCGGGGGCGAAAATCACCAACGGCAAACTGGAAGCAAACACCAGTTTCCCGGGGATGATCATTGAGTACTCCACCAATGGTGGCAGCAGCTGGCAACGTTATGATGACAATGCGCAACCACAGGTGCAGGGCGCAGTGAACGTACGTACTGTCAGCGCCGATGGTAAACGTTTTAGCCGCATCGATACCGTCAGGTAACGGGTTAACCGGTGAGGATACTCACCGGTTTTTTATGCCCTGCTGGTAATCGTGTGGCGTTGTTCAATGCCAATGTTCATCATTTTGGCCCCATTGTCGTAAAACAGGTGAACACAGAAGGGAATAATGTCCAATAGCAGGACGGGATACACCGGTTTCGTGCGGCAATATGCAACGCACTATTCTTCCAGAAAAACTAGCCTCTGCGTACTGTCAATGCCGCAAAAACCTGTTTCCAGTGCTGGTTCATAAATTTCATAAAGCGCCAACAGCCGCTCAAGAGACAATAAACGAATGATGCCTGCCCATTAGGCGATATATTTTGTCACTAATGAAATACCCCCCCAGTGAAGTACATTTAATACATGATCAGCTAACGTCTATCTTTTACCCGGCATAACGATTTCACATTTCGTACCAAATAAAAAAACAACATCGCCTTTATCTAATCGCTCCATTATTAAGAATCTCACGCATAGTTAACCTTTGTCGTAACGTCGACCACCAACGAAAAACCGCGAAGGCGGGGCAATATGTCTTTATCATTTGTGAAGCTGCGGCAGAACGCCTCAGGATAAGATTTTTTCACATTTTCAAATGCGCACTTCATGTTTCATCAGATTAAATCACTACACAATTCCAGCCCTCAACACCAAGATACTCCGGCAAACTAAAAAGCGCTTTGCGTTTATTTTAGTTGCATTGATGTTGAAATTTAACTCCGCGGTTATTTTATGCGCCAACCCTTAGCATGCGTATAAAACGAAGCGTAATTTCAACATTAACTTTAAAGGAAGAAATTACACTCACCAGCCTAATACATGTAGGCTGATTATTTTTCTAAAGGATATTTTGCAATGAAAAAAAGTTTGGTGTTGATCCCTGTTACTGCGATGTCTCTTCTGATTAGTGCACAGGCGTTAGCTGCTGATAATACCGTCACTTTCCTTGGGGAAGTCACCTCTGAAACCTGTACCGTGGCGATTAACGGCAACAAAGTTAGCCCGGTAGTTCTGCTGCCGAGCGTTAATAAATCCGAACTGCTTACTGCGGGTAGCGTTGCGAAACCAACCACCTTCGACATCAGCGTAAGCGGCTGTACTGGCAATCCTACACAACCAACGACTATTTCCAGCAAATTTGCAGGTAACAGCATCACCGTAGGCGGCAACCTGGGCAACGTGGCAACGGGTACTACTGCGGCAACAAATGCTGAAATCCAGATTCTGGATACCGCTGCAGCGCCAATCAACTTTACGACTCCCTTTACTGCATCTGGCGATCTGACTCTGGCGGCAGCAGCAGATTCTGCCTCTGCGACCTACACCGCGCAGTATATCAGTGAAGCCGGCGTTGCCACCCCAGGCGCGGTACAGGCCTCGATGCAGTACGCGGTTAGCTACAACTAATCAGGCGTTAAAACAGGGATTCAATATCTCTTAATCGATATTTAGATAAATTAAGACCAGGGATGGTCTTAATTTATTCTTTCCGGGTTGTCAGAAAATAATTTCCAACAGGTGACTGATATGTCCCGCTTACAATGGCGTAGCATTTTCTTATTTATATTATCCCTCTATTTTTGTCAGTCAGCATTGGCCAGTGTGGTCATGACCGGCTCGCGGGTAATTTATCCCTCTGACGCAAAGTCCGTTGATCTAAAACTAAGAAATGATGATGATTTTCCTTATGTGATTCAGGCCTGGTTCGACAGTGGCGATCCCTCCTCTACGCCTGAAACAGGAACGGCCCCTTTTATTGTTACGCCGCCAACGTTTCGCATTGCGGCAAAAGAAGGGCAAATTTTACGCGTTTTCTTTACGCAAGATAAACCGTTGCCGCAGGACCGGGAATCTATATTTTATTTCAACTTCCTTCAGGTACCTCCGGCAAACATTGGCGGCGATAAAGGTAGCAAAATCGTTGTGATGTTGAAAAACAGAATGAAAGTGTTTTATCGACCCACGGGTTTAAAAACTAACCCAAAAATGATTTTCGACTATCTGACGGTCAGTAACACGTCAGCAAATAGCATCCGGGTTACTAATACCTCTCCCTATTACATCTCATTAAGCAAGGTGAGCGTTAACGGTGTTAATGCAAAGCATAAACCACCAATGATTGCGCCTTTTACCGCTGTAGACATTGCGCTTAATGCCGGAAAGGTGACTGACAGGAGCGCTAAGGGAATAGAGATCGGTCTGGTTAATGATTATGGAGCAACGGTAAGCCATGTATATCCAATTCAAAAATAAGGAAGTTTATTTTCGTCTTGCATTAATAACCTGCATGATTAAAGCCTCTCTGTTTTCGCATTCGGCCTTTGCAGAAGAGTATCGTTTTGACAACAATTTACTCGCTGGATCAGGGTTTGCTAAAGGTATCAGCCTGGAAAAATTCAACGATACTGAGGTTATCATTGCGCCGGGGCAGCAGAATTTAGACCTGGTACTCAATGGTACTAAAATAAAAAGCCAGGTTCCGGTTAAATTCCAGAAAATCAATCCGACGGACAAAAGTGCGCAGCTGTGTCTTGATGCTGAGCTAATTAAACTGTTACAGCTAAAAATCCAGCCCTCCTCCCTACCCCAGGTCCCGTGTTTATCTTTAGCGGATATTACCCGGCAGGGAAGCTGGCGGATTAAACCGTCAACGCTGTCGGTGGAGTTTTCCATCCCACAAATTATGCTCAACCGCCCGCCTCGCGACTATATCCCGGTTGCCGAATGGGATGCGGGGGCGCCGCTGTTATTTTTACGCCATAACACCAGCTACACCCGCAATATTCTGCGTGACATTCACTACAGCTATCTGTGGAGCATGATCAACGCCGGCGCAAATATGGGGATGTGGCAATTACGTCACCAGGCCAATCTGCGCTACATGCAGAGCAGCACTGCAGGCAATGCCTATAAATGGAACTCGGTGAGAACCTGGGTACAGCGCCCGCTGCCCGCCATCTCCAGCGAGCTGATGGTCGGCGATACCTATACCGACAGCGCCATGTTTGGCTCAATCTCTTTTAACGGCGTCAAGCTGTATACCGATCAAAGCATGTGGCCACAGGGAAAACTGGGCTACGCGCCCGAAATCCGTGGCGTGGCCAATACCAATGCCCGGGTTTTGATCCGCCAGGCAGGCCATCTTATTTACGAAACGCAGGTTCCTCCGGGCCCCTTTCTGATCGACGACCTCTACAATACCCGCAGTCAGGGTGATATTGAGGTGCAGATCATTGAAACCGACGGAAAATCGTCCTTCTTCGTTGTGCCTTATGCTGCCGTGCCGGGCTCCATGCGTCCGGGCAATATGAGCTATCAGTTGGCCGCAGGTAAAGTCAGGAATTATTA
Source organism: Klebsiella sp. YJ (assembly GCF_002108615.1). Taxonomy (NCBI): domain Bacteria; kingdom Pseudomonadati; phylum Pseudomonadota; class Gammaproteobacteria; order Enterobacterales; family Enterobacteriaceae; genus Klebsiella; species Klebsiella sp. YJ. The sequence goes on from NZ_MTEG01000001.1 coordinate 235,144, forward strand.
CTCCGTACAGAATGCTTTCGCCGAAGGCGTCTTGCAGTACGGGGTGAATAACCGTTTTACCGCCAACACCGGCACGCGGTTCGCCAACAATTATCAGGCATTGCTCGCCGGTGGCGTTTTCGCCTCTGAACTCGGCGCGTTATCGCTCAATACAACCTGGTCACATGCACAGGTGGAAAACAATCAGTCCAAAAGCGGCTGGCGCGCCGAGGCGGCATACAGCAAAACCTTCCCGAGCAACACCAATATTGTGCTGGCAGCCTACCGCTATTCCACCGCCGGATACCGCGATCTCCAGGATGTTCTCGGCGTGCGGCGCCAGCAACAGAACGGGGCTAATTATTACTCCGACACGCTTAAGCAACGTAACCGCTTCACCGCGACGTTAAGCCAGAACATGGACGAGTACGGTACTCTCTCGCTCAGCGGCAGCAGCACCGACTATTACAACAACCGTTCGCGTATCACTGAGCTACAGCTGTCCTACAACAACATATGGAAAAAGCTCAGCTACAACATCAACGTCGGCAGGCAGCGTTCCAGCTGGAGTAACACGAATTATATCTATAGCGTCAATGACGCTGAATATGATTCCAGTCGTTATCAGAAATATACCGAGAACGTCGTTTCCATCGGGTTTTCCATTCCGCTCGACTGGCGTGACTCTCGCTCAAGCGTGTCGTTCGACATGACGAAGAATAAAAATACCCGCACGGCGATGACCACCCTTTCCGGTTCCGCAGGCGAAGAAAATGATTTCACCTATTCCCTGTACGCCAATCACGACAAGTACACCGCACTGGAACAGGGCCGAAGCCATACCATGCGCTGGGGCGCGAATGTGCAGGAGCGTACCCGTTCAGGAACAATGCGAGCCTCTTACGCTCACAGCGGCAAAGATCACCAGCTGGGTCTGGGAACCGCAGGGACTCTGGCCCTGCACAGCGGCGGCGTCACCTACGGCCCGTACGCCAGTGATACCTTTGCTCTGGTTGAAGCCAAAGGTGCCAGCGGCGCGCGCATTAACAATGCGCAGGGAGCCAGAATTGATGTCTTCGGCTATGGGATTGCGCCTTCTCTGGCGCCATACCGCTACAACACCATCAGCATTGACGGTAATTCCCTGGACCAGGATGTCGAGCTGGAAGGCGGAAACGTACGCGTGGTCCCGGTTCGCGGCGCGGTGCCGAAAGTGGCTTTCAACACCCTTGGCGGTACCCCTGCCCTGATCGCGGTCATGATGCCCGATGGCTCTCCGGTACCGATGGGTGCGGAGGTTCAGGACCGGGATGGGAAAAACATTGGGATGGCCGGCCAGAATGGACAGGTCTATGCGCGCTTGCCCGATGCCTCCGGCACTTTATTCATTCGCTGGGACAGCAAGCAAACGTGCCGCGTCAATTACCAGATGCCCGCACGGAATAAAGCATCAGGCAATAACTTCATCCATTTAAATGGCATCTGCGTACAGTGAGATAACACATGAAATTTCCAGTTATTCAGTTAAAACACGGCCTGATTGCCGCACTCATGATAGTCAGCGCCCCCTGGGCTCAGGCGGAGTGTCGCAGAGTGACCTCAATCGGTACGGGAATCAACGATATTCCTCAGGAAGTTGCCGATATGGGCTACACCGCCACCCCGCTGGTCACGAATGGTAATAACGCCCCTATTTCTTTCGGGGTACTCAGTATCGGCACGGGGTCGGTATCATTAAACCCACCCGGTACGTTACTGGGCACTGCAAACGTGGACGTGATTAGCTCCGGGCTGCATGCCCCCTATGCGGCGAATCAAATTTTATACAAATGCCCTTTGTCCGATGCGGATTCGCTCTATGAAATGTACGCCACGGCTAACTCAAACTTTTATGGTGGGATTGAGGTCAATGATATTGACAGCGGGTATATTACGCCGGCAAAAAATGTCGCTTTTCGTATTACGAACCAGAAAGCAGGGGCGTATTACACAAAATTTTGGCAGGAGCGTAAATTAACCGCCGCGGATTATATTACCGTCGGTTCCACTATCTATGTTCCAGCTTCCGCGTTCAGCAATATCACCTTTGAGCTACTTAAAACCAACGATTCCGGCAATATCTCATATGCTGATCCACGTAACGCATTTAACACCCTGACCCAGGCGCAAGCCACCGTGCGCTTTAAACCGGTTTTCGGTATGACCAGCCCCATCGCGGGGGCAGTGGCAACCAGCCCCTCAGCTTCTGCTACAAACATAGTGGCGGTATGGGGGATGAGAGGAGGGAGTACCACCATCATCCACGGCGAGACCTGCGTGGTCAGTGATTTTGATCAGGTTGTTACTCTTCCCCCGATCGGGGCGGCTGAACTCAACGCCAGCATGACCAGCACCAGCAATTTTAATGTCGCGATTGAATGCGATGCCGGCGCGGTATCCGGGACGGTGACAAACACCACCACACCACCCGTGGCCATGGGGTTTCTGGTCACCCAGCCCACGGCGCTTGCCCAGGCCGCTACACTGGGGCTGAAAAACGCTTCCGGCGGCATCAGTCATTTGCTGGACAATAGCTACGGAACAAGCGGCGTGGCTTCAGGCGTCGGCATCCGCATTTACCCAGAGGGATCGAGTACGCCGCTTACTCTGCTGTCCACCAATACCACCACCGGAACAGGCAATGCCGCGGGCTGGTACGGCTTTAGCGATTATCTGGACAACGTTGGGGCAACGGGTACAGGTGGCAGTCGATATAGCGGATTATTCACCGCTTCTCTTGAGCGGCTTCCAGGGTTACAAGCAACGGCAGGGTCGGTCCATGCGCAAGCACAGATTTTTGTCAGTCTTCAGTAAGACCTGCCTGATGATGACACTCTTGCTGAGTACTGGCTACGCAGGCGCGGTGGTCAACAGCACGCAGAGCCGGCTGGTGTTTAATGAAAACAGTATCGCCGAGACGTTGGTGCTGGTGAATTCAGAAAGAGCGCCAGCGCTGGTTCAGGTCTGGAGCGATGATAACGATCCGCTGGCTCAGCCGGATAACCTCCATACGCCTCTGGTTGTGGTGCCGCCGCTGTTTAAGCTGGAACCGGGAGAATCCCGCAATCTGCGCGTCATGCTCTCCTCGCGTCAGGAAATTGCGGCCGGGCGCGAGCGCGTCTACTGGCTGAATATCTATCAGATCCCGCCGAACACGCAATCTGACGGCGAAAAGGGTAAAAAAATCATTTTGCCTCTACGTATCCGCTTAAAAGTTTTTGTCCGCCCGGCCGGTCTGAAAGCACCGGATGAGAACATCGGAGAGTCGCTGATATTTACGCTTAAAAAAGGCAGTAGCACAAACCGGTCGCTGCTGATTACTAACCCTACGCCCTACAACATGACGTTAGGAGAGCTACGTCTGGGAGGAAAACAGCTGACCACCATGATGATTGCGCCCGGAGCTTCCACCGCAGTGCCGCTTTCGCCAGCGAGCGCCTCCGGGCTGTTGAGCTGGTCAGTCATCGATGATTACGGCAAACAAATCGCCTATACGCGCCAATTATGAAGTCAGGCCTCTCTCCCCCACCCACTATCGATGGCTGGGGGAGAAGCGCAGATGCGATGTAACACGGTTTATTAAATTCGACATAATTATAGTCTCCCATGCAAAACATGACGCTTAACATTACCTACTTTCATAAATATTTCATGACCTATGACCTCATCACCACCTGTTTACAGCGTGAACTGCAAACACATTATTTAAGGCTACATCATTTACCCAATCTGAACGCACTGTTAAGCGCGGTTGAAAATAATAAAATAGATATTCTGCTGATTAATTCATCCTGCCTTTTCGATGGTTTTTTCCACGAAACGGAAATCAGAAAAATGCTTTCCGTTATTTGCCCTCATCAGCGAACGGTGACCGTACTCTTCGCCCAAAATATGAAGCCAGTGTTGCTGAGGAAAATGGTGAGTTCAGGCATGAATATTCTGATCAGCCCCCATGATACTGCTCATGAACTGCTGAGCGCATTGACGAAGGCGATCGCCTCACCTCATGCAGAACCTTATATATCACAGACGATTAAAGAACTTCTGCAACATTCATCGGATGAACTGACCACCAAGGAGTGGGAGGTTCTCAACCTGATCAATCAGGGTTATTCGCTGTCACAAATAGCCTCGAAGAAATGTCGTGCCATGAGCACCGTCTCGACGCAGAAGCGTAAGGCGATGGATAAACTGCATCTCGCAAACGAAAGTGAATTACAGCGTTTTTTACATCAGAACACCTTTTTTAATCACTAAGTCCTGTGGAACACCATGTTTAACAAAATACTTATTTCGCTTATCGTCGGATTATTGTTGTCCGGCAGTGCTTGTGCGCTGTCGCTTCAGCAAGCCCTGCTGGCAGCCAGCGCTTATAACGCCGAATTTAATGCGGCGCGCAGAGCGCATGAAGCTGATGCACAAAAAAAATATCAGGGATTTGCCGGATTACTGCCGGTTGTCACCCTCAACGCCGCCTGGAATAAGACCGATCAGCCGGACGCCGCCTATTCCGCTGGCGTCACCCGGCATAATTACAGTTTTAATCTGACGCAGCCTGTTTTTGACGTCGCCAGATATGCTAACTGGCGGAAAACCGTGGTCATCAGCGATCTGGCCGATGTGAATTACCTGATCGCGCAGCAAAAAATGATCGCTGACGTGGTAACGGCTTATTACAGCGTGGTGTATCAGCGCAGCGTCCTCGAAACCCAGCGCAAAATCCTTGCCGCCTTTGATGCGCGGCTGAAACAGGTACAAAAATCGTTGAAGTTAGGCGATGGAACGCGGCTGGATGAAGCGGAGGCGCAGGCTAATTATGACAAAGCGGTCGCTGATGAACTGGCATCCGAAAACACCCTTAATGATGCCAGAGTGACTTTTCACCAGCTGACCGGTCTGGACGCTCGGGACATCGCCGATCGGAGCCTGGACTGCGTTCGCTATGTTGACGACATGAATCCAGAACAATTAAAGCGCACGGCGGCGGCGAGCAATCTTGATGTTCTCGCCGCCCTACAAGCCATTAAAGGCAGCGAAGCCGATCTGGTCACGGCCACTGCCGGCCATCTGCCGGTTGTTACCTTACAGGCCGGTTATGGCAAAAACTGGAGCCGGGCGGAAGACAGTAACGTACTTGATGACCTGTTCGGCACCACCGCCAAAACAGATAACACCACCGTTGGCATCAATATCTCCATTCCCCTGTTCGCCGGCGGAAGCCACATTTCGCAGAGTCTGGAAGCGGCCCATCGCTTTGAACAAAGCAAAGATCTGCTGATTGATGCGCGTCGCAAAGCGGAACAGCAGACCTTACAGGCAATGTCGGGAGTACGAAACGCCCGCTCGCTGATTAAAGCTTACCAGCGAGCGATCGGCTCGGCAGGTAAACGGTTGAACGCAACCCGCTATGGACGGGAGCTCGGCCAGCGGACGCTGATCGACGAATTTAACGCAGAAAATGAATATTACCAGGCTATTCAGGATCTTGCTCAGACTCAGAACGCGCTGATCCAGTCGATCGTCAACTTAAAATCAGCCACTGGATCGCTGGATTACGCCGCGATGCGCAGTCTTGATTGCAGTGCCATCTAACCGGAGCTTTCGACAATGAATCACGACTTATTTCGTCAGGAATCGCTGGACGCGAACAAAACCAAAGTGTTAGGTCCGGTAGCACTTTACTGCCCTCCTTTCCGCTGGCTGATCGTGGCGATGGTATGCGCCCTGACTATCGTGCTGGTCGGCTTTTGTAGCCTGGGAAGCTACACAAAGCGGGAAACGGCGAAAGGGGTTCTGACGCCGGAAAGCGGCATCATGACCATTACCGCCCTGACGGCGGGCACCGTTACCGCCCTCCCCGTCCGTGAAGGCGCTGGGGTAAAAAAAGGCGAACGTATCGCCACGGTGTCTTCCGAAATCTCTACCGCACGCTATGGCCAGACGCGCGAGGCAATAGCCAGACAGCTCGAGATCCAGTCCCAGGGATTGACTCAACAGTTAACCAATCTGGAACAACGTAACGCTGAGGCGCTGAAATCCTTACAAGAAAGAAGCAGCCTGCTGGCACAACAAACGACGGAGCTGGATACCATTTACCGCCAGCGTCAGCGGCAAATTGCGCTGAGCCAAAAGCAGGTCGATAAAATGGCGGCGATGCGCGCCGAAGGCTACGCCTCTAATACCCAGGTCGAGCAGCAGGAGAGCGATCTGCTGGATGCCAAAGTACGATTACAGGACGTCGCCCGTCAACGTATCGAAATCAGGCAACAGCACGCGCAAACACGCCAACAGCTACGTGAGCAGCCTCTGACCTACTTCCAGCAAAAGAATGACCTGCAGCAAAAACTGTCGGATATCACGCAATCGATGATGGAAAATGAATCACGCCGTTCGGTGGATCTGCGCGCGCCGGAAGAGGGTACGGTGAGCGCCGTGCTGGTGAAGCCGGGGCAGATTGTCAGCGCCGGGCAAACTATCGCCATGCTTCTTCCGGACAACGCCCATCTACAGGCAAGGATCCTGCTCAGCAGCCGGGCCATCGGTTTTATCCACACCGGTCAGCGGGTGGTGCTGCGCTATGAATCCTTTCCCTGGCAAAAATTTGGCCAGCACTCTGGCGCGGTCAGCGAAATCTCGACATCCCCCCTGTCACCTCAGGAAATCGCCGGTATCACCGGCAATACCCAGATTCAGGAGCCGCTTTATCAGGTCAAGGTCACGCTCGATAGCCAGTCGGTACAAGCTTACGGCAAACAGATAGGCCTGCGTCCCGGCAGCGGGCTCGACGCAGACTTTATCGTCGATAAGCGCCGTATCTATGAATGGGTTCTCGAGCCGCTGAATGCGCTTGGCAAAATGACCTCTTTATAATTTCAAATGTTAACTCAGGTTGATCATGGATCTCTTTCACAAACTTAATTTGTCGTTTCGCCATAAACTCCCCGTCCTGCGACAAACCCAGGCCGCAGAATGCGGGCTGACCTGCGTCGGTATGATTGCCGGCTATTACGGCTATCAGATAGACATGGTGTCCCTGCGTCATCGTTTTCCCTCATCACAAAAAGGCAGTACGCTGGCCGACGTCATGTCCTTTACGCAAAAGTTAGATATGGGCTGCCGGGCGGTACGTCTTGAGCTGGATGAGCTCAATAAGCTGAAGCTACCCTGCATCCTGCACTGGGATATGAACCATTTCGTGGTGCTGAAAAGCATTAACAAAAATACCCTCACTATTCACGACCCGGCGCGCGGCGCGCGTAAGGTGGCGATGGATGAGGTATCGCGATCCTTCACCGGCGTAGCGCTGGAACTCTATCCTGCCGCCACATTTGAACGGAAGGATGAGAAAAAATCGATCTCGATGCTGAGTCTGATCCGTAACGTCTCTGGCATCGGTTCAGCATTTATCCAGGTGGCGCTGCTCTCGCTGGCACTCGAGTTCTTCGGCATCATTACGCCCTTTTATATGCAGTGGGTCATTGACCAGGTGCTGGTCTCGGCCGATCGGGATTTGCTGACGCTGCTTGGTGTGGCGTTCATTTTTATTACGCTGTTCCAGAATCTGATTGGCGCACTGCGCAGTTGGGTAACGACCTGGTTCTCCAGCATGCTGAGCGTACAGTGGTCCAGCAACCTATGTGCTCACCTGCTGGGTTTGCCGCTAAGCTATTTTGAAGATCGCCACGTAGGTGACATCCTGTCACGCTTTGGCTCCATCGCGAATATCCAAAGCACGCTGACCGGCCGGTTTATCTCCTCTATCTTCGACGGCATCATGGCCCTGGTCACCCTGGGGGTGATATTTGCCTACAATACCTCCCTGACGTTTATCGTTATTGGCCTGTTTCTGCTCTACGCGCTGATCCGCTGGATCTCATTCGAACCTTTCCGCCAGGCGAGTGAAGACCAGCTGCTGGCTTCGGCGCAGGCACAGTCGCAGCTGCTGGAATCCATTCGCGGGGTTCAGGCGATCAAGCTCAACAATAAACAGGATTTGCGTGTTTCAACCTTTACCAATGAAACCGTACAATCCACCAACAAAGGGATTACTACCCAGAAACTCTCTATCGGTTTCAGTACGTTACAGGGCACTATTTCAGGTGTGGGCAAAATCGTACTGATTTGGCTGGCCGCCGCGCAGGTGCTGGATGGCAACTTTACCAGCGGGATGCTGGTCGCCTTTATCAGCTTTTCTGACCAGTTTATTTCGCGATCCGCCGGGCTGATTAACGCACTGATTGATTTCAAAATGCTGCGTTTGCATGGGGAACGTCTCGCGGACATTGTGCTGAGCGAAAAAGAACCGGACCAGGCAAGCAGCGCCTCGCTGCCCGATCGGGAGGGGCCGGTGCATCTGGCCATCCATCAGCTCTCGTTTCGCTATTCCGCCACCGATGGCGAAATTTTTACGGGCTTCAACCTGGAGATCGAAGCCGGCGAATCGATCGCTATTATTGGCCCTTCCGGACAGGGTAAAACGACTCTGGCAAAACTGCTGTTAGGGTTACTTAAGCCAGAGAATGGCAGCATCTGTATCAACGGTATCGACCACAGAAAACTCGGGATGACCCTCTACCGCGATCTGATCGGTAGCGTGATGCAAACAGACCAGCTCTTTGCCGGTTCAATCATCGATAATATCAGCTTCTTTGATGCCAGCCTCGACCGGCTGCGGGTTGAACGCGTGGCCAGAATCGCGCAGATTCACGATGACATAATGGCGATGCCGATGGGTTACAACAGTATGGTCGGCGACATGGGTTCTTCCCTCTCCGGCGGGCAGATACAACGCGTTATTCTCGCGCGAGCGCTGTATCGAAACCCACGGCTATTGATCCTTGATGAAGCGACGAGTCACCTGGATATTGCCCGGGAAAGCGCCATCAATGACGCCATCAGGCATATGAATGTCACTCGTATCATCATTGCTCACCGTCCGGAAACCATTTTAAGCGCAGACCGTATTATTGAGATCCATAGCCGCGGCGTCATTGAAGTGGCAAAGCATGATTTTATCCATGCCATCAAAAACTCACAGTCAGTCCTGCGGGTTTGATTTGTGATTAAAACTGGCAACCCTTCCCCCTTATCCCCCATAGCCTTACATACAGGAGAGAATATGGCTAACCGTTTAGTATGCCTTGAAGGCACCGTAGATTTTGAAGAAGAGATTAGAAACCAGGCTGTGAATATCATCTCATTCCACCAGGGGCAGCAAATCACGATTAATCGCGACCGCATGCTGCCCGGCAGGTCTTTCGCTGAGCAAATATCATTGCAACTGGACAATGCTCAAAAAATATTTAAACAATTTAATTTTGTCAAAATGGAAGAGTGGAAAGACGACGATGTATTTGGTGAGACAATAGAAATTATATTTACTTTCGTATCAGCAAGCGGGCAACGCGTCTGGCAGGTTACTCTGGCATCCTGCATTGCCGGTCAGGATATTATCAATTTTACCAGCGTATACCCTGACAAAGGGAGCATGGAAAGAGAGATTGTCCGGCTTCATCGTTGCGTGAAGCGCTTCATTTTAAACACCTAGTGCTATCGCTTGCTGTTTTTACATGAAAACCAGCACCTTGAAAATTACAAAAACCAGTAATGAAAAAGGTAAAATAGAAGTAATTCTATTTATTTAAACATATACCATAGGCATAATTCACACATCAGAAATGACCGGCGGAAATTAATGCCAGGATATTTCTGTAATTACACTTTATTTTTAACTAAAGGAAGAAACACATGCGCGAATTAAACGTAATGGAAATTGATGCCGTCTCCGGCGCGGGTCTTTTTAGCTCTCTGACCAGCGCGATTCTCGGTGCAACGGCGGCCGGGTTTGCTGGCGCGATCATTGGGGGGATGCACGGTGGTGACGGCGGCGGTGTCCTGGGCTTTGGCGCCATCGGCCAGCTGGTGGGGATGATTGGCGGCGGCCTGATCGGCGTCGTTGGCGGGGCCGTCGGTGGCGCGGTGATCGGCTGGGATGATCCGGGTTCAGTGACTTCTAGTGTGCTCCAGTTTGTCAATAACGTCAGCAGTGGAGATTTCATGCGGGCCGCATGATTGCCTGACTAACCACAAGGTGCAGATCATTCTGCACCTTTTTCTTTTCCGCAACGTATTAATCAGCGGCATTACAGATATAGGTAGGTAGCGCTGAGATCATAAAAAGATAGTTGCCATTTTTTTGTTGGTTTATTCGAATATGAAGACTCTTGTCCGGGTACACGAAAAAATCAGGTTGGTACTGACTCAACCAGCCATCGTCCACATTATCATCCGGAAACTTAATATTTTTCTCTGATGTCATATAATAGATATCCTGATGCCGGCGCATGCTAAACGATATTTTACGGTTAAAAATATTCTGCGGATCAGATCGCGCACGGCCATTAATACTCACCACGCCAGCCTGACCGCTAAACATAAAACGGAGTGAAACATCGATATTTTCATTTGCATAATGCTGAGAAAAGCTGGCAACACAGGAAAAATCATCAGGCCCTTTTTTACTCCATAATGAATAAATGAACACCGCGGCAGTCGCTGCCGTTAATACCGGCAGCAGTACCTTTAATTTACGGCTAATTCTCACTTACTGGTCCTCAAAAAAATAATCAGAAACACAACTATTGGGTTCGTTCATCTGCTTATCACAGCGAATAACGGAGGTTCTCGGCAACAGCGGAAAACGAGTAACGTATACCCAGGGATAATTTGTGCAGTTCTCCAGGAACTGGCTGGCTCGTCTGAGAGCGGAGGAACGCTCTTTATCAGAGATAATGGCGCCCGAGAGATGGATGTGACAACCCTCAATGGTTTTCAGGAAGTCGTAGTGAGAAAAGTACTGGTTTTGCCCCTCAACATAACGACTCGTCGCGATAAATCCTACGCTAAGAATAATGGTCAGTAGCGCCCCGGTCATCACGCCTGGCAATGAGTGACGGCATCCTGTCTTGCGCCTTGTTTCCGGGTGTTCCGGTGGTTGTATTTCTTCGTTCTCGGTTATCGCCGATTCGCCATCAACCTGAATTGATAACGGAGGTTGCGTTTTAAGTGTCCGTTCCTGCAGCGTTTCATCAAAATTGATACCGTTAGAAGGCATAGGGCTGGTTTCAACCTGCTGTTCGGAGGTCAGTTTTTTAATATATACGCCACTGGCCAGCGTTAACCCCACGCGCGAAATCGTCACCACCAGCTCTTCATCAAGGCCCATCTTTTTAAGGCCTTTACGCAGGATAGAAATGTTTTGATAAAATGTATTAGTGGATACCTGCATACCGCATTTTGTCCAGACAATATCCAGGAATTCTTGCTGGGTAACGATACTGCCAATCCGTTCAATAAGAAGCAATAAACACCGACTGGCTGGTGAATTTAAGGTAATAACATTGTCATGATTATTAAGGTCGCGCAACGTACTGGTTGCCGGATGAAACTCAACGGTTCCATTTATAATATAATGGTTATGCATACGTTTACGTCAAGGCTCCTGGTAAAATGCAGGCACTGGCAATAATCCACTACGTACAATAACCCCACCAGAGATTGTTTTATTGTTTGGGTAGCGGGTTATGAGACTTCCTGATACAACATGACTAATAACGAACAGATGGAAGCGAGACAACTATAATTAATATAATCTACTACGGATTTAACATATCTTATTCATCAAGAAAACCAGCAATAAAATATGCATATTAGACTTCCTGCCATCATTAACAAATTAAAGCACGCATTTAATTCTTAATAAACATTAAGACAGTCCCAGTATAATCACAGCTCCGAGGAGCAGACCAACTGTTTTTAACCAATAGATATCCATCATTTGATAGGCAAAACAAATCATCCAAAATATAGTCAGCACTGTTATATTTTATCCAGCAATCGATATAATTCTTATATTCTGATTTATTGAGATAATTTCATAAACAGAATTCATTGATGCGCTTGATTTTAATCATTATTTTTTCACGCATTGATTTAAATCAATTATGACTTATCTAAAGAATTAAATAAATCAATCAGGATTCTTTATCTTTCCTTAAAAAATCATCCACAAATCTCACGCCAGGGCTCGCCCCCACGCTTAAAAATATTCAGCGTATAATGTGCCAGTTGTGATGATTCATAGAGGAGAAATAAGAATATTCCCTGATTTTAAAGGACCTGATGATGAACGAAGATTTTTTATTTTTACTTAAATGAGGGGGGCCTGCAGATTTTCATTTAGCTAACTCATCAGCCAGTGAGTGATGAAGGCCCCCAGTCAGAGGAGCCTGATTTAAAAAGCCCGCTTCAGGAAACTTAAGCGGACTTTTTGCTTTGCTGCTTTTGAATTCACCCGCAATGGGTTATTTCCACGCCAACGATCGCGCGCCGCTAGCTCCCGATATGGCTTTGGGTGCCAGCCTCGCTGATATTAACCGGCATGCCGGAGCGTCGTTCGAGAGCCTGCTCCGCCCGAATCACATTGACACCCACCCCCTTCACAAACGCCTGAATGCCTGCGGTCAGGGGTAACGGCACTTTTCTGTCCGATTCGTATTCTGCGCGGTTACGCGACAGCGGCTCATGAACTTCAACCCAGCGACTACCGTCCGGCTCTTCGGTAAACTTCACCGGCTGATCGATAATCTGCACGCGGGTGCCAACCGGGACGTTGTCGAACAGATATTTAATATCGTCATTCCGCAGGCGAATACACCCCTGACTGACGCGCAGCCCGATACCAAAATTAGCATTGGTGCCATGAATAGCGTACAACCTGCCGATATAAATCGCGTACAGTCCCATCGGGTTATCCGGCCCGGCCGGAACGAACGCCGGCAGACTTTCGCCTCTGCGGGCATATTCACGCCGCGTGTTGGCCGTTGGCGTCCAGGTCGGCGCTTCCTGCTTACGTTCTACGGTCGTGACCCAGTTACGCGGCGTTTCACGCCCCGCCTGGCCGATACCAATTGGCAAAACCTCAACGGTGTTGCCTTCCGGCGGATAGTAATAGAGGCGCATTTCCGCCACGTTGACCACGATGCCTTCACGAACCGTAGCAGGCAAAATCAGCTGCTGCGGGATCACCAGCGTCGTCCCCGACCTCGGTAGAAAGACATCAACGCCGGGGTTCGCTTCCAGCATATTGCTCAGCCCCTGCCCGTATTGCGCCGCAAAGGCTTCCAGCGGTTGAGTATTATTGTGCGGTACGGTAATCAGCTGCGGGCTTCCCACCAGGCGGCTTCCTTCCGGCGGCAACGGATAACTTACGGCCAGCGCACTCTGGCTTGAGAGAATAAATAAAAAAGAGCAAAACCATTTCACACGCCGCACCATTTATTTCCCTTCCTCAGTCGCGACAATCGTGAATGAATTATAGCGTTTTTCTCACCTCTTCGTGGCAGCGGACCGCTGTTCCTTTATCCGCCACCGCGAAAATCTTTCAAATCTGATAATCAATGGCCGCTTCTTCCGGCTCCATTGCCTGACGTTTAATTTCATCCAGCGACAGCCCGGCGTTGCACAGCTCGATAAACCGCCAGACATAATTGCGCTGCAGTTGCCCGCGTTTAAGCCCTAACCAGACGGTATTCGCATCGAAAAGGTGCCGGGTTTCCAGGCGGGTAAAGGTGTCTGACTCCCGGGCATCGCCCGATTGTTCCGCCACCAGCCCGACGCCGAGTCCCAGCTCAACATAGGTTTTAATGACGTCGGAGTCCTGTGCGCTAAGGACAATATCCGGCATTAGCCCTTTACGGTTAAAGGCTTCATCAATACGCGAGCGCCCGGTGATGCCCTGCCGATAGGTAATTAACGGCCAGCGAGAAATAGCTTCGAGAGTTAAAGGGGTCGTTTGCACCAGCGGGTGATCTTTCGGCACCAGCAGGCTGTGATGCCAGCGGAACCAGGGAAAAGCCACCAGCGTCGGATCGTTACTCAGACGTTCACTGGCGATACCGATATCTGCGCCACCGTTATGCAACAGCGCTTCAATCTCCTGAGGGGTACCCTGAATCAGTTCCAGCCGCACATCGGAAAAGAGCTCCCGGAAAGCTTTAATCACCGGCGGCAGGCTATAGCGCGCCTGGGTATGGGTCGTCGCAATGGTGAGCACACCGGAGGCATCGTTGGTAAACAGGTCGGCAAGACGGCGGACATTGCTGGCTTCATTGAGAATGCGTTCCGCAATGGATAAGAGCGCTTTACCCGGCTCCGTCATCCCCAGCAGACGCTTACCGCGTCGGATGAAGATCTCGATCCCCAGCTCTTCTTCCAGTTCACGGATATGACGGCTCACGCCCGATTGCGATGTATACAGCATATTTGCGACTTCCGTCAGGTTGTAATCCTGACGGGCAGCCTCACGAATAATTTTTAGTTGCTGGAAATTCACCCTTTCCTCCGGGCTATCAGACATAACATATGCTCTATTGTTAAAGTCTGTCGTCCTTACTAACAAATAATAAAAACCAGCAACTTATTCCTTTCGGGAATATAGATTAACTTACCAGCAACAATTCACGATTTTCCAGCGAAGGACGACTCACCAGCGAAAGCAAAATCTCTTTCACCGCCTGTGCCTGCGGTGACAGACTGCCCTTCGCCGACATATTCAGCGATAACGACAGACTCATCGAGGGCGTACTGATCCGCGCCATCCAGCCGTTTGCCGCTCCGCACAGCGATCGCGCGGCGGACTCTGGCAGCACGGTAACGCCCATTCCACTGGCAATCGCCGCGGTTAGCGTCGTAATGGATTCAATTTCACCGATAATTTTCGCCGACAGACGACGCAGGGTGAACGCTTCCGTCACCCGCGCACGTACCGCGCTGTAATCGCGCGGCAGGAACAGATTCATCTCCGCCACCGCGGTCAGATCGACGCTCTGTCCCGGGCAATCGCGGGTCCCCACCAGATAAAGATCTTCTTTCAACAAAGGCTGGCTGATGATGCCAGCTACCGGCGAACGCTCGTAGAGCACGGCCATATCCAGCTGGCCGCTGAGCAGTTTATCGTTAAGGATTGTCCCGCTACTTTCCTGCAGATAGACCATCACTTCGGGCAGCTCATTGCGCACCGTCTGCAGCAGCGGCATGGTAATGGCAGAAGCCGCGGTCCCCGGCGCAAGGCCAATCGAGACCTGGCCGCTGAGCGTATGACCCACGTTATTCACCGCCAGCTGCGCCTGCTCGCACTGACGCAGGATGGTGCGCGCATGGGTATAGAGAATCTTCCCGGCTTCGGTCGGGGTAACGCCGCGCTTTGTCCGAATCAGCAGCTGCTGGTCCAGTTCGCCTTCCAGGGTCGCCACCTGCTGGCTCAGCGCCGGTTGTGCGATGTGCAAGACTTCAGCAGCCTGGGTCAGACTGCCGATATCGACGATTTTTACAAAATACTTCAGTCGTCTTAAGTTCATTTTGCCTCCTGTAAGGAAAGCCAGTACCAACGCTGGCTATTGAGTTACAGAGGTTTTGCAATTTGCTTGCCAGTTTTTTTGCATCGGTGCAAAGGCCGCTACAGGCGGCGTGATAAGCGATTCTGATAGCAACAGAGTATTTATTTGCCCGGTAAGCGGATTACGCTATGCCCCATTAGGGGTATATTTGCACCACAACGGTGCGCATTGATGGAAAACAGCGCAAACGCATCCCTGTTGCTGAAATTGTCAGCAATCAAACAGATTCGGGTGATTCTGCCTTTGACAAGGCCATGCGCCGCCGTTAATATGCGCCCCGTTCACACGATTCCTCTGTAGTTCAGTCGGTAGAACGGCGGACTGTTAATCCGTATGTCACTGGTTCGAGTCCAGTCAGAGGAGCCAAATTCTTGTTTTCATGCCGCTCTACGAATCCTTATATGATTCAGATTCAATAGGTTAGTGTGAAAAGTCTTCCCGATGCATTTTCAGTTTTCCCTCTGCATCGGAAGATTTTGGTGGTCAGATTTGGGGTCAAGTTGGTTCGATGACGGAGTGACCCCCAAATGTCCCTTAACGACTCAAAAATCCGCAACTTAAAACCATCCTCAAAACCCTTCAAAGTTTCCGATTCTCACGGTCTGTATCTTCTTATCAAACCCGGCGGCTCACGTCACTGGTATCTCAAATATCGTATAAACGGCAAAGAATCCCGCATTGCACTGGGAGCCTATCCTGCCGTCTCCCTGTCTGATGCCCGCCAGCAGCGCGAAGGAATCCGTAAGATGCTGGCGCTGAACATCAACCCGGTAAAGCAGCGGGCCGCAGAACGCGGTGCCTGCCCAACTGAGAAGGTGTTTAAAACCGTGGCACTGGCCTGGCATAAAAGCAATAAAAAATGGTCGCAGAATACCGCTGACCGTCTGCTTGCCAGCCTGAACAATCATGTCTTTCCGGTTGTCGGACATCTGTCAGTTACCGGACTTAAACCCCGTCATTTCATTGATCTGCTGAAAGGGATTGAAGAAAAAGGTCTGCTGGAAGTCGCGTCCCGCACGCGGCAGCACGTCAGTAATATCATGCGCCATGCGGTCCACCAGGGATTAATCGATAACAACCCAGCTGCAAACCTTGACGGCGTGACGGCACCACCTGCCAGACGGCATTATCCCGCCCTGCCGCTGGAGCAGTTGCCTGAACTGCTTGAACGCATTGAGGCATATCATCAGGGCCGTGAACTGACCCGGCTTGCCGTCCTGCTGACGCTGCATCTGTTCATTCGCTCCAGTGAATTACGTTTCGCCCGCTGGTCGGAGATTGATTTCAGAAACCGGGTCTGGACAATTCCTGCCACTCGCGAGGCCATTGCAGGTGTGCGTTATTCCGGGCGCGGTACCAAAATGCGCACTGCTCACATCGTGCCCCTCTCAGAACAGGCCATCGCCATTCTGAAACAGATAAAGGAAATATCCGGTGTTTATGAATTGGTTTTCCCCGGCGACCATAACCCGTACAAGCCGATGTGCGAAAACACAGTCAATAAAGCACTGCGCCTGATGGCATACGACACGAAAAATGACATCTGCGGTCATGGTTTCCGGGCAATGGCGTGTAGCGCCCTGATGGAATCCGGTTTATGGTCGCAGGATGCGGTAGAGCGCCAGATGAGCCATCAGGAGCGCAACACCGTGCGTCTGGCTTACATTCATAAGGCTGAACATCTGGAAGCCCGCAAGGCAATGATGCAGTGGTGGTCTGATTATCTGGATACGTGTCGGGAGCTTTATGTGCCACCTTATATCCAGGGTCAGGAAAACAGCAATGCCGCAACCTGACTTATGAATAACCCATTATAAAAACCCAAGCCGTATCAGCTTGTGCTGATAGCTTCAGATCAGCGGGTAAGATTTGTCCCAATACCCTGGAGTCTGATACAGCGCCTTGAGATAATCGATAAATAATCTCACCTTCGCCGGCAGATAGCGTTGGTGGGGAAAAACGGCCTGGATGTTGTATGCCGGCAACGCATACTCATCCAGCGCCGTAATGAGCTCACCGCGCTGCAGTTCGCCATGAATCTCCCAGGTCGAACGCCAGCCGATCCCCAACCCCTGCTTTACCCACGACAGTAAAAGCTCGCCATCATTGCATGCCAGGTCGCCGCGGACCTTGATCGCCACCTGTCGCCCCTGATTCTGGAACGTCCAGCCGCGCTGTTGACCGCCCTGCATGCTAAAGGCCAGGCAGTTATGCTGTGCTAAATCATCAAGCGAGTGCAGCATACCGCAGCGGGCAAAATACTCAGGGGTACCGCACACCACCCGCTGATTGGGGAAAAGTTTAATCGCCACATAGGTGGGATCCAGAATCTCGCCGATACGGATACTCATATCAAAACCATCGTTGACCAGATCGAGAACCGTATCGGTAAAGTTGAAATTAAGGTTAAGCTCCGGATAGCGCTGTTTGAAAGCGTAGACATGCGGCGCAATATGGCGACGGCCAAACGCCGCCGGCGCCGATACGGAGAGCTGCCCGTTCACCGCCAGGTTGCTGTTGCTAATATCCCCCTCAACTTCATCGAACTCATGCAGCACGATTTTCGCGCGTTCCAGCAGACGTTCTCCGGCTTCAGTCAGCTTGAGTCCGCGGGTTGAACGATGCATCAGTTTAACGCCGAGGCGTTTCTCCAGCGCATCCAGCCGCCGCCCCAGAATCGCCGGGGTCACGCCTTCATTGACCGCGGCCGCCGCAAAGCTCCCCTTCTCCGCGACCTGCACAAATGTATTCAGTTCAGTGTAGCGCCCCATTCAATACCTCTTGTATCGACAGAAACCGATTTTAGGTCATTCAAGTAATATACAGCCTATTTTATGCTGAAGACGATAATTAAAATATCGACTATCAGGAGTTAATCATGGCAAAAATGAGAGCAATCGAGGCAGCCGTCCAGGTAATGCGGCGCGAAGGGGTGGATACGGCATTCGGCATCCCCGGCGCGGCGATTAATCCCCTGTACGCCGCGATGCAGAAAATCGGTGGTATCGATCACGTTCTGGCCCGTCACGTGGAAGGCGCCTCACATATGGCGGAGGGCTATACCCGCACCAACGCCGGCAATATTGGGGTCTGCATTGGCACATCCGGTCCGGCAGGTACCGACATGGTCACCGGACTCTACTCGGCCTCCGCTGATTCGATTCCCCTGCTGTGCATCACCGGCCAGGCGCCGCGCGCCAGAATGCATAAAGAAGATTTCCAGGCGGTCGATATCACCAGCATCGTCAAACCGGTGACAAAGTGGGCGACGACGGTCATGGAGCCGGGCCAGGTTCCTTACGCTTTCCAGAAAGCGTTCTACGAAATGCGCAGCGGACGCCCGGGGCCGGTGCTGATCGATCTGCCGTTCGATGTGCAAATGGCGGAAATTGAGTTCGATATCGATACCTATCAGCCATTACTGGTGCATCGACCGGAAGCAAGCCGGGCCCAGGCGGAAAAAACCCTGGAGATGCTTAACGCGGCCGAGCGGCCTCTGCTCGTCGCTGGCGGCGGCATTATCAACGCCGACGCGAGCGAACAGCTGGTCGCCTTCGCGGAAATAACCGGCATTCCGGTTATTCCTACCCTCATGGGTTGGGGCACGATTCCCGACGATCACCCGCTGATGGCGGGGATGGTGGGGCTGCAAACCGCACATCGCTACGGTAACGCCACGCTGCTGGCCGCCGATGTGGTATGCGGAATCGGTAACCGCTGGGCCAACCGCCACACCGGCTCGGTGGAGGTCTACACCGAAGGCCGCCGTTTTATTCATGTCGATATCGAACCGACGCAAATCGGCCGGGTATTCACCCCCGATTTTGGCATTGTCTCGGATGCCGGTGCCGCCCTGGAGCGTTTCCTGGAGGTGGCGCGCGAGTGGAAAGCCGCGGGCAAACTCAAGGATCGTAGCGCCTGGGCCCGCGAATGCGCCGAGCGTAAACGGACGATGCATCGCAAAACCCACTTCGATAACGTGCCGGTCAAACCCCAGCGCGTCTATGAAGAGATGAATAAATTCTTCGGTCAGGAAACCTGCTATGTCAGCACCATCGGTCTGTCGCAAATCGCGGGCGCCCAGTTTTTACACGTCTACAGGCCGCGCCACTGGATCAACTGTGGTCAGGCCGGCCCGTTAGGCTGGACGATCCCGGCGGCGCTGGGCGTGGTCAAAGCCGACCCGCAGCGCCAGGTGGTGGCGCTGTCCGGCGATTATGACTTTCAGTTTATGATCGAAGAGCTGGCCGCGGGGGCGCAGTTCAACCTCCCCTACATCCACGTTCTGGTCAATAACTCCTACCTGGGGCTGATCCGCCAGGCGCAGCGAAACTTCGATATCGACTACTGCGTCCAGCTGTCGTTTGAAAATATCAACGCGCCGGACCTTAACGGCTATGGCGTCGATCACGTGGCGGTGGTGGAAGGTCTGGGCTGTAAAGCGCTGCGCGTGTTCAACCCCGGCGATATTGCGGCGGCGCTGCGGCAGGCGCAGGAGCTCATGCGGCAATATCGCGTCCCGGTGGTTGTGGAGATTATCCTCGAGCGCGTCACCAACATTGCGATGGGAACGGAAATCAACGCGATCAATGAGTTTGAAGAGCTGGCGGGAAGCGCGGCCGATGCGCCCACCTCCGTTCCGCCGTTTAACTGATTATCGTCTCTGACCCGGAAAAACAAGGAGCACACGATGCCACGTTTTGCTGCAAACCTGTCCATGTTGTTTACCGAAGTGGATTTTATCGAACGCTTTTCTCTCGCCGCCAGCGCTGGCTTCAAGGGGGTGGAATATCTCTTCCCCTACGATTACAGCGCGGCGCAGCTCAGGGCGCTGCTCGATGAGCATCAGCTCACCCAGGTGTTATTTAATCTGCCGGCCGGCGACTGGAACGCCGGCGAACGCGGCATCACCTGCCTGCCGGAGCGGGTGGCGGAGTTCCGCGATGGCGTCGAACAGGCGATTCTGTACGCCCACATTCTGGGGAACCGCCAGGTTAACTGCCTGGCCGGCATTAAGCCGCAAGGCTATGACGATGAGGTCATCGCGACAACCTTTATCAACAATCTGCGTTATGCCGCCGACAAACTGGCGCAGGCGGGTATCAAGCTGGTTATAGAGCCGGTGAATACCCGCGACATCCCCGGTTTTTACCTCAACCACACCCGCCAGGCGCTGGAGATCGTCGACCGGGTTAACCACCCGAATCTGTTTATCCAGTATGACATTTATCACATGCAGATTATGGAAGGCGACTTAGCCAGAACGCTGCAGGAGAACCTGGCGATCATCCATCATGTCCAACTGGCGGATAATCCGGGGCGGCATGAGCCGGGCACCGGCGAAATTAACTATCCGTTTCTCTTCGCCCATCTGGAGGCGATTGGCTATCAGGGGTGGATCGGCTGCGAGTACAAACCGGCCACGACGACCCAGGCGGGCCTCGGCTGGATGAACGCGCACACTATTTCTTAACGGAGACCGCAATTATGGCACGTATTGGATTTATCGGAACCGGCATCATGGGCAAACCCATGGCGCAGAATCTGCAAAAAGCCGGCCACACCCTGCTGTTCTCTGAACATTACCGGCCGGCTCCCGCCGAGCTGCTGGGCGAATACGGTATCGCCCTGCCGACGCCGCAAGCGGTGGCCGAGGATGCCGAATTCATCATTATTATGGTGCCGGATACACCGCAGGTTGCAGAGGTGCTTTTTGCCGTTGGCGGCGTCGCCGAGGGGCTGGGCAGCGGCAAGGTGGTGATTGATATGAGCTCAATTTCACCCGGCGCGACGAAAGGGTTCGCGGCGCGGGTGAACGCGCTGGGCGCCACCTACCTCGACGCTCCGGTATCCGGCGGCGAAATCGGCGCGAAGGCGGCAACCCTGTCAATCATGGTGGGCGGCGATGAGGTCACCTTCGCGCGCGCGCTGCCGCTGCTGCAGGCGATGGGCAAAAACATCACCCACGTCGGCGGCAACGGCGACGGGCAAACCGCCAAAGTCGCCAACCAGATTATCGTCGCGCTCAATATTCAGGCGGTGGCGGAAGCGTTAGTTTTTGCGGCGAAAAATGGCGCCGATCCGGCCAAAGTGCGCGAGGCGTTGATGGGCGGATTCGCCTCATCAAAAATTCTCGAAGTCCACGGGGAGCGGATGATCAAACGCACCTTTAACCCCGGATTTCGTATCGCGCTGCACCAGAAGGATCTCAATCTGGCGCTGGCTGGCGCAAAAGAACTGGGCCTGAATTTGCCCAACACGGCCAATGCACAGCAGGTCTTTAGCACCTGCGTTGCGCTGGGCGGCGCCGAGTGGGATCACTCGGCGCTGGTAAAAGGACTCGAACATATGGCGAATTTCGCCATTGACGGTCAGAAATAGGCAACAACTCTCCTCCTGAAGCGTATGCCGGATGCGGGAAACCCTCCGGCTTTTGCTGAAAGAAGAGCCCTTACCGACGTACCCTACGCCCATCGGGCACATGTCAAATAAAGCGTAAAAATAAGACGCCATTCGCGCTGCCGCCGTCGGGCAGCGCGTACAGGAGATCGCTATGTCCTTCAATGCCCAATCGTTTCTCACGGGATTATTTACCACCGCCATTGCCGCCGCTCATCCGCGTCAGACCCTGAAGCCCTACCTGCCCGCCCCCGCCGGCGGCAGAACGCTGGTGATCGGCGCCGGTAAAGCCGCCGCCGCGATGGCGGCCGTCGTGGAGGAAGCGTGGCCAGGAGAGCTCACCGGCCTGGTCGTGACCCCCTACAAACATGGCGTCAGTTGCCAGAGAATTGAAGTGGTTGAAGCGGCGCACCCGGTCCCGGACGACGCCGGCGAACGCGTCGCCCGTCGCGTATTAGAGATGGTCAACGGCCTCAGCGCAGAAGACCGGGTCATTTTCCTGCTCTCCGGCGGCGGTTCATCGCTGTTAGCTCTTCCCTGCGCGGCCATCACTATCGAAGATAAGAAACAGATCAATAAAGCCTTGTTACGCTCCGGCGCCAGCATCAGTGAAATAAACTGCGTACGTAAGCATCTCTCGGCCATCAAAGGAGGACGCCTGGCGGCGGCCTGCTGGCCAGCCAGCGTCTACACCTACGCTATTTCCGACGTCCCCGGCGATGATCCTGCGGTTATCGCCTCCGGCCCGACGTGGGGAGACGCCACCACCTCTGCTGACGCGCTGGAGATCGTCAAACGCTACGCCATTCAGATCCCCGCTCACGTTCATCAGTGGCTGTCAGATCCGCAATCTGAAACCGTTAAGCCCGGCGATCCGCGTCTGGCGCGCAGCCACTATCAGCTTATTGCGACGCCGCAAATGGCCCTCGACGCGGCCACCAGCTATGCCAGAGCCGCAGGCATCACGCCGATCGTCCTCGGCGACCTGGAGGGGGAATCCCGAGAGGTCGCCCGCGTACACGCGGGGATTGCGCGGCAAATTCAGCGATATGGCCAGCCGATTGCCGCGCCGGCGGTGATTATTTCCGGCGGTGAAACCAGCGTCACCGTGCGCGGCAGCGGGCGCGGCGGGCGCAACGCCGAGTTTCTGTTAAGCCTGACCAATGAGCTCAAAGGACATCAGGGGATCTGGGCCCTAGCTGGCGACACCGACGGCATCGACGGTTCAGAAAACAACGCGGGGGCGATCATGACGCCGCAAAGCTGGCAGCGGGCGGCATCGATCGGCCTCAGCGCACGCCATGAGCTGGATAACAATAACGGCTACGGCTACTTTTCCGCGCTGGGCGATCTGATTGTCACCGAACCAACGCGCACTAATGTCAACGATTTCCGGGCGATTCTTATTACTCAGCCCGATAGCTGATTGCGGGGTCTTTCCCATTGTGGGGCTGCGGCGCGATGCTCTCGCGCCGCATTTTTTTACGCTATAGCGGATAATGCGCCGGATAATCCAACTGCGCGACGCCGCTGGCCACCGCGGCCTGGGCCACCGCGCCGGCGATTCGACCCAACAGCCGCTCATCCATCGGTTTCGGTAAGATATACTCCGGACCAAACGTCAGCGACCCGCTTTGGCTGCTGCGCAGCACGGCCTCCGGAACCGGCTCTTTTGCCAGCGCCGCCAGAGCATGCACCGCGGCAATCATCATAGGCTGGTTAATATCCCTGGCGCGGACATCCAGCGCCCCGCGGAAAATAAACGGAAATCCGAGAACGTTATTGACCTGGTTAGGATAGTCGGATCGTCCGGTCGCCAGAATCATATCGCTGCGCGTGGCGTGCGCCAGCGCCGGCGCAATTTCCGGGTCCGGGTTAGAGCAGGCGAACACCACCGGTTTTTCCGCCATCGCGCGTAGGTCATCCGCGCCAAGTAGATCCGCCCCGGACAGTCCCAAAAAGACATCGGCGCCCTGCATCGCCTCCCGCAGGGTGCGCGGGCCGCTGTTATTGATAAACTCTTCCTTGAAGCGGTTAACGCCGGCGCGCCCGGCGTAGATCACCCCGGCGCGATCGACCATATACAAATTCTCCGCCTGCGCGCCAAGCTGGCGCAGGAGCCGCATGCAGGCGATGGCCGCCGCGCCGGCGCCCAGGCAGACAATTTTGGCGCTGGCGAGGGTTTTCCCCTGAATCTCCAACGCGTTCAGCATCCCGGCGGCGGTGACAATGGCGGTACCGTGCTGATCGTCGTGAAACACGGGAATGGCGCAGGATTGCTTTAACAGCCGTTCAATTTCAAAACATTCCGGCGCTTTAATATCTTCTAAATTAATACCGCCAAACGTATCGGCGATCTGCGTCACGGTCTGAATAAACAGCGCCGGGTCTTTGGTATTAATTTCAATATCAATCGCATCAATATTGGCAAAGCGTTTAAACAGCAGCGCTTTACCTTCCATTACCGGTTTACTGGCCAAAGAACCTAAATCGCCTAATCCCAGAATCGCCGTACCGTTGGAAATCACCGCCACCTGATTGCCCTTGCCGGTATAACGCCAGGCATTTTCCGGATCCCGCGCAATTTCCCGCACCGGCTCAGCGACGCCCGGACTATACGCCAGCGCTAAATGTTCAGCATTATCGGCCGGTTTACTCAGGGCAATACTTATTTTCCCCGGTAGCGGATATTGATGATAATCCAGCGCTGAACGTTGCTTCTCGTAAGACATATAAACCTCATATTGATATTAAATCACTCAAACAGTCAGGATTAATTGACTCCGCCCAAAAATACGTCGGGTAATCCTCAGCGGAATACCCGACGCGGTATGACATTAATGCACCAGCATTCCCGTAAAGACGTATGCCTGAAGCAAGGTAATGACGCCAATAATGCAGGCGAAGATCAGGCTATGTTTAACGGTAAAACGGAACAGTTCCGACTCTTTCCCCACCATTCCCGTGGCGGCGCAGGCGACGGCGATAGATTGCGGAGAGATCATTTTTCCGGTTACGCCGCCGCTGGTATTCGCCGCCACCAGCAGCGTATTGGAAACGTGGATCTGCTGTGCCGTCGTTGACTGCAGCGAACAGAACAGCGCGTTGGAAGAGGTATCGGACCCGGTAAGAAACACCCCCAGCCAGCCAAGGAACGGCGAGAAGAAGGGAAACATCGCCCCCGTTCCGGCCAGCACCAGCGCCAGCGTGGTCGACATCCCGGAGTAGTTGGTCACAAAGGCAAAGGCCAGCACCATGCCAATCGACCATATGGGCCATTTCAAGCTGACCAGCGTCTCGCCAAATACCCCGACGGCTTTTTTGACCTCAACCTTTAAAATAAACATTGAGATAATCGCGGCAATAAAAATGGCGGTTCCCCCGGCCGAGAGCGGATCGAACTTGAATACCGCGTCCATTGGCGTAGGCTGCGCGACGATCGGCGCGGTTTTCATGACCAACTGATGC
This sequence comes from Klebsiella sp. YJ, assembly GCF_002108615.1. Taxonomy (NCBI): domain Bacteria; kingdom Pseudomonadati; phylum Pseudomonadota; class Gammaproteobacteria; order Enterobacterales; family Enterobacteriaceae; genus Klebsiella; species Klebsiella sp. YJ. The sequence goes on from NZ_MTEG01000001.1 coordinate 260,484, forward strand.
AGATGCGGGATCTGGAAATTAAAGACCAGGGAGTACAGCGCCCCTCCGGGAATAAACAGCGCTTTAAAGGATTTCATCGTCCAGATCGTCACCAGCAGCGTGAGAATCAAAAACGGCGACCAGGCGCGAAGAATTTGCCCAAAATGGTACTCAGAAGGGACCGGGCCGGTAGAAATCGGTTTCTGTAGCGCCATCGCCCCGGCGGACTGCCCCATGCTCAGCGACGTTTCGGTATTTTTCGGCCGCCAGACCTTGAGGAACAGCGAGAGTGAAACAATGCTGACCAGCGCCGAGGTAATATCCGGCAGCTCCGGGCCAATATAGTTAGAGGTAAAAAACTGCGTAACGGCAAAGCTGCCGCCGGCCACCAGCGCCGCGGGCCATGTCTCCTTAATGCCTTTCCAGCCGTCCATCATCGCAATCAGCCAGAAAGGCACCATCACCGATAGCAGCGGAAGCTGGCGCCCGGCCATCGCGCCGATATGAAACGGATCGATCCCCGTAACCTGTCCGGCGACCAGAATCGGCACGCCGAGGGCGCCAAACGCCACCGGCGCGGTATTGGCAATCAGGCATAATCCGGCGGCGTATAAGGGTCTGAACCCCAGCCCGACCAGCAAGGCGCCGGTAATCGCCACCGGTGCGCCAAAACCGGCGGCCCCCTCCAGCAGCGCGCCGAAAGAGAAACCGATCAGCAAAACCTGCAGACGCTGGTCGTCGGTGATCGACAGCACCGAGCTGCGAATAATATCAAACTGGCCGCTGATTACCGTCAGTTTATACAGGAAAACGGCGGCGATAATAATCCAGGCGATCGGCCATAGACCGTACAAAAAGCCATAGCCAGCGGCCGCAAACGCCATTTCGGCCGGCATATGAAAGGCATAAATCGCAATCACCATCGATAATATTAAGGTAATCGTCCCGGCAACATGACCTTTTAATCTTAATACTGCTAGGGCAATAAAGAAGAATATAATGGGTATTAAGGCGATCAGTGCTGATACCCCCAGACTGCCTGACGGTGTATACATTTGATTCCAGGTAAGCATATTTTTCAGTCTCTAATTATTTAATATACCTGGTATGCTCCGGGCATCCTGAGCGGCTGCAAATATAATTTAATATATCTTGCCGTCACGACTCATAAAGATACCCGCCAGCACACCTGATATATGTTGGTAAGAGGAGTTCTTCAGCACACGAATGCGCAGAAGGAGATTAAGATGTCCATCTTCTTCATACCGCCCGGCGTCAGTCACAAAATAAAACTGCGCGAGTTTCTTTATTTTTATTTTGACCTCAGCGGACGGGGGGCCGCCGCTCAGGTCATCAGCATAAAAAGCGCATCGTCGCGCTACCGCATTATCTGCAGTAGCCCCCGGCAAGAATATCGCCGGGGGCTTTTTATTGCGCCATCGATGGCGCCGCGAGGTCTCTATCCGTTATTCAGCGCGATGCGTGCTGCTTATCGCGTAAACGCCAGGCATGCAGCAGCGGTTCGGTATAGCCATTCGGTTGTTCCGCGCCGAGAAAAATCAGATCGCTGGCCGCCTGAAACGCGCTGGAGGCGGAAAAATCCGTCGCCATCGGTCGATAGGCGGCGTCTCCTGCATTCTGCCTATCCACGACTTGCGCCATATTCTCCAGCGAGGCCTGCACCTGCTCCCGGCTCAGCACGCCATGCCGTAGCCAGTTGGCGATATGCTGGCTGGAGATGCGCAGCGTCGCGCGATCCTCCATCAGCGCCACGTTGTGGATGTCCGGCACCTTAGAGCAGCCGATGCCCTGTTCAACCCAGCGCACGACGTAGCCAAGGATACTCTGCACGTTATTATCCAGTTCTTGCTGAATCTCCTCCGCTGACCAGACGTCCCCTTCGCTCACTGGCACCGTCAGCAGATCGTCCAGCAGCGGCTCAAACTCGGCGCTGAAATCGGTCGCGGCGATCCCGGCCTGCACCTTCCGGACATCGATCTGGTGGTAATGCAGCGCGTGCAGCGTTGCCGCCGTCGGCGAAGGCACCCACGCGGTATTGGCCCCGGCGCGCAGCTGTTCGCCCTTTTGTTCCAGCATCGCGGCCATCATATCGGGCATGGCCCACATCCCTTTGCCAATCTGCGCCTGGCCGCGTAAGCCGCAGAACAGGCCGGAGAGAACGTTATTACGCTCATAGGCTTTAATCCACGGGGTCGATTTCATCTGATTTTTACGCAGCACCGCCCCCGCCTCCATCGCCGAATGGATCTCATCCCCGGTGCGATCGAGAAAACCGGTGTTAATAAACGCCACCCGGTGACGGGCCTCGGCAATACAGCTGCGCAGGTTGACCGAAGTCCGCCGCTCCTCATCCATAATCCCCATTTTCAGCGTGTTTTCCGCCATTCCCAGCATCGCCTCGATACGCGTAAACAGCAGGTTGGCGAACGCCACCTCGCGCGGGCCATGCATCTTAGGTTTGACGATATATACGCTGCCGGCGCGCGAATTTTTCCTGCGCTGCAGGTCATGTAAGGCGATGGCGCCCGTCATGACGCCATCAAGAATACCTTCCGGAATATCGCGGCCGGCGCGATCCTGGATAACGGGAGTGGTCATTAAATGGCCGACGTTGCGAATAAACAGCAAAGCGCGGCCCGGCAGCGTCAGGGCCGAGCCGTCGGCGGCGGTGTAGCGGCGATCGTCATTGAGCCGACGCACGATTTGCTGGCCATTTTTGGCGAGCGTCTCCTGCAGCGTTCCGGTCATCAGCCCCAACAGGTTGCGATACACCAGTATTTTATCCTGCGCATCGACGGCGGCGACCGAATCCTCGCAGTCAAGAATGGTGCTGATCGCCGACTCGATAATCACATCATTAATATGCGCCGGATCGCCCTGACCGATTCGCCCTCCGGCATCAATCTGCAGTTCGATATGCAAACCGTGATTCTTGAGCAAAATCACCTCAGGGGCCGTCGCTTCGCCGCGATAGCCGACAAACTGCGCCGGGGTGCGTAACGTCGTTTCGCCTTGCGTACGCAGTTGAATACGCAATTGCCCCTGCGCCACGGTAAAGCCCAGCACATCGTGGTAGCTGCCCCTCTCCAGCGGCAGCGTCTCGTCAAGAAAGCGGCGTACCCATGCGATCACCTGCGCGCCGCGAACCGGATCGTAACCGCTGCCGGACGCCGTCTCCTGGGGAATAATATCGCTGCCGTACAGCGCATCGTACAGAGAGCCCCAGCGGGCGTTCGCCGCATTCAGCGCATAGCGGGCGTTCATCACCGGCACCACCAGCTGCGGCCCGGCCTGCCCGCTAATCTCCTCGTCAATACCGGTCGTCGCCACCTCGACGCGCGGCGGCGGCAGCACCAGATACCCCAGCTCGCGGAGGAAAGATTTATAGGCGGCCTTATCGCTTACCGGACCGGGAAACGTGCGGTGCCAGTTATCCAGCGCCGCCTGAATACGATCGCGCTCCGCCAGCAGTTTGCGGTTTTCCGGGGTCAGGTCGTGGATTAACGCCTCGATATCGCGCCAGAACGCCGCGGGCTGCACGGCGGTGCCGGGCAGGACCTCCTCATCAACAAAGCGCTTAAAATCGGCGTCAACGCGTAAAGTGCCCTGGGTTATCATCTCACTCATATTCCGCTCCTTATGACTCGTTCGTTGCCGTTACCAGACCCGCGACCGCCGCTTTCGCCACCTGGGCATCCTGCGCGCCGGTTAAGCCGGACACACCTACTGCGCCGATGACCTGGCCATCAACGATAATCGGCACGCCGCCTTCAAGCGGGGTTAATAGCGGCGCGGTCACAAACGCGGTACGGCCGTTATTCACCATCTCTTCATATCCTTGCGTTTCACGGCGGCCCAGCGCGGCGGTCCGCGCTTTCTCCTGTGCGATATAGGCGGCGATCGGAGCGCAGCTATCCATGCGGGTTAACGCCAGCGGATGGCCTCCGTCGTCCACCACCGCAAGGGCAACCGACCAGTTGTGTTTCAATGCTTCTTCATGGCCCGCGGCAATTATCGGGGCAGCCAGCTGCTGGCTGAGGATCGCTTTAGTTTTCATTGTGCTGTTCCTGTTCAAGGGCTTCTTCTACAATTTCAATCCAGTGGCGCACGGGCGTCCGCCCGGCGCTGGCCAGATGCGTTTGACAACCGATATTCGCGGTGACGATCAGGTCGGGTTTCCCGCTTTCCAGCGCGTTCATCTTGTTATCCCGTAACCGACGCGACAGCTCGGGATGCGTAATGGAATAGGTGCCTGCCGAACCGCAGCACAGGTGGCTATCCGGGACCGCCGTTAAACTGAATCCCAGCCGGGTCAGCACCTTTTCGACCTCACCATTGAGTTTCTGCGCATGCTGCAGCGTGCAGGGGCAGTGGAATGCCAGCTTTTTGTCTCCGCGAATGCGCAGGTTTTCCAAAGGCTCATTGCGCAGCAGCTCAACTAAATCAATCGCCAGCTCGCTCACCCGGCGCGCTTTTTCCGCGTACCGCGCATCGTCTTTCAGCAGATGGCCATACTCTTTAACAAAAGCGCCGCAGCCGCTGGCCGTTTGTAAAATGGCCTCGGCCCCCGCTTCAATCCCCGGCCACCAGGCATCAATGTTCTGCCTTGCGCGCGCCAGCCCCTTCTGCTGCGCATTCAGGTGATAATCCACCGCGCCGCAGCAGCCGGCCTGGGCAATCGGCTGCACGCTGATGCCAAGCTGGTCCAGCACCCGGGCCGTCGCCGCGTTGGTATTGGGCGACAGCGTGGGCTGCGCGCAGCCTTCCAGCATCAGTACCCGGCGCGCATGGCGCTGCGGCGGGCGCGCTTTCGCCACCGTCGCCACCGCGGGCAGCTTGGCCCTCAGCACCGTGGGCAGCACCGGGCGGAACACCTGGCCCACCTGGGTGAGCGCGCGGAAAACCGACGGCCGCGGGACGATCTGCCGCAATCCCTCCCGCAGCATGCGCTCCGGCAGGGGCCGCTTCACCTTCTCTTCGACGATTTCGCGGCCGATATCCAGCAGATTGTGATAGCGCACGCCCGACGGGCAGGTTGTTTCACAGTTGCGGCAGGTCAGGCAGCGATCCAGATGCTCCTGGGTTTTTAGCGTGACCTCGTTGCCTTCAAGAACCTGTTTGATCAGATAAATTCGCCCGCGCGGCCCGTCCAGCTCATCGCCCAATAGCTGATAGGTCGGGCAGGTCGCCGTGCAGAAGCCGCAGTGAACGCAGGAGCGCAGGATGCTTTCGGCTTCTTCCGCGCGCGCGTTGTGCCGCATTTCTTCATTAAGATTGGTTTGCATGATTAATCCTTATATTTCCGCGTACATCCGCCCCGGATTAAACACGCCGTGAGGGTCGAGCTGCATTTTTAGCCGTTGGTGATAGTGCAGTAGCGGCACGGCAAGCGGCGAGAAGCCATCATCGCCGGCGCTAAAACGGGTGGCGTAGCCGCCCGCCTCCGCGGCCATCAGGCGGATCAGCCCGGCATCGGCGTCGGATTTCAGCCAGCGTAGGGCGCCGCCCCAGTCGATCAACTGCTCGCCCGGGAAACCGACGATCGGCGCATCGATCGGCAGCGAGATTCGCCACAGCGTCGCCGGCAGGCGGAAAAAGGGCAGTTGATGCTCGCGGAGCTGCCACCAGAACTGATTGGCGACCGTCTCGCCGCCGAGCCGCTCGCGCGCCGCTTTCACCGAACCTTCGCCCCCTTCCAGGCGGATCCACAGCGCATTATCGTAATAACATAGCGCGCTGATCGGCAGCGGCTGCTGCTGCCACTTGGCGATCTCGCCCATCGCCACATGCAGGTTATAATCGAGACGTAAGCTCATCGTCGCTCGCGGCTTAGGCAGCACTTTCATGGAAACTTCGGTTAACACGCCGAGGCAGCCGTAGCTTCCCGCCATCAGCCGCGAGAGATCGTAGCCGGCGACGTTTTTCATCACCTCACCGCCAAAGCGCAGATGCCTGCCGCGGCCGGTAATGACGCGGGTCCCCAGCACAAAATCGCGCACCGCCCCGCTCCACGGCCGCCGCGGGCCGGCCAGGCCGCTGGCCACCATCCCGCCCCATGTCGCGCCTGCGCCAAAGTGCGGCGGCTCGCAGGGCAGCATTTGCCCCGCGTCGCCCAGCGCCTGTTCAATTTCCGCCAGCGGCGTGCCGGCGCGGGCGGTAATCACCAGCTCTTTAGGATCGTAGTTAACAATGCCGCGGTGATAACGCACATCCAACAGCTGACCGCAGGTCTCACGCCCCAGAAAGGTCTTGCTGTTGCTGCCCTGAATCGCTAACGGCGTTTTATTGCCGATGGCATCGTTCACCTGTTCCAGCAGCTCTTGGCTGTAATTACATTCGCCGGTCATCAGAAGCGCTCCAGTTCAGGAAAAGGCAGGTGGCCATGATGGACATGCATGGCGCCAAATTCTGCACAGCGGTGCAGCGTGGGAATATTCTTGCCAGGGTTCAGGAGACCATCGGGATCAAAAGCCGCTTTTACCGCATGGAAAGTGATAATTTCATCGCTGTTGAACTGCGAGCACATTTGATTGATCTTTTCACGGCCGACGCCATGTTCGCCGGTGATGCTGCCGCCCACCTGCACGCAAAGCTCAAGGATTTTGCCGCCGAGGACTTCGGCGCGGTCAAACTCGCCGGGTTTATTGGCATCAAACAGAATCAGAGGATGCATATTTCCATCGCCGGCGTGGAAGACGTTCGCCACCCGCAGATCGTAGCGACGCGACAGGTTGGCGATGCCTTCCAGCACCCCCGGTAGCGCGCGGCGCGGGATGGTTCCGTCCATGCAGTAGTAATCGGGCGAGATGCGCCCCACCGCCGGGAAGGCGTTCTTGCGCCCGGCCCAGAAGCGGATACGCTCGGCTTCATCCTGCGCCAAGCGGACATCGGTTGCCCCGGCCCGCAGCAGGATCTCGTTGACCCGCTCGCAGTCCTCCTGCACGTCGGATTCCACGCCGTCGAGCTCGCATAACAGGATGGCCTCCGCCTCGACGGGATAGCCGGCATGGATAAAATCCTCCACGGCGCGGATAGAGAGGTTATCCATCATCTCCAGGCCGCCGGGAATGATGCCATTGGCGATAATATCGCCGACGGCCAGACCCGCCTTTTCGATCGAGTCAAAGCTGGCCATCAGCACCCGGGCAACCGGCGGCTTGGGCAGCAGCTTGACCGTCACCTCCGTCACCACCCCCAGCATGCCTTCAGAACCGGTAAACAGCGCCAGTAAATCAAAGCCGGGGGAATCCAGCGCGTCGGAGCCGAGCGTCAGCGCCTCGCCCTCGAGGGTTAACACTTCCAGTCGGAGCAGATTATGCACGGTCAGGCCATATTTCAGGCAGTGTACTCCCCCGGCGTTTTCCGCAACGTTACCGCCAATAGAGCAGGCAATCTGGGAAGAGGGATCGGGAGCGTAATAGAGATCGTAAGGCGCGACCGCCTGAGAAATCGCCAGATTGCGCACGCCCGGCTGTACCCGCGCCCGGCGCCCGGCGGTGTTGATATCGAGGATCTCATTAAAGCGCGCCATCACCAGCAGGACCCCCTTTTCGAGCGGCAGGGCGCCGCCGGAAAGACCGGTTCCCGCGCCGCGGGTAACCAGCGGGACCTTCAGCCGGTGGCAAACGCTCAGAATAGCGCTCACCTCGTCGAGACGTTTTGGCAGGACCACCAGCATCGGCCGCGTACGGTAGGCGCTTAACCCGTCGCATTCATAGGGAATCATCTCCTCATCGCTATGGAGTATATCCAGGTCGGGGACGTGCTCACGCAGTGCCATCAGCACCGATGTCCGCTCGACATGGGGTAAAACGCCGTCAAGGCGCTCGTCGTATAAGATGTTCATGAGTAGGGTTCACTTTGTCATCAGGCTATGTGGCAGCAGTGCGTTTGCCTGCTGCTTCTACCATAAGGTTTTAGGTGGGGAATGGGCCGCCGTCTATCAGTTTATCTATCGGTCAGACCACTTTTTTTTGCGCAATCATTGACGGGAGATGGTTAATTTGGTGTTAAATGACTGTGATAATAAAACTTCCAGCATGTAACTATTGCGATAAGAACATAACAGCAAAATTGGTCCTACCAGCAATCGAGGTCCGTGATGAAAGATGAACATAGCTCGAACCGTCGCCCTATTTGTGAAGTTGTTGCGGAAAGTATCGAACGATTGATCGTGGATGGCGTGTTAAAAGTTGGCCAACCGCTTCCGTCAGAGCGTCGCCTGTGTGAGAAGCTCGGGTTCTCCCGTTCGGCTCTGCGTGAAGGGCTTACCGTGCTGCGCGGCCGCGGGATTATCGAAACGGCCCAGGGCCGCGATTCCCGCGTCGCCCGTCTGAACAAAATGCAGGACACCACGCCGCTGATCCACCTGTTTAACTCGCAGCCCCGCACCCTGTACGATCTGCTTGACGTGCGCGCGCTGCTGGAAGGGGAATCCGCCAGGCTTGCCGCCCAGCTAGGGACTCAGGCTGATTTTGTGCTGATCACCCGTTGTTATGAGAAGATGATGGCTGCCAGTGAAGGCGATAAAGAAATTACCCTCATTGAACACGCTCGCCTCGATCACGCCTTTCATCTGGCAATTTGCCAGGCATCGCATAACCAGGTGCTGGTGTTTACCCTACAGTCGCTGACCGATTTGATGCTCAATTCCGTCTTTGCCTGCGTGAATAACCTGTATCACCGTCCGGCGCATAAAAAACAGATCGACAGACAGCACGCGCGGGTTTACCACGCCGTGCTGCAGCGGCTGCCCAAAGTCGCCCAGCGCGCCGCCCGCGACCACGTCATGAATGTGAAAAAAAATCTCCATGACATTGAGCTGGAAGAGCAGCGTCTTATTCGTTCCACTATGCGTCTGGAGGGCTGGAGCTAGCGGCAAGCGGAGAGGAGAAGCGGAGCAATGCGCGCGAAAATTACCGCCCATTGCTCCCTGGCGTTGGCCAGCTCGTACGGAAAACCGCGGGGGAACGTCGCCTTAGCGGCGGCGCATGGCTATAGCCCCCTCGCCTGCTCTTTCAGCAGGTCGAGGCCGTAACAGTTAATCCGCAACAGGCCCGGATTCAGCTGATATTGCCGACGTTCCAGGTCCCAGTGCAGATCGGTCCCAATCAGGCCCTTTTCTGCCAGATACAGCAAGTGACCAATAAATATCGTCTCGCTGGCTTCCTCAGCAACATACTGCTGATAGCGCTGTTCGTCCGCACAGCATGGATATATTTTGGCGAGTTTAGACAAAATTGAAATCAGAATACTGGTTTGGATATGCATTGTTTCCTCAAAAAATATCAACGCGCGGATTTGAAAGAAGAGAGTTGGGAAAATGTGGTCAGAATGGCGATCACCAAATGGAAGGTAAAAAATAACAGCAGCCATTTGGCTATCTCTTCCGGTAGAAAATACCTGTCGGAATTGCTGGCAATAGGATTCAGGATATTGGCGTGCATAAATTCATTCAGCGATATGAGCCAGACCGGCAGCAGTTTTGGCATACCGTCACTCAGCTCTTCCGCGGCAGAAACCGGACTCAGAAACTGCTCCAGAGAGAGGCGTAACCCCTCGAAGGTGCTGATAAACCACAGCGCCAGCGCGCCGTAGCGCAGGAGGCTTTCGGGGGCATAAGCGCCGACCATGCCGGCAACCACGATGCCGCATAGCGCATATTCCTCATAGCCGATGCGGTCAGCGGCAATCAGGCCGCGGGCGGCAAAAAATAACATCAGCGCGCCCATTAATAACGCGCTGCCGGCAATGATGAACCAGCAGCTGCGTTTCTGTGAGAACAGATAGACATATTCAGGCATACGGCATTCCGAAAAAAAGGCGATGCTGGTCTGAGCCAACGCGCCTACGGAGAAAAGAGCCACCCGCGCAACGGTCTTCGATCAAGCGCATTGCCGGGTGACCCTGTCGCAGTGTTTAGCGGGCGGTGACGCGCCAGACGGCGTTGCCGACATCGTCAGCGATGATCAGGGCGCCTTCATTGTCCTGAGCCAGGCCAACCGGAGCGCCATACAGCTCTTTCTCATCATCGGAGACAAAGCCGCTCACTACCGACTCGGGTTTGCCTGTCGGTTTGCCATCTTTAAAGGCGACGAAAGAGACCTGATAGCCGTTCAGCGGCGAACGGTCCCAGCTTCCGTGCTCGCTGATAAACGCGCCGCCCTGATATTTCTGCGGCAGCAGCGTACCGGTGTAGAACCACAGGCCTAGCGGCGCCACGTGCGAGCTCAGCGCATAGTCAGGTTTAATCGCCTTCGCCACCATATCCGGACGCGGCGGTTGGGCGCGGCGATCGACATGTTGGCCAAAATAGCTCCACGGCCAGCCGTAGAATCCCCCGTCCTGCACCGACGTCATATAGTCCGGCACGAGGTCCGCGCCGATCTCATCGCGCTCATTGACCACCGCCCAGAGTTTGCCGCTGTGAGGCTCCCACTGCAGGCCCGTCGGGTTACGGATCCCGCTGGCGAAAATACGGCTGGCGCCGGTGGCGACATCCACTTCCAGCACGTTGGCGCGTCGATACTCGACATCGATACCATTTTCGGTGATGTTGCTGTTCGAACCGACCCCGACGTACAGCTTTTTACCGTCCGGACTGGCTAGCAACGCCTTGGTCCAGTGGTGGTTGATCTTATCCGGAAGATCGGCAAGCTCGGTTCCCGGCGCGCTAATCGACGTTTCCCCTGTCCGATAGGGGAAACACATAATGCTGTCGGTATTGGCGACGTACAGGTTATCGCCGATCAGCTGCACGCCAAACGGCGAATGCAGATGTTGCAGGAACAGATGCTTCTGCCAGCCGTCGGGGCCTTTGCGCAGCAGGGTAATTGAGTTCCCGCCCTTTCCGCCTTTGCCTGACTGATTTTTTACGATGCCGGCAATAAGCTGTTTCGGCGTGGTCAGCGGTTCGCTTCCCGGACTGTTGCTTTCGACCACCAGAACGTCGTCGTTCGGTAAGACATAAACCTGGCGCGGATGCATCAGACCGCTGGCGATGTTCTCAATTTTCAGCCCGGCCGCCACTTTGGGGGCCATCCCTGATTTCCAGCCCACCCCGGAAGGCACCTGCATCGGCGGCACGAGGAAATCCTGCGCTTTCGGTAAAAGCGGGTCGGGGCCGATTTGCTGGTCCGGCGTCAGTTTTGCTTTTTCATCGCAGCCGCTGAGAACGGCGGCAAGCGCGAAGGCCAGCGGCACAATCAGGAAATGTTTATACATGGCGTTCACCTCTTTTTTCTTCCCTTCTGCATGACAAAACCAACGAGGCGATCAGTAAGCAGGCCACCGTGATCGCAGAATAAACCACGTTCTGCGGCGCCACGGCGTAGGCATCGCGGCTATGAACAAAGGCGTTGAGAATCGCTGAAATGATGGCAACAACGTTTAACCAGAAATTGATCTTCACCGCTGAGAGAGCCGGCGATGACTGCCCGACCCACACCTGAAAAAGATTAATCAGCCGGGGAATAATGGCCAAAATAAGCCCCAGCGCAATTAACCAGGCCGCACTCTTTTCCCACATCACATTGGTGCTATAGAGATAAATAACATCAAAAATTAACGCCGCGCAGAAAAAACCATAAGGTATGGGATTAAGGAGTTCATAAATGACGGCCGCAGTTGAGCATCGGCGCCGGATCGTATTGGTACGCATATTAATATCCTTGGTATTAAAATAACTATCGCAGGTGAAGCGGGTATGCGAGTGAGCCCGGCCGGCCAGGGTTCTCCTCTTCGCGGGACAATCCGGCAACGGCGTCTTAACGCTTTCCCGTTCGCTGACACCGTAGCCAGTATGCCGTTTTCGAACAAGCAGAGAAACGCAATATATGGAATTCAGTTTTGCATAAATAGCGGGGGTACGAACATCGTCGCCCGGTCCTGTAAGTTAAAACGCAACACAGTTTTGCATCCAGGGACATTGTCCACGAAACGATCCCCGGTAGTATATTGTCCGTCAGGCCAGCGCAGAATATCAGCCATAGACAACCTATTCTCTTGGCCCGGAGATAAATATCGCACGGACTTAAAATCATTATCCTTAAATAAAGTTAATATTGAGAAATACATTATGGTAAATGCGTTTTCGTTATTGGTGGTCGCCCAATTAACAGGTGAACTACTAAGGAATTTACTCCATCTTCCGCTACCGGGGCCGGTTATTGGCATGTTTATTCTGGCGCTGATCATCATTCTGTGCGGCGCAAGCAAGATAGCCAATGCCCCGGATAGCGCATTAAAACAGCTCGCCGAGGGGTTGATAAATAATATGGGATTGCTGTTTGTCCCTGCGGGTGTCGGGATTATTACCGAAGGCGGGATCCTGCGTGAGTACTGGTTACCGATTCTCATTGGTCTGATCTTTTCGACCATCCTTGGGCTGCTCGTCACCGGCCTGGTGATGCATCATTTTTCACAAAAAAATAAACAGCAGAGTGAATCCACAGCACCGCGGGGACAACAATAATGTCAACAATTCATGCTTTATGGACGCCGATGGCATTAAGCCCTTTACTGTGGCTGACGCTGACGCTGTTATGCTTTATGGCGGGGAAAAAGATCCAGCGGCTGGCGGGAAATTCGCCGTTATTCAACCCGGTGCTGGTCGCGATTATTTTGATGGCTATCGTGCTTCATATCACCAGAACGCCCTATGCGGTCTATTTCCAGGGCGCCCGGTTTATCAATTTCCTGCTTGGGCCGGCGACCGTTTCCCTGGCGGTACCGCTGGCGCTGAACATGTCGCATATCAAAAGCAGCTTTCGGCCGATTGGCCTAGCGCTCCTCGCGGGTTCATTGACCTCAACGATCGCCGGCGCGCTGCTGGTATGGCTGTTTGGCGGCGCGCGTACCGTGGCCCTGTCGATGGCCTCCAAGTCAGTGACCACCCCGATCGCTATCGCGCTGGCGCAGGAGGTTGGCGGCGTGCCCGCCCTGACTGCCGCCCTGGCGATTGCCGGCGGCATCGTCGCGGCCATAGTCGGCCGAACGATTCTCGGCTGGTTTAAAATTAACGACTGGCGAGCGCACGGTTTTGCCGCCGGCGTGGCCGGTAGCGGCGTCGCCGCCGCGCAGATCGCGCCGCTGAACGGACTGGCCGCGGCATTCGCCGCCATTGGTATCGGTCTGAACGGGCTGCTCACGGCGTTGATTGTGCCACTGCTGGCGGGGTTGTGGCATTAAGTCGGTATTGTGCGCCATACCGTTGGGCGCGGAACCGGGGTTCGGGATGCGCGGCCTGCCCCTGGTTTCGCAACATCTGGCGGCTATGGCTGCTCCTGGAGCGCCAGAGTGCCTATTTTCTCCACCAGAAAATCAATAAACGAACGCACTTTGCTGGAAACGATCCTTTTACGCGGATAAACCATCCAGATAGCCGTTTCCGCGCGCAGCATGCTGAACTCCCATTCGGGAAAAACGCGCTGCAGACGCTGTTCCTGTACATCCTTACGGACCAGCCAGTCAGGCAGCACCGCGATGCCTGACCCATGACGGCAGGCATAAAGCAGAGCTTCGCTGTCGTTGGCAATCAGTCGGGCGTTGGTGGATATGCGGGCCCACGCCTCCCCGCTATCCTCTTTACGGGCATACCAGCCTTCGCCGTGGAGACGAGAAAACATCAGCATTTGCTGACCCGGCAGCAGCTCTCCCGGCGAATGACGCGCGATCCATTCCGGGCTCGCCCAGGCGTAGCGCTTCTGCGGCGCCAGCTTCCGCGCATGCATGGTTGATTCCGGCAGGATGCCGATGCGGATACTCAGATCGATGCGGGACTCGATCAGGTCCTGGACATCGTCGTTGAAGGTCATGTCCAGGGAGATTTCCGGGTGGAGCGCAAGGAACTCCTCTACGAAAGGCATAACGTGCATGCGGCCAAACGCGCTCGGCACGCTGATGCGCAACACCCCGGCGGGCCGCTTGTTCAGCGCCGACGTCGAATTTTTCGCCTCTTCCCACTGCGCCAGTAATTGGGTGGCATGCGAATAGAACAGCCTTCCCGCCTCGGTTAACGTCAGACCGCGGGTCGAACGATTAAACAGCGCAATATGCAGATCCGCTTCCAGGTCCGCGACATGCCGGGAGATGGTGGAAGTTTCGATATTCAGTTCCTTCGCCGCGGCACTGAAACTTTTCAATTCTGCAGCGCTAACAAACGTTCTGATCGCAGCAAAATAATTCATTTTTTTGTCCTTTTCCGCTCCATTAAGGGGCATTTCGCAGGTGGTATAATTATGCAATTGTGTTATCCATAAATCGCACTTCAGGAACGGCCCCTTCGATGCCATCGTATCTCATCATAAATAATGTCGGGGTGTCTATGAACTACTTTTCCGCTTTGCAGTCCTTTATCCACGTGGCCGAACTGCAGAGTTTTAATCGTGCCGCCAGCGAGCTCTCGATAAAGCGCTCGACCGTATCCCGGCACATCTCGGGCCTGGAAGAACATCTGCATATTACGCTATTCAACCGGACCTCCCGCGGATTAAGTTTGACCGAAGCAGGCACGCTATTTTTTCCGAAAGCCAAAGAGTTATTGCATAATCTGGCGGAGGCCAAAGCCGCCACCATGGCGTTAAATCAGCATCCTTCCGGGCAATTAAAACTGACCGTTCCCGGCGCCTTTTGTCGTCACCATGTGCTGAAACTGATAGATAAATTCTTTCTGCGCTATCCGGATATCGATATTTATCTGCGCTACGGCACGGGTCAGGAGAGCCTGATAGGCACGGAAACCGACCTCGCAATTTGTTTTGGCACTTTAAACCCGTCAACTGTACACGCACGTAAACTGGCGACGCAAAGCTACGCGGCTTATGCCAGCCCCGCCTGCCTGCAGCGTCCCGGATTCCCGTTGCATGTGCAGCAGCTGATCGCCAGCGCATTTTTCATCCCCAGCGAAGCCGGCTGGTTCTGGCGGGCAGGCAAAGGTGAATGGCAGGAAACCGGAATGCACCGCCTGCCGCGTCTCATTTCACGGGAAGAAGAAGTGCTGCTGGAGCGAGCCAAAAATAACCAAGGTATTGTGGTTCTCCCGGAGTGGCTGGCGTTTAATGCCGTACAGGCAGGGGAACTGGTCAAAGTTTTCCCGCACATTGCTTTTCAGCCGGGGCGCGAAGCGACGAATCTCTGGTTAGCCTATCCGCATAAAAAGACCGTATCATCAAAAGTCAGAGCCTTTATCGACTTTATGATTGCAGAGATCGGTGAAAAACCTTACTGGCTCACTCCTGCCCTGAGTGAAAATGTACTGCCCGGTCATCACTAGCGGATTAAACATCGAGCATGAGATCGCGTGCGGCAAAATAAGACGTTAGCCTGGCTCTCGATGGATGAAATGCGCTCCCAAACGCCCGGAATAAAAACCCGGCGTCAAACGTGTGATGTAATATTTTCTCGCGGCTCGCTTCAGCATTAAGACAATCGCTATCGGCAATAACGTTTCGCCAGGCGACAATTAAGGCGGCACGCCGCCGCTCACGTTACCGTGCCGATAGGAGGCAGTAAAAAAAATAATCAATAATACTGCTGACAGGCCGCCGAACGGTAGGCGCAGCGATTATAATTTATCCAGATCGTGTACGGTACGTTCATTGACGATATTGCCCGTATTTAACGTCGATTTTGGCTCCAGTAAAACAACGCAGCACTCGTGGGTTAACGCCTCAGGACAATGCTCGGTTCCTTTCGGCACAATAATGAACTCGCCGGCGTCAAGATCGATATCTCCCGTTCTTAGCCCCATCCGCAAACGGCCGCTGATAACAAGAAAAAGCTCGTCCTCATGTTCATGATGATGCCAGTCAAACTTTCCGGAGAATTTGGCCAGTTTGACATACGCGTCATTAATATCGCCGACAATTTTCGGACTCCAGTAATCGCTGAATAGATCAAAACTTTCTTTTAAATTAACTTTACGCATTCATCTTCTCCGTCACACTGATCTAACCCGTACGGGTTTATTTTGTCATAAAAAATAGTCGCAAATCGGCAGCACGTTGCTTAGCCCTAGATGGCTATATTCGCTTTTGCAAAAGAGACTTCGGCGGACCACGGGTAAATTGGCCGTATTACAGTCAGCGGTTCGCCGCTCGCGCTTGCGGAACTTTGTGGAAAAATAGAGCGCGAGGGGGCCGGGGCAGCTGTTCGAAATAAGGATACAAGCAGCCGGAAAGCAGAACAATGGGTTTCCCGATTACTGGCGCAGAAATTCATCCTTCCATGATCAACAGGCTGAATTTAGTGTCTTTTATTTATAAAAAATTTTACCGCCGGGCTATCAGGTTTCAGGTTTTGTTTCTTTAAGTGAACAAACGGGCGGATCGCCGGCACCTGACCTGAGGTCTCCTCGCCTGATAACGGCGCCGGGGCGTTAACCCGGGTCGAGGTGAGACATCACCACCGTCGCGCTAATCGCCGTTTCCGTTGAGATATACGCATGCGCAACCTCCGCGGAGAAAGCATAAAAATCCCCGGGTTGTAATGTGATAACCTCATTCTGGCTAAAACGCAGGAGCAAGGTCCCGCTATGAACCAGAATATGCTCATGCGTCCCGACGGAATGCCCGGGACTATGGATAGTGATTTGCGGATTCATTTGCAGGAGCCACATCTCGGAGGTATTGCCGGGGCCGATGCGGAATTTCATCATTTGCGAATAGTCGCCCGGCGCTGGACGATATTTTTCAAGATAGGGGTATATCCTGCTGCCGCCGCCCAGCAAATCGCCAACCGGCAAACGTAAAGCGGCAGCGATCGCGTCCAGCGTATCGACGCGCGGATTGGAGTATCCTGACTCCAGTTTCGATAAGGCCCCCTTTGAAACCCCTGACAATTTAGACAGGTCGTTTAACGAGATGCCTCGTGACTGCCGCAGACGCCTTATTTTATTGCCGATATTTAATGACAACGCGGTCGGTTTATCTTGCCCTGAATCAGGCGTTATTGCGTCACGCATCGTATGTTACCTTAGCAGTCGAATGGACATCCCACCCCATGACGAGAACCACGGGCGCGTCCGACGGGATCGCGAGCGCTAAGCATAGCGTTTTACAGAGTGGCTTTCTGCATAAAAAATCCGCCCCGCCGGCATCATGCCGGCAGGGCGATGGATAACATCAACCGCCTGATTCCGCGCGGGCGGCGACGGCCGTTAGCTGAAGCGAATATCCAGCGAACGCAGCCAGGTTTGCAGGCCAGCATCCTGGATTGGAATAAGCTTTGCGACCTCGCTGGATTCATTGATATGCGCATGCCAGTAGCCCGGAGGGGTCACAAAAGACATCCCCGGTTCCCAATCCACCCGGGTGGCATCGGCAATATTCCCCTGCTCATCGAGTTTCGTACCTACCAGCGAGTAGCATCCCTGCGGGCAGTCAACGATAAAGTCCAGCGCAATCGACTGGTGACGATGCGGTTTTTGTAGCGAATTTCCGGGCAACGTGCCAAACATAGCCCACAGGACATGGGTCACCGTGCGGGTCTGTGGGAAGTGCGTATTCCCCAGCAGCACCGAAATCCGGCTGCGGTTAGCCGCGTCTTTATCCACCGCGGCTTTACGCAGCTCCTCTTCTGCACGTTCGGCGCCATACAGCGTCGCGGAGAAGCGCGGCGTCACCTGACCCACGCCAAGATAAGCAAGCAGCGGAGCGTCATTGACGTAATAGAGCTTTAAGGTCGTCACGGCTTTCAGCGTGGTCGGGATCCCCCCCGGGAAGGCGAGGAAAGCGCCCTTATCCAGCGGGATATTTTTCCCATCCTGTTCCGCGACGCCAAAACCATCAATGACATACACAATTTGCGACGTCGCCAGCGGATTCAGCACAATGCGGTCCCCGCCGTTGATGCGAACAAAGTTAGCCAGCACTCCCGGCCCCGTTGCCGGGCCTACGCAGTTCAATATATCGGAGAGATCCAGGGGAATCACGCGGGACTCGCCGCTTTCATACAACGAAGCCGGAAAAGTATGATACGGCACACGTGAAATAATCTTTGCACCGATAGGATTAGCGGCTTTTGAGTATTCATAAAAGACGGCATCGGCGGTGACATCTGCCGAAAGAATATTATGACGTTCCATAATTGAATCGGCCATATTGCTACTCCTCAATAATATAAATAGGTGGTTGGCGACAAAGCCCTGTTGATTTTTAACTACGCAGTCACTTTACCCCGGATTATTTTCTGGAATAAGCTCTATGTCGGCAAAACTGTGTTGCGTTAATGCCAGGCCAGAATTATAAGGTCAATTTATGCCTGTCCTTCTAAATTCCCACCGCGACGATGCCTCTGCCGGCGGCGCCCGGCAAATGCAAAACTGTTTTCCATTTATTCCGCTTCTCCCCGGGGCTATTTTTACCTATGCTGACTAACGATGAATTTGGCCTGTATTCCCCCCTTGATAAATAACGAGAGCCAGATAATCATTTACACAAGGTTGTCATCCAATACAACCGGCAAGCAACACGCTTTAAGGCAATCATTTAATCCGACTGATTGCCTTTTTTTATTCCCGCCCCCATTAGGCTTAATCGCTCTTGCGCCGGGGCGGCTTCTTATAACACAGCGAGAAAAGATGCGTTGTCGCCGCGTAAACGATCGACAATAAGGCCACATCCGGCGATGCGGCCTGAAGAGAAATAGCGAGGGGTTAGTGCGTTTTCATTCCGGCAGCCAGCATCAGCAGCCTAAAGATCGATGCCACGATAGCTAATGCCATCACGCTGGCCGCCCAGATAACCACCATCCACCCGATGCGTTTCCACCACGGGCGCGGCGCGGCGGCCGCCGTTTTGCCCCGGTGGGATTTATAGGAGAAACGCATCAGTGATACCCCTCATCAGGATTGATTTTGCCGCGAAAGACGTAGTAGCTCCAGCAGGTATACATCAGAATCACCGGAATAATCAGCAGGCCGCCGACCAGCATAAGTCCCTGACTTTTGGGCGGCGACGCCGCCTGCCAGAGGGTAACCGATGGCGGAATAATATTCGGCCACAGGCTGATGCCCAGGCCGCTGAATCCGAGGAACACCAGGCCGAGCGCGAGCATAAACGGCCCGTAGCTGGCCTTACGACTATATGCGCTACGCACATTCCCCCAGCAGAACACCATCACCAAGAGGGGGACCGGAGCAAACCAGAAAGCATTCGGCAGACTGAACCAGCGATGCGCGATCTCCGGATGCGTCAGCGGCGTCCAGAGACTGATGACGACGATCGTCGCCAGCAGCGCCAGCGCCAGAGGGATCGCCAGATCCGACATCCTGCGGTGTAACGCCCCCTGCGTTTTCATGATCAGCCACGTACACCCCAGTAGCGCATATGCTACAACCAGCCCTGCGCCGCAAAATAGCGGAAACGGCGCCAGCCACGCCAGCGATGAACCGCTGAATGCCCGTCCGGCCACCGGCAAACCGTTCAGCAGGGCGCCGACGGCCACTCCCTGACTCAGGGCCGTGAGGATCGAGCCACCGATAAACGCCTTATCCCAGAACTGACGGTGCGCCGGCGTGGCCTTAAAACGAAATTCAAAGGCGACGCCGCGGAAAATCAGCCCCAGCAGCATCGCCGTTAACGGCACGCTTAGCCCGTCGAGAATGACGGAGTAAGCCAGCGGGAAAGCGCCATACAGCGCCGCCCCGCCGAGCACCATCCAGGTTTCGTTACCGTCCCAGACCGGCGCGACTGTATTCATCATCGTGTCGCGGTCGCGCCCGCTGTTAATGAACGGAAAAAGGATGCCGATCCCGAGATCAAAGCCATCCATCACGATGTACATCAGGGTTGCGAAGACGATGATGACAAACCAGATAACTGACAGGTCGATGCCCATATTATTCTCCTTTGCGCGTATGTATCGGCTCGCTGACCGCCGATAGCGGACGTGCCCGCGGCGAGTTCAGGCGTATCGCCGCTGACCGGCCCCGTTTTAATCAGACGTACCAGATAGAGATAGCCGATACCAAATACGGAGGCATAGACCGCGATAAATGCCAGCAGACTGAGGGACATATGGATATCGCCGTGGGCCGAGACCGCATCGCGGGTACGCAGCAGTCCATATACCACCCACGGCTGGCGGCCGATCTCCGTGGTAAACCAGCCCGCGAGGATCGCGATAAGCCCGGACGGCCCCATCAATAACACCAGCCAGAGAAAGGGCCGGCACTGATAGAATCGCCCACGCCAGCGTAATCCGGCCCCCAGCAGACCCGTCAACACCATCAGCATGCCCAGGCCGGCCATCACGCGAAACGACCAGAAGATAACGGTTGAGTCAGGGCGATCCTCTTTGGCAAAGGATTTGAGCGCCGGTACCTGTTGGGTGAGGCTGTGCGTCAGGATGATGCTGCCGAGCTAAGGGATCTGTAATTTGTACTTTGTCTCTTCCGCCTGCATGTCCGGCAGGCCGAACAGCACCAGCGGCGTCGCCTCCCCGGGAACGTTTTCCCAGTGCCCCTCAATGGCGGCTATTTTCGCCGGCTGAAATTTGAGGGTATTCAGCCCGTGCGCGTCGCCAATCACCGCCTGCAGCGGGGCGACGAACAGAGCCATCCACAGCGCCATCGAAAACATTTTCCTGATCGCGGGCGTATCGCGGCCTTTAATCAGATGCCATGCCGCCGAAGCCCCGACGAAAAAGGCGCTGGCCAGAAAAGCGGCAATCGACATATGCAGCAGGCGGTAGGGGAACGAGGGGTTAAAGATGATTTTTAGCCAGTCCACCGGAACGACGATACCGTTGGCGATGGCATACCCCAGCGGCGTCTGCATCCAGCTGTTTGAGGCGAGGATCCAGAACGTTGAGAACAGCGTCCCGAGGGCGACCATGCAGGTGGCGAAAAAATGCAGCCCCGGCCCCACGCGTTTCCAGCCGAAGAGCATGACGCCGAGAAAACCGGCTTCCAGGAAGAACGCCGTCAGGACTTCATAGGTCAGCAGCGGTCCGGTAATACTGCCAGCAAATTGTGAAAAACCGCTCCAGTTGGTGCCGAACAGATACGCCATCACCAGCCCGGAAACTACCCCCATACCAAAGTTAACCGCAAAGATTTTTGACCAGAAATGGTAAAGCTCCCGATACGTCACGTTGCGGGTCCTGAGCCATAACCCTTCGAGAACGGCGAGAAAACTGGCCAGACCGATAGTGATTGCCGGGAAAAGAATATGAAAGGATACGGTAAAAGCGAATTGTATCCTCGCCAGATGAAACGCATCTATTCCGAACATAATATCCTCCGGAAAATCGACGGCGCGCCATTTATTTCGTGTAATACCTGCATGTCTTAATCCTTGCATTTATTAAAATGATATCTCACGTATAAAACCGATATAAATATAACCGAGGGGTAAATAGAATGAGAGATACCCGCAGCGCTATTTAAAAATACGGGCAATGGTGGTCAAAAAATTTATTATGTTGTCGTTTCTGCGTCAGCCTGAACTGCCTACCGGCAATCCTACAGAGGGGTCAGCACCGCGCAAATACCTTTATATGCAAAACTGTGTTGCATATTAGCAGCCAGTAAGATGCCCTTTGCGCGGTCGCGATAACCATTTATGCAAAAGAGAAATCCCTGTATTGCATTTCTCTCGCCCGCCCTTCCACGCCATAATCATCGATACCATGCAGAAAATGCCCATGACTAATATCAGGCGCGGACAAAATAATTTAACGCCTTGCCAGTCATAACCCTTAATCAAAGCGAAGAGCTAAAAAGATCACCTGCCAGGAGTTTATATGAATAAGAAACGGCGTTCGGTTCCCGGGATCCGCTATTACGATGGCCCCGCTGGCGGCTGGGGCGCGTTAAAAGCGACGGCCATTGCCGTGCGCACCCAGATGGATGCGGTTGACGCCCCCGTCACCCTGCTGCGTACTAACCAGCCGGATGGTTTTGACTGCCCCGTCACCCTGCTGCGTACTAACCAGCCGGATGGTTTTGACTGCCCCGGCTGCGCATGGCCGGACAAAGAACATAAATCAACCTTTCAGTTTTGTGAAAACGGCGCCAAGGCGGTGACGTGGGAAGCCACCCATAAACGCGTAACGCCCGAATTTCTTCGCCACAACAGCGTCACCGCGCTGCTGGAACAAACTGATTTCGAGCTGGAAGGATACGGTCGCCTGACGCACCCGCTGCGGTATCACCGGGAGAGCGATACTTTCCAGCCCGTAGAGTGGGAACAGGCCTTTGCCCGAATCGGCGAAATTTTACGCGGGCTGTCGGCGGAACAGGTGGAGTTTTATACGTCGGGTCGCGCATCCAATGAGGCCGCTTACCTGTTTCAGCTCTTTGCCCGCAAATACGGCACCAACAATTTTCCCGACTGCTCCAATATGTGCCATGAAGCCACCAGCGTGGGATTGCCACGTTCAATTGGTATCGGTAAAGGCACCGTTTCGCTGGATGATTTTGACAAAACGGAGCTGGTCATCTCTATCGGTCACAACCCGGGAACCAACCATCCAAGAATGATGGGCACGCTCCATGAACTTGCCCGCCGCGGCGTGCCGATTATTGTGCTTAACCCGCTGCGCGAGCGCGCCCTTGAGCGTTTTGCCGATCCGCAAAGCGTTATCGAGATGGCCACCTACAGTTCAACCGACATCGCCTCGACCTATTTTCAGGTGAAAGCCGGCGGCGATGCTGCCGCATTAAAAGGGGTAGCTAAGCATCTGCTGCAGCTTGAGGATCAGCAAGGCAACGTTCTCGACCGGGAGTTTATTGCCGCCCATACCAGCGGTTTTGCTGATTTTTCCGCCGATATCGCCGCCACGCCCTGGGCGGCGATTGAAGAGGAGTCAGGTTTAACTCGCCAGCAACTGGCAAGCGTGGCGGAAGCGTATGCGCAATCCAAAGCCACGATTATTACCTATGGGATGGGCATCACCCAGCACAACAGAGGAACCGCAAACGTCCGCCTGATCGCCGATCTGTTGCTAATGAGGGGCAACATCGGTAAGCCGGGCGCCGGTATTTGCCCGCTTCGCGGCCATTCCAACGTTCAGGGGAACCGGACGGTCGGGATCACTGAAAAACCCCCGGTCGCGTTTCTCAACCGGCTTGAACAGGTTTTTGGCTTTACTCCCCCGCTCAAACACGGGCATGACGCGGTCCAGGCCACGCAGGCCATCATCGACGGGCAGGCGAAAGCGCTCATTTGCCTTGGGGGGAACTTTGTCGTCGCCATGCCGGACCACGAGCAGAGCTTTCCGGCAATGCAGAACCTAGCGCTGGGCGTCCACATTGGCACCAAACTAAACCGGACGCATCTGCTGGTCGCCGAAGAAACCTTTATTCTCCCCTGCCTGGGCCGTACCGAACTGGACATCCAGCGCAGCGGCAAACAGTCCATCACCGTGGAAGATTCCATGTCGATGGTCCACGCGTCTTCCGGGAAGCTGAAACCGGCATCGCCCCTGCTACGCTCGGAGCCGGCGATTATTGCCGGTATGGCGCAGGCCGCCTTGCCGGACACCCGGGTCGCCTGGTCAGAACTGATTGCCGATTACGATCGCATCCGCGAATGCATTGAACAAACGATCCCAGGATTCGATAACTACAACGCGCGGATCCGCGTGCCCGGCGGATTCCGCATGCCCCTGCCGCCGACGGAACGGATATGGCCAACCCCAACCGGCAAAGCGATGTTCTCCGTTTTTCATGGAGTAAATGAAAACCTGGCAGGGGAAGGCGAGCATATTCTACGGCTCATTACGCTGCGCAGCCACGATCAATACAACACCACGATTTATGCGATGGACGACAGATATCGCGGTGTTTTTGGCCGCCGCGATATTCTTTTTATGAACGAAAGCGATATGGCGCGCCTCGGACTGGAGCATGGTGACCGCGTCGATATTAAAACCGCGCTGCCCGGCAGCGCGCTTTGCCTCTGCGATATTACCGTGGTGGCATATAGCATCGCGCAAGGATCGGTTGGCGCCTATTACCCCGAAGCCAACGTTTTGGTCCCTCTGGATTACGTGGATAAAGACAGCGGCACCCCTTCCTATAAGTCGGTGCCGGTGCAGCTGACTTTACGTTCGAAAGATATACGCCCGCTGCGGCATTGAATATATTATTATGCCGAGTTTACGACGAAGAGACCGAAAAAAAGTAATCCACCTCCGTCACTGAAAGGATTAATATTGTGTAGAAAATTCCCAGAGCATTTACATGTAAATTCTAGAACTAAACTTTTCAAGCAGACAGGGGGACTGCCTGAACGTCATCTGGGTTAAAGGGCCAGAATAGCTGAGACTAACAGCCCTACATTTATAGTTAAGATAATAAACGTATATATCGTATTATGGGGAGCAACGTAAAGTATAGCCGCAGTAACTGGGTAATTACTTATCTCTCGAGGTTTTGGTCTAGCCTCATTTCTACCGGGAGAAATGGTATGTTTGATTAAAGCAGAGATGGCATGAAGCTCAATACTCTGACAATGTCCTTTAATTGGAATCAAAATGGATAACAATATAATAAAAATATCTTGTGGAGGGATAGGTTTCATATAAAAAATATTGAAGTGATTGTCGCTGCTGCAAACTTATTGCTTGCCATATAAATAAATTTCAATCAGTCAATTTCCAATACAATATACCGAGACACTATATGAGATGAGTGAAATGCATTTAAATTTATTAAAAATAATTTTACACTTATCATAACCATCAACTTAGTCACACAAGTGAAATCATTAAATTGGTAATTACCAAACATCATGCACGCTCATTAGCATTAAAGGTGTTTTTATGAAAAGAGAAGATAAAAAGATCAATAAGTCTTTACCGAAACCGGCATGGTTTACTATTCGAGAGGCTGTAAGAATAACAAACAAACAGAGAAGAATAAAAATTTCAGAAGGTGACATTTATCGCCACGCTTTATATGGAAATATTTGTCTCTCTGTCTACTTTCAATCCCTTCCCACATTAAGATTGAGGAAGATAAAATCATCCTTGAATAAAATAAAGCTACGCCCTCCTATAGAAAACTCGCTACGATACAGACTTTGCATGCTTAATATGAAAAACTTTATGAATGGTAATAATTTAATACTGAGTACATATGGAAACTTTATCAGACCTGACCGGCTAGTCATAAGCACTAATTTACAAGGATATGAATTTATTCTAATTCAAAGATTACTGGCATACTCCTTGAATATGCGCTTGCCTATTACAGGTGCAAGCGATGAGAACTATGGCATAACTGTTAATTTATCAGGTCAGCCCTATCAAGTTTTTGAGAAAATTCCATGTCAGGAAAGAATCTATAAGCAGATCATGAAACTCCCCGAACATATCGCTCCGGAAATATATTCACTTAATTCTAAATATGACTTCAAAGAAGATTCAGTGAAAGATTATTTTCCTATTTATGACCTTCCCGAAGATGCATGCTTTGTCATTGAGCAGGAAGAACTTGATACATTTCTCAGTCTCTCTGCAGAAAAATTTACTAACCCTTCATCCAATCGAATCTCAACCCCCCTTTCTCGTTTATTCTGGCTGTCATGTAAACATAATGATTCTATCAGTCCTCTGCTCAGTCACCCTTACAAGCTTCTGCCCATATTTGAGCAATGGGCATCTATCGAGGGAATTACTGACCACCTGAGTGGCGATACTCTGAAAAGAGCACTCGAACGTGGTTCCCCAACTTCGGTATCGAAATAACATGACAATCCGAACTCAAAGTCCGTATTAACAATCATCACCTCATAATACGGACTTGCTTCTCCTTAATATTTCATCTGTATTTCTCCTTCCTTAGATAAACCTTATCATTCCCAAAACCCCTAAAGTTAATCATATGACATCAAACTGATGCCTGACTAGCATCAGGCCTCACCACTGAGTAAGCGACATGACATTCGGGTCAGACCTAAAATCCGTATTAAGGATAGTATAACCCGCAATACGAGACTGCCAGCTATCTATCCATCCGCCTATGTGCTTTTTTTATTATTCCCATACATGCATTTTTCAGAAAAGAAGGAAGTTATGGCAACTCATCAGCTACTACGTTTGAAACAGGTTGAAGAAAAAACCGGTCTTAAACGCTCTCAGATTTACCTGTATATGAAAAACGGAACCTTTCCGCGGTCAATCAAGATCGGTCCATCCAGTGTGGCATGGCTTGAATCCGAAATTGATGAGTGGATCAACCTGAAATTATCCGGACGCGAGGCCAGTTGAAAACTTCCGTTTTTTATTTTCTCAGTTTTTTCCAGAAATAGTATGAGGAGATAACCGGATGATCCCGTCAATTAATTACGCCATCATAGCCAATGCATTGCATGCACTAAAAGAAGGCAATATTCATCATTGCGAAGCTCTGGGATTTACTGTCGACGAAATAAATTCTCTCGATCAATTATCCCTTGATGAACTGTTTATTGTCAGCCGTGCGGCGGCACCCTTTGTTTCGATCACTGTCCGCCATGATGTGCTGCATCATTTACTGGCGCAGGCCCGCCAGGAATACCGGCATCAACAGGAAATTAACCGGGCTATCCGCCTGGGTGGCTCTATCGCGTTGCTCAACCACTATTTTGGCCTGACGTCAAATGAAGTCTGCCTTCGCCGTAGGTTACTGGGTGTCAGCGTGCCGTATGGCCGGACACCTGAACCGGATGAAAAGACGGATGCGGCTATCTGGCTGCAATGGCAACAGTGCCGGGTGGAAAACCTTGAATCGCCCGCCGCACTGATCGCCATGATGCAGGTGACGGAATCCCTGATACCAAAGCCCGAAGGACTATCACTCACCACGGTCTGGAAGCGTATCGCGCTGTGCGAAAAGGACGTCATCGCCAACAGGAGGACACCATATGCCGGATGAGATCGACCGCGATCAGGAATTTAATGAGCAGCGACTGAAAGAAATGATTGAGCAGAATCGCTTTAAACCAGGGCCAGCGCCATCATTATTTCACTGTCGTGTATGCGGCAACCCCATTCCTGAAAAACGAAGGCAGACACTGCCGGGTATATCAACCTGTACCGAATGTCAGGAAAAACTTGAACGTTGCAGACGCTAATAATAGCGATAAAGACGTGCGGGGATATTATTTCCTTGCACGTCTTTCTGTTTTCATGAAGATATAAATACTTCTTTATTACCTGCTCCGTATCCTTCGCCCTCTTTCCGCATCTGATAATCCTCATCAGGATATCTCTCTTATTTTTATTTTGATTTTATCATTTATATCCCTGCCGAAATATCTGAATCTGAAAACGACGTTACAGCATAGTTGCCCAGATGGACATTAATTCGTCCGGGCCGGGCATTGCTCTTTAACAAAATGGATCGGGCTGTCACATAACCACAATTCAGGGTGCCGCTGAATGTTCTCGCTGCCCCGTTAAAACCGGAATGCAGAACCGGGATGTGATTCGTTTATTTTATTTACTGTTTTTGATTAAAGGAAATTACATGAGGAAACCCGCTTATCACGTCTTTGTTACCCAGGAAAGTCAGCCCGATGCTCAGGGCGAAAAAAACACGTACTGGACAAAAGTTGGTGTGGCCTTCGCGCATAACGGCAAGCCCGGCCTGAATATCGTTTTGGTACCCGGTATTGCCGTCTCCGGCAGGCTGGTGCTACTCGAACCTAGAGAAGAAAGTGACATTTCACAGGATGCCTCTGCCGCTTAATCCATTTTCTTTTCCTCTCCTCCGGCGGCGTATTTTTCTATAAGCCGCCGGTCTCTCTGTTACGAGGCCAGCATGCTTTCCACCACTGCCTTTCTGGCACTGGCGGTGCAGTGCGCCGCCAGTATTCACCCGTCCACGGTGCTTGATTTCGCACGAGTCGAATCCGGATTACACCCTTATGCCATTGCTGAAATTCTGCCAGACAGCCGGGGCGTGATTTCACATTTCCCCACGAGCCTGCCGGAGGCGATCCGCCTCACCGGACGGCTGGGAGCACAGAGCAGACGCTATTCGGTCGGCCTGATGCAAATCACCAGCACCAATTTCCGTCGCTACAGTGTGAACGCCCGAGTTCTGCTCGATCCCTGCACCAATCTGTCGATATTTGAGCGCATTCTCGCCGACTGTTACCGGCGCGGCGGAACGCTGAAACGGGCGCTCAGTTGTTACTACTCCGGCAACTTTGAAACCGGCCAGCGACCGGAATCCGCTTTTAACCAGACCAGCTACGTGCAGCGCATTGGCTATGTCGTCCCGTCCACGCGGGAAGACCGGCAGCTTGCCCCTGACCGGAACGCACAGCCGTCTGTCCGTTATCCCGCCGTTGTGCTGCGCGGCGAGCCTGCCGGTGCCACTGCGCCGGTCCTGACTTCTCTGCATTATCCCGGTGCCGTCATTCGCGGCGCTATCCCTGTTATCCCTGATGAGGAGAAATGATCATGCGTAAACGCCGTTACTCCACTGTTGCGTCCGTCCTGCTGTCCGCCCCGGTGCTGGCGGCGGACAGTGGCTTTAATAAAGCCAGTGAGACACTGAGCAACACCTCGACCGGCCTGCTGGGACTGGCCGCCGTCACCATCACGCTGGCGACCATGTGGGTGGGCTACAAGGTGCTGTTCGATGGTAAGAGCCTGCACGACATGCGTAACGTCATCATCGGCGCGATCCTGATTGTCGGCGCATCCGGCTTCGGTGCCTACTGGGCGTCATAAGAGAGGCAACGATGGCTACGCTAAATAAAGCACTTACGCGGCCTGCCGCCATTATGGGGATTCCTCTGGTGCCGTTCGTTCTCGTCAGCGGGGCCATCGTCCTGCTGGCGGTCTATGTTAGCTATTACCTGGCGGTTCTGCTCATTCCTGCCTGGGCGGAAATGAAAAATAAAGCCCGAAAGGATATGCATTATTTCAGTCTGCTCTGGCTGGCGTTTAAAACCCGTGGACGACTTTTCACCAATACCCATTTTGGTGCAAATGCCCTCCTGGCAAACCAGTACGATAACGTTGATGTCTCGGAGTTTATTCAGAAGATGAAATTAAACGAGCGTATTACGCTGGATAAATATATTCCATATTCCTCCCATATTCACCCTTACGTCATCAGAAACCGTCACCGTGATTTTGTTGCCACCTGGGAGCTGGGCGGCACAGTCTTTGAATGTGAAGACGAACATCACCTGACCCTGATGGCTACGCACCTGAATAACGTTATTCGTTCGTATGAGGGTCTGCCGGTAACATTCTATATTCACCGGCTCCGTGAAAAATACCATGATGCTTTTGAAGCCTGTTCGGGTATTCCCTTTTCCGATGACGTGACCCGGCGGTATTACCAGCCGGTAAAAGAAAAACCGTTCTGGCGGCACCGGCTGTTTTTCACCGTCTGCTACGCGCCGTTCTCTGCGATTGAGAAGAAAACCATGAAAGCGCAATCGCCCGGTAAACGCCGGGCGGCGCTGGATGAGGCGCTCAAAATCATGCTGGAATACCGTGAAGCGCTGGCGTCAGCGTTATCCCGTTATATGGCAACGCCGCTGGGGATATATGAAGAAAACGGGCGGGTGTATTCCTCACAACTGGCGTTCTTCCACCGTCTGCTCACCGGCCAGTGGCAGAAAGTGGCCGTAACACGCTCACCATTTTATGAAACGCTCAGTACACCGGACGTCTTTTTCACCACCGACACCGGTGAATGCCAGACGGTCAGCGGTTCCCGCTTCTTCCGCAGCCTGGAGATTAAGGATTATTCCCCGGAAACCCATACCGGTATGCTGGATGCGCTGCTGTACGCCGAAAGCGAGTATGTTCTGACGCAGTCCTTTACCTGCATGGCACGGGATGAGGCGCAGAATCATATCCGGCTGGCGGAAAAACGACTGAAATCGACAGACGATGACGCGACTTCCCAGCGCGAAGAGCTGACAGTACTGCGCGATCTGCTTCAGTCCGGACATGTGTCGTGCGGTAAATTCCACTTTTCCCTGCTGATCTCCTCAGACAGTGCCCTCCAGGTGGTGAAGGACACTAACGTTCTGGCCCAGCCCTTCGCCGATCTGGGTATTATGACGACGCTTTCCACCCTGTCACTGCCCGCCGCATATCTGGCGCAACTGCCGGGAGTCTATATGCTGCGTCCCCGACTGGTGGCCGTCAGCAGCCAGAATTTTTCCGATATGGCCTGCCTGCATAACTTCCATCCCCACAAACGCAGCGATAATCCGTG
This sequence comes from Klebsiella sp. YJ, assembly GCF_002108615.1. NCBI lineage: Bacteria > Pseudomonadati > Pseudomonadota > Gammaproteobacteria > Enterobacterales > Enterobacteriaceae > Klebsiella > Klebsiella sp. YJ. The sequence goes on from NZ_MTEG01000001.1 coordinate 290,665, forward strand.
GGGGGAAGCCATCGCCATCCTCACATCTCCCGGCGGTGGCGGGTATTACCTGAACCTGCACGACAGCCAGGCCGGGCGGGATGACACTGGTGAGAAAACGCCGGGGAATACGGCGATTATCGGAAAAACCGGCTCCGGTAAAACCCTGCTGATGACCATCATGCAACAACTGATGCAGAAGTACCGTAACCCGGCGTCGTTTGCGCCTTCTGCCACCATCAAACGGCTGACTACAGTGTATTTCGATAAGGACCGGGCGGCGGAGATGGCGATCCGCCAGGTGGGTGGACGATACTTCCGCATCCGTACCGGCGAGCGCACCGGCTTCAACCCGTTTGCGCTGGAGCCAACCCGCCGGAACATCAGTTTCATCAAACGGCTGGTGCGCATGCTGTGCCGCCGCAACGGTAAGCCGCTCGATCCGCGCGATGAGGAGCGGATCAGTGCCGCCGTTGACACCATCATGCTGGACTATCCGCCGGAGTACCGCCGGTTCGGGATCACCCGGCTGCTGGAAGTGCTGCCGGAGCCGCCGACCACAGACGCCCGCACTAACGGGCTGCGTATTCGCCTGAAACAGTGGGCGCAGGGGGGCGAGTTCGGCTGGGTGTTTGATAACGAGGCCGATACATTCACCATCAGCGATGTCGATAACATTGGTATCGACGGCACCGAATTTCTGGATGATGACGATATTCGCGGTCCCGTGACCTTTTACCTGCTGTACCGTGTGACCAGTCTTCTTGACGGTCGCCGCCTGGTGATGTTTATGGATGAGTTCTGGCGCTGGCTGGCCGATGTCGAATTTTCCCGCTTCTCGCTCAATATGCTGAAAGTCATCCGCAAGCTGAACGGTATCTTCGTTCCGGCAACACAGTCACCGGATGAAATCGTCAGACACCCCATCGCCCCGGCGATTATTGAGCAGTGCGGTACCCAGATTTTCCTCGCCAATCCGAAAGCCAGTCATGCGGATTACGTGGAAAAAATGAAAGTGCCGGAAAGTGTTTATGACACGGTCAGAAACCTGGATCCGGGCGAGCATTATATGGTCATCCTGAAAACACCGTTGCAGGCCGGAGAAACCCGCCCGTTTGTGGCAATGGCGAAAATGGATCTGTCCGGACTGGGTAAACTCACCCGGCTTCTCAGCGGCAGTGAGGACAACCTGAAAATATTCGATGCCGTTTATCAGGACGGTATGCGACCTGATGAATGGAAAGACGCTTTCCTTGAGCGGGCAATCTGAAAGCCAACCGGAGGTAATATCAATGCGTACCCGGGATCATCTTCTGGCATTATCGTTATTTTTCTCGACGCAGGCGTTCAGCGCCGGAATACCGGTTTTCGACGCCGTGCAGAATACCGAATCCATTAATCAGTGGATGCAGAAACTACAGCAATGGGAGGATACGGCTACCCATTATAAAAGTGAACTTGATGCGTATAAAAAACAGTTAGCCACTGCAACCGGCGTGCGGGATATTCAGGGTTTTCTCAGTGATGCCCGAAGTCTGAAAACCGATATTGATAATCTCCGTAAGAGCGGTATTTCACTGGATGATCTGCTGACCACGCAAAACAGTTCATATTCTTCTGAACTGCAAAACCTTTACAATAAATACAAATCATTCAGCGTATGCAGCGAGGAACAGGAAGGAATAAAATCTCAGGCCCTGGCCGACAGTTGTAAACAGATGATCCTCAATCAGGCAATGGCGATTGAGAATACCACTGACGTTGAAAACAGGATCAACAGCACACTCAGCGACATATCAGACTTATCTGATCGTATATCGAATGCGCAGGACTCGAAAGAGTCTCAGGATCTGGCTAACGCCATCGCGGCGAAAAGCGTACAGTTAAATGTGCTGACGAATCAGTGGGAGATGTCTGTCAGACAGGCTCAACAGCGAACGACATTGCTGGAACAGCAAAGACAGAAAGCCTTTGAACAGCAGCAGTTAACGGCACCTGTTGCTGACCTTAATAATTTATAAGGAGGTTATCCGTGCTCAAATCCTTATTCATCTTATGCACACTCTCAGGCGTGATATTACTGTCCGGCTGCAAGGAAACCAAATCCGAAGCCTGGTATAAGCAGCATCCTGACGAAACTTATGCGGTTTATACGCAATGCCTGAAGGATGGCGAGGCAAGCGATAACTGCGAATTTGCCCACCGGGCAGCACTTATGTTTGCACAGGAAGGCCAGCCCGGGGTTAAGGAGAAATTCGGGGCAATATTTCAGCAGGAAGCTGAAAAACGAAATACAGTGACACAGTAATTACTCCTCCAGCAAAACAGGGAGTCCTCCCTGTTTTTTATTTCCTTTCTGACTATATCAAGTGAGGCACCATGTCCGGTGGTATTTTTGTTGGTATGGACAAAAACATCATGGATGGACTTAATGCCGTACTGGAAGGCCAGTCTTCCACTTACGGCACGATGATCAGCGTCATCATCGCCAGCTCTTTTACCCTGTTTATACTGTTTCGCGGTTATCAGACGCTGGCTGGCAAACTCCGGACCCCGGTTGAAGATGTCGCCTGGGATATGGGGCGAATGTTGCTGATCACCACCTTTGTGTTAAACCGGGATGGCTGGCTGGATTTGGCGGTAGCGGCTATCCAGGGACTCAAAGACGGTATCAGCGGCGATGATAACGTCTGGGCGCTGCTCGATACCGTCTGGGAAAAGGCACAGGCGCTGGGGCAAAAGTTATTTAATATGGACACCTCAACTTACGTCAAACTGAATGGCGGCCTTGCTGAAGTCCTGGTATGGGGTGGCGCAATCGTCCTGCTACTGGCGGCAACCTTTGCCAACCTGCTCGCCGAAATCACCATCCTGTTAATGACCACCACCGCGCCGCTCTTTATTTTCTGCCTGCTGTACGGTTTTCTTAAGCCGATGTTCGATAACTGGCTGAAAACGATTTTCGCGGCAATATTAACGATCATGTTTTCCGCCTTATCGATCCGTATCGCCATTAATTACCTGAATAAGATACTGGATGCTGCAACAAAAACATCCGCTGAAACTAATATGGTAACACTGGCGGCGCAGTGCCTGCTGGCCGGGATAGCAGCAGGTGTTGTGGTCTGGTTCTCCGCGAAGCTCGCCAGCGCACTCAGCGGGGCCGCCGTACAGGCGGTGCTGCAGGGGGCAGCCATGAGTGGTCTGAGCGGACTGGCGAATAAATCCTCCAGCCTTGCCGGGCCGGGCGTCAGAGGCAGTGCCCGCCTGGCTGCGAAAGGCGGCATGGCCGTCGCCGCGGCGACCGGCAGGCTCACTGGCGCAGGCGCGGGTAAAACCGTGAGCGCCTGGCAGAAACGCGCCGCCGCCATCGAAAGCATGAAACGCCTGAACCGGCAGCGACATCGTTAATCCTCCCGACCCTTAATTTCCTTTCCCCGTCACGCCGTGGCCTGCGCCACCGGTGCGGCATTCCTGCATCCATACGATAAGGGGCTTCCATGAAATTCAGCATCTTCTTTCTGATGCTGTGCGCGCTCACAGGCTGCGCACGGCATCAGGGCGACCTTCCGCCGGTATCCGGCGAACCCGAGCCGGTGAATTCCCCCGCCATCATTCAGGAGCTGACTCACCATGTCTGATATTCAGAACATTGTTAATGTTTCCCGCTCTTTTGAATCCATCCTGCTGGAAAAGGAGGAGCGTTCCCGAAAAACCGCCTGGCGGGTGGCCGCTGCCGGACTGATTCTGGCCGCAATGGCGATTACGGCCATTATTATTCTGCTGCCGCTGAAAACCACCGACACTGAATTATGGTCAGTGGATAAACAGACCGGTCGCTATGAATATATGACCCGCGTGAAGGAGCGGGATATTGCTGCTGAAAAAGCGCTGGCACATTCACTGGCAGCACACTATGTCAGACTTCGCGAGGGATATAATTATTTCTCCCTCCAGCGTGATTATGACGACGTGCAGTTATTTAACAGCGACATCGTGAACCGGGACTATCTGGACGGATTTAACGGCGACCAGGCCCCGGACGTGATTTTTAACAAGGCGGAATATGTTGTTGATATCGACATTATTTCCAATGTGCATGCGCCTGCCACCGGGCCGGATAATCTTGCAACCCTGCGTATCAAGCGCACAATTCGTCGTATTGCTGATAATTCCGTGAAAACGGATGTGTGGAATATCCGCCTCACATACCGCTACGTCCCGCACCGGCAACTGACCGACAGCCAGCGCGAAGTGAACCCGCTGGGCTTTATCGTCACCAGCTACCAGCGCGATAAAGAGCTGAGGGGGGAATGATGCTGAAACATACCCTGCTCCTCTCTGGCTTAATGATGTCATGCGTGGCATGGAGCGCAGCGACACCGCGCGGCAGCGCGTATGACAGCCGGATGCAGAACGTCACATACAACAACCAGAACGCCACGGTCGTCAGTACCCGCCCCGGCTACGTCACCATGCTGGTGTTTGACGATGATGAAACCGTTATCGATGCGCAGGTGGGTTTTCCCAGAGGCTGGACCGTGACGAAAAGCGATAACCGGGTGGGCGTCAGCCCGAACCCGATTACCCAGCCGGTCACGGATGCCAGCGGCAACAACGTCAGCCAGGTGTTTCTGCCGACGGCAAAAGACTGGAAAACCAATCTGTTCGTAGTGACATCGAAGCGCGATTACAGCCTGGAGCTGAACGTGCTGGATAAAGACTCGCCCGCTCTGGCCTTTGTTATCCGCTACCGCTATCCCGACGAACTGCGGAAAAAGTCTGCCGCCGCCAGCGCCGCCCGTCAGCAACATCTGCAAGAAGCACTGGACCGGCAGCGGATTGCGGCGGCATTCGGGCAGGCCACCACGCCGCGCAACTGGCGCTATACAAAACGGGTGGCCACCGGATCAACCACTATCGCCCCGGACTTTGCCTGGGATGACGGCCGTTTTACGTATATCGGTTTTTCCCCCACGAAAACCCTGCCTTCTGTCTTCCGGCTGGTTAATGGTCAGGAGCAGGCGGTCACGCCCCGAACCATTAAACAGGGCAATTACACCGTGATGGCGGTTCCGGCATCGCCGCAACTGGTTCTGCGTTACGGCACCTCGGTGGTGGGCGTGGAAAACGCCGGATTCGGGCGTATCCAGGTAACCCGCAGTGACACCGTTTCACCCTCCGTTACGCTGGAGGCAAAATGACCGACAAACCTTTCCCGGACGAACCGGAAAAAACCACCGCAGAACGGGAAGCGGAAGCCCGTGAACGCGCCCGCGCGGCAATGGCATATCAGGAGCCGGAGCAGAAAACGCCACCCGGTCAGCCGGAAGTGACCCGTTTCCGTAAAGCTTCAGGTCGCCGCACGTTGATCGTCAGCCTGCTGAGTCTGGTCCTGGTCATCGCGCTGGCATCCGGTGGCGATCGTCTTCTCAGCGCCCTGAAAAGGGGTGATGAGAAAGAATCCGACACCGCGCCGCCGCCCTCCTCCGGTACCGTGCAGCATGAGCGTAAGAATCTGGGTCTGGACAGTAACCCGTTTGGCCTGTTCGGGCCTGGGAGGCAGGAAAGCACAGACCCTGCCAGTCAGAGCGCCCCGGCCACTCCAGCTCTTCCGCCCGGGCCGCCCGCCCTGAACAAGGCGGCAGCACTGGCAGACGGGCTGAACAGCGGCAGTACAGGGTCAGGCGACGATACACGCACGTCCCGAAGCGGATTGCGCAGCAACGCGGGAACGTCGGGCAGCCCGCCAGCCTCCACGGCGTACACATCTTGTCAGTCTGTACTGGTCAGTGGCGAAGATGGACGTCTGCGCTGCCCGGATACGACAGCACCGGCAGGCAGCAATAACAACGACAATCCGGGCGTTGCCCGTGTCACTGGTGTCAGGCGGCTGGGCCTCGATCCCGATCTCTATATCCCGGTGGATCGTTATATTCCGTGTTCGATGATGCGGCGCTTCGTATCCGATGTTGGCGGTCATATCTCCTGCCTGATCGGTGAGAATGTCTGGAGCGCCAGTAACCATGTGAAGCTGATCCCGGCAGGAACGGTCGCCCGTGGCGTCTACCGCACTGGCGCACTGCAACACGGGCGCAGCCGGATGTTTGTGCTGTGGACGGAGCTGCGCACGCCGGAGCCCGGCAGCCTGCAAATCCCGCTCACCGATACGCAGGCCACCGGCCCGCTCGGTGAGGCGGGGATCGCGGGCTGGATCGACAGCCATTTCTGGGAGCGTTTCGGCAACGCCCTGATGCTCAGTACCGTGCAGGACGTGGCGGCAGCGGCATCAGATGCCGCGCCGGGTAAAGACCGCAATACCGACTATACCGAAAACACCCGCGCCGCCACGGCGGAAATGGCGAAAACGACGCTGGAAAACAGCATCAGTATCCCGCCCACGATGTACCTGAACCAGGGCGATGTGATCGGCATCATGACCGGCACGGATATTGATTTTTCCTCTGTTTATCAACTACGGCTGAAAAAGAAATGGTATGAGCGCTGAAAACCTGTCACTGGATTTTATGAAAAACCGGCTGTTTGGTGATTTTCTTGCTCAGGATGGCCTGACAGAAATTGCTGTTAACCGGCCGGGTGAGCTGCATACAAAAATTCGGGGAAAATGGCAAAAACAGGCATCCCCCATCACGTTGCGTCAGTGTCATGCTTTTGCCAGAGCGCTGGCGTCCTGGCATGACGATAATATTGACGATACATCACCCATCCTTTCTGCAACATTAGGATCCGGCGAACGTATTCAGGCGATTATTCCTCCGGCCTGTGAACGTAATACGGTGTCCATTACGCTGCGCAAGCCCTCGTTTGAACAGAAAACACATCAGTCATGGATTGATGCGGGATTTTACCAGCGCGTGGCCGGTCAGGAAAAAACGGAAAGTCAGGATAATGCACTGATCCGGCTATATCACAGCGGGGATATTCCCCGCTTTATGGAAAAGGCGGTGGAATACGGCAAAACGATTTTTATTGTGGGTGAAACCGGCTCCGGCAAAACCACCTATATGAAAACGCTGCTGCATTATATTCCGCTGCATCTCCGTCTGGTAACGATTGAGGATAATCCCGAAATCCGTTTTTATCACCATGCCAATTATGTTCATCTTTTTTACCCGGCGGATGCCGGGGATAATGCTATTGTCACGCCTGGCAGGCTGATCCGGGCTAATTATCGTATGAACCCTGACCGGATATTACTGGCGGAAATTCGTGGGCGGGAAGCGTGGGACGCGCTGAAAATTGTCGGTTCCGGGCATGAGGGGTTAATCACCTCCCTGCATGCAGGCAGTCCGGCAGAATGTATTGAAGGGATCATTGATCGCTGCTATGAAAACCCCGACTGCCGGAATATTCCTTTTGATGTTTTGTTACGCAAAGTGCTTAAAAGCATCGATATCATCGTCAGTATTGATATACAAGGCGATGTGCGCAGGATGCGTGATATTTACTTTAAGCCAGTTCATTTAAACAGCATGAAAGAGGCATTAATAAAATAACCCCGGCAAATAACATTACCCAAAATACGTAACCTTTCATTAATCATAACGGTGACTGAAATGAAAAAAGCAATATCCTCCGTATTATTGTTTTGCGTTATGGCGTCATGTTCAACATCTGTACTGGCTGCTGATGCCTGCGAGGTGGTGTTATGTATGTACGGTAAAGCAACCGGAAATGGCGGCGGCGGTGAATGTCATTCCGCTGAACGGGCATTCTTTAATATCGTAAAAAAGAACAGACATGGTTTTCTGCCTGACCATACGGCTGATGCCAGACAATCGTTTTTAAGTGAATGTGATTCGGCAGACCCGGCAGCTATAAGTCAGATCATCAGTAAATATGGCCGCGTTCGTGGTTAATACTGGCGAGACGGGCACAGAGCATGACGGTTTTCAGGTTTTTACGGCTTCTGTTTTTCGCGGATTAAGGAGCGAAGAAACAGGGTCCGTAAAAATGAGGCAGCGGGCAGAAATATTTTCGCGGGTTAAGGAGCGAAAATAATTCAGGCACTGCGCCTCACCGGCAAACAGCCGCGCCTACGCGGATTTTGCAGGCCGGGGGAAGCCGGATAAATTTCGCCGCCCCAGCGAGCGAAAAGCTGTCGCCCACGACAGCGGTTTACCCGGGGGGCACAGCCCCGCACACCGTCGCGGCTAAGTCTCCGGCCCAAAGCCGGTAGCGTGGCGCGACCACCCTCTTTAAAGGTCAGCTTCCCTTTTATTCCCGCTGCGAGGAACGAGCAAAGGGAAGAAAAAGGCGAAAGCGACCGTCTTAAAGGGGGTGGTCGCGCGTAGCGGGCGACGGTGTGCCGCCGTTGACGTTGGGGGGTAATGTCGCGGCGTCCAGCCGCGACATTACCCCCATGCGACATATCATAAGGGCGTCCAGCCCGCATGAACTGGCGCACGCCGTTTGGTGCAGGGAAGCATGCTTTCCTGCACATGGCCGCAACGCGGCCACCTTCTTCGTCCCTGACGCTCGCCCCGCCTTTTCGCCCGACACCGTGGGGCGAATTGATGGGGCGATGTCATGGGGCGAACTGCTGACGAAGGAGGCATCGTGATTTTGAATAAGCTGGCCGTTTCACTGTCGCCGATAGTGAATGGCGCGCTGAGCTTCATGGCTTTTATGCAACAGCATCAGCTGATGCTGGCGCTGTTATCGGGGCTGACGATGCCGTTTTTCGCGTCGATGAAAAGCGATGAACGGCAAAAAGCCCCGTTGTGGCAAAAGCTGATTATTGCTTTTTCCCTGCTGTGCTTTCTCTCTGGCACAATGGGGCCCGTTGTTATCTGGATTTTTCAGTGGCTTTATCAGGGCCGAATAGTTACCCGCGTTCCCGTTCTGGCATGGCCGGTGCTGATTGCCTTTACCGTAACGGGTTTTATTTTGCATATTCTGCTGCGCAGAGTATTAACACCTGAGTTAGACAAAATAAAGACACGCCTCGTCAGGAAAACCACGCTTGAACGGGAATTACGCACCGATGTCCGTACGGTGAAATCACTGCTGCCGGAAACACTGCATTATGACCCGCTGGATTATATCGACCTGAACAAAGGGTTATTTATCGGCATGGACCGCGATATTCAGCCGATGTACCTGCCGTTAAAAGACTGGCAAAAACAACACGCGGATATTATCGGCACCACCGGCGCCGGTAAGGGCGTTGCCACCGGGATATTGCTTTATCAAAGTATTCTGGCCGGCGAAGGCGTATTTGTGATGGACCCCAAGGATGATGAATGGGCACCCCACCTTTACCGCAAGGCCTGTGAGGATGCAGGCAAACCTTTTGCCCTGATTGACCTGCGTAAACCCCAATACCAGTTAAACCTGATTGAAGATATTACGCCAGATGAACTGGAAGAATTGTTCGTTGCCGGGTTCAGCCTGGCAGAGAAAGGTCAGGAATCTGACTTTTATCGGATTGACGACCGGAAAGCGGCCCGAATAGCCGCGCAGTTTGTTAATCAACATACCACCGCAACCATTCGGGATGTTTATAACGGCGACTACGTTCAGGGTATTGCAGATAAGATAAAAGCCTTTTTCGGGAAAATTGAAGAGCTGGCTTTACTCAATGCCATTAATGCCCCCACTGGATTTTCGCTTAATACGATATTTAAGGAAGGCGGTTGCTGTTATGTGATTGGCTCAATGCGCAACAGCAAAATCATTACCGCTCAGCGCATGCTGCTGGTTCGCCTGTATCAGCTAGCGGAAAAGCGCGAGCGAGTGAAAAAAGTGCCCCGCCCCATTGCTATTTATCTTTCCGAACTGAAATACCATTTATCCAGGCCCGCGCTGGAAGGTTTAGGCGCCGCACGCGATAAAGGCGTACACATTATTATGGACCACCAGTCGATTGCCGATTTAAAAGACTGCCCGGCAGATTTGAAAGGCGACGCCGTAGTCGGCGCGGTCGTTGAAAATGCCAAATTCAAACTGGTTTATCGGGTCATGGACCCGGATACCGCGGAATGGGTAGCCAGGATGTCAGGCACTATATTAGTCGACGATGAGGTCCGCAAAGCCAAAACCGATGCCGTGCTGACAGAGACTATCGACAGTGAACGCACCATCAGACAGGCCGAGCGTTTCTTTACCGACAGCAATATGATCCTGAACCTACCCGATTTTGTCAGCTTCATCTTCACGACAAAAACTCTCCCTGCTGCTTCTCTGATTTCGCCCATCAGGGTGAAAAAACGCGAACTGGAGATCTGTGCCGTGTCGCCCGCGATTGCCGCCAATGCCGCAACGGTAAATATCACCCTGGATTTTAACGAGGAGGAAACTTCCCCCGGACCCGCATCAAAGACGGATATCACCACAACGCGACCCGATCTTTTTTTTGATAATACGGACGAAGAAGACACAACAACACCGAACGCCGATAAAGAGGAAAACCCATCATTGCTGGATTTTTAAAGGGGGAATGATGCTGATCACCGCATATAGCGAACGCCAGACGCGACACCGTGAAAAAATACAACGACTGCTGAATTTCCTGAAAGAAGAAACGTACAGTGATTTTAAAACGCTGATGCTGCTATTCGGCTTCAGGGATCATAAATCGCTGTATTCCCTGCTTTCAAAAGTCGAGGGCATGGGCTTAATACAAAAGCACGTCCTGGTATCGCGCACGATGAAGATTTCATTGTGGGGCATAACCAGTGACGGACTGGCCGTTGTATTAACACCCGACGATGCGCTTTTCCCGGCGCGGTTTGAGCCGTCAAAAATTACCGGCTGGACGCTGGAGCACCACCTTGATAATCAGACCGCCCGTATCATCCTTGAGCAAAAAGGCGCATCAGGGTGGATAAACGGCGATCGCACAACCTTCCTCAGCCGGTATCAGGTCAGTCACCGACCGGACGGGCTGATCACCCTGCCCGGCGGCACCGTGATCGCCATTGAGACCGAGCGCCGCCTGAAAACCAAAGCCCGTTACCAGTCGATCATCGCCAGCCATTTACTGGCACGGACCCGTAAAGACTGGATTTACGTTTTTTATATCGTGCCGGACCCGCAGAAAAAGCGCGGTCTTGAACGGTTGTTTGACAGTATCAGGCACGTCATCGTTAACCATCAGCACATCCCGCTGGAAACCCGCCACCGGAATGTCTTCCGCATCTACACGCTCGACGAGCTGCAACAGCTCGATTTAGACCACGGCATATAGTTCTTCTCTATCACTTACAGTTCCAACCCACCCAACCCGCAGCGCAACGACCTGAAAAAATCCCCCTCGAAATACTCCCTGAAAATCAGAACAGACAGGACACCAAATGAACAGAGAAGCTGACCGACTTTCGGACGTACTGACCGAAATGAGCGCAAAAGCGCTGGTGACATGGATGACGCATTCCGCTTTGCAGGACATACCGCGCGAAGCATTACTGGTTCGCGGCCACGATTTTGTCTATGCCCTACATGCAAATTTTGTGCTGCTACGAGATGTCCTCTCAGAAACACTGGAAGATATTGAGCAGCAAAGTCATGACATTGAAGAAAGACTGGATAGCCTGGAACAGCGGCTGCAGATGCTTCAGAAAGATATTGATAATTTGTCCTAGCTCAGACTTGACCTGGCACAACTACGACATAGGGCCAAACCTAATCTGACAGGCAGCTTTGTGCCAAAAGCGGAAATCGTTAACTCAACAAATTTTCAAAATTAGGGCAGATCACCAGAATAATAGAAAATCTCTCAAATCCCGTTCTACACCGATGTATCAGGCGATCGTATACGCAAAACATGGCGATAAAAACTGATTCTTAGGGCTAATTGCTGGGCTTTTGGCAGACCGCATACAAAAAAGCACAAAACGCAGTTGATAAAAATATAAAGAATTATGTAAAACACTCATTATGCATTTCAACTTCACCCGCCACCCTTTTCGAACAGAGAGGGGAAGTTATCTGTTGAGATTTTTCAAATACAGCAAGGAAGTAATATGTACGATGACGAAACAATAGCTTTTGCGAAGAAGCAAGAGCAAAAACTGATTGATGCGCTGGGACATAGCCGTGAGCATACTGATATCAGCTCTGAAGTCCGAAACAGAGATGATTACCAGCGAGACTATGCCCGAATTCTTTACTCATCCTCATTCCGACGGCTTCAGGGGAAAATGCAGCTTTTTGAAGTAGATCCTGAGAAATTTAACCGAAACCGCTTAACCCACAGCCTTGAAGTCGCACAGATAGCACGCAGTATTGCATCAGATCTTAAATTGCAATTCCCCGTGGTTGTTGAGCTGGCAGCACTGGCCCATGATATTGGGAACCCTCCATTCGGGCACTCAGGGGAAAAAAAGCTTAACAACTTATCTGCTGAAATCGGCGGATATGAAGGAAATGCCCAAGCGCTTCGTATCTTGAGAAAACTCGAGAAAAAATATGCCCGCTGTGCAGGCTTAGATCTCACCTACCGCAGCTTATTGTCTGTCATCAAGTATCCAAATACAAAATCCACTTCAGATAAATTCATTTATGATGATGACTATGCCTTCTATACGCAGTTGCTGAAAGATAAGCAACTAGACATGAAGGCGGGTGAAAAAACTATTGATGCGCAGATTATGGATCTCGCCGATGAAATCGCCTATGCGGCGCATGACCTGGAAGATGCGTTGAGCAGGAACATGGTGACTATCGAAGATATTGAGTATGAATTTCTCAAGTCACCAGACTACAACGTTGCTCTTAAGCACTTCAATGAGATTGTCAGTACGTCCAAGAAAACTGCATCTGAGGCAACATTACTGAAGTCATCAGAAGAATTTGCCATAATTTTTCGAAAAGAGCTGACGTCCAATATCGTTAACCGCTTGGTCATGGATATTGGCGTCGTTGAAAGTAAAAATGGTTATGAAGAGCTTGGGTACAAAACGTTACAGGAACTTGCTGAAGGTCTCAAAAAGCTGCTCTTCAGAGTCATCATGCGCAAAAGAAACATACTGACTTACGAGTTTGAAGGAAATAAGATCATCAGTGATTTATATGCGTTTTATAATGCCGGTGACAACTATAAGTTTCTGTCACCTGAGCTCAAGTCTTCGTTATCTGAAACAGAGCCGAATGAGTTAAAAACCAAAAAAGCGCGGGCTGTGGTTGACTACATTTCAGGCATGATGGACACATTCGCCGTCAAGGAATGGGAAACTCATTGTAAGAAATAACACCAACGATAGACGTCTATACTGCATGAATTACTTTCAACTACAGTGCAGCGTTCTGTTTTAAGACCGTTTTGATAGCCTGCCGGAACAGCATCTTTTGCATCCTGGTAGGCTTTTCAATACGTTTGGTAACCGCTTTTGTATTACCTCACGCTGATTTTCGGCCTGACAGTCGCTAAGCCCGTAACATATGCTCTTAGTGAATGGCGGAGGATAATGGATAGTGCATTTAGTCAAAACGATCCGTCCTCCGGGGCAGTTTAAAAGGAGCGTCACGAATGAGAGTAATGACTGCTGTGTGTGCCAGGAGCGGACCTTACATAATCCATATTTATGGATCAGGTCAGAATGTCGCACATTGCCAATACAGCATAGGTGCGTGAGCCGTTCTTTCCTATTCAGAGGCCTTTTAGGCATTCATCACATCAATGATAAGATAATTATCCATCAATCTACTCTCCAGAAGTGACTGGCGAGCTTACTATTGTTCTATACCGATATCTTGAGGCTCATTATCGAATACGACACCTTCTGTATACTCAGCATACTTTTTCTTTAAAAACTGTAAACCATCTTCACGGTCATAAGAAAGATTGAGCTGATCTCTGAGAAATCCCAATCGATGCTTGTTTTCCTGTATAAGTTGCGACCATGTTTTTATCCAAATTGTCATCTCTTCGGCTTGATAGATAGCACCGTCAGGCAGGTTTGTTTGTTTTAATTCCCTGCGAGCATAAGTTGTCAGATCGTTTGATATTACCCAAAAATTCCACTTGGTTTTTAAACCATTAAATCTTTCATCTTCTGCAACCGCATACGCATATGATTTTACTTGTTCAATTTCTGCCTGCCCGATATTAACACTAGGCGCCTTTAATTCGATAACAATATGTTCACGTTCGTCGGGATAATTCTTGCCAATGCTCTTAGTCAACATTAAGTCAACAATGCCTACACGCCCATCGATTCTTGTAACTTTCTCATCGACTGGCGTATTAATACCGATAGTTCTTAAATGTGATCTTAACACTTCTGTCAATGATTTGTCACTCACACTCAAGGTAAACGACTCACCAAAAAACCATGTATTATCTGCCATTATTTTATGCAATTGGCTTCTTTCTTTGAAAATCTTTCGGGTGCTTTTATTAAACAATACATTTTCAAGGCCAGAGATAAACTTTAATCTGTCAGATATAATTTTCGAAACACCGATTACTGCTGACAGTGATGCGTCCTTTAATATTTCAGCAAGTTCATTTTGTTTTTCACTGGGTAGTGAAAGAACCTCTTCGAGTATGGTTCTTAAATCATCAGGACAACTTCCGACTATTTGCTTCAGTAGCTTAAACTGGAATTTTTTTAGTTTAAAATCTCCATTATCAAATTGCGGTATGTATTGAATAACATTCAGAGCCATAATGTCGAAGACTTTCCTTTCAGCCTCCTCCACAATATTTACAGCTTTTCCATTGTATGGATACACACCTTCACTTTTCCATTTATCAATCAACTCTCTAGATTTTTCGTGCTCTCTTTTATTAAAATGTTCTTTTATCAAGCATTCAGCCTGATGTAATACTGGTTTTAAAGATGGTTCTAACTCCATTAGAGATATGACGCCCGCATGAGAAAGTTCAGTCAAATGCGAGGATTTTAAATAAATAGAATATGAATATGCACTTGTTCCGCGAACTTTCTTTTCATGACTAATTAATGGAAAGCCTTCTTTGTCGCACAAAAAAATCTCATTATCCTTAACTGACTTCCATTCAATAATTTGAAGTTCGTATGGGTGAAATTCATTAGAATAAAAAGCATCGTCTAATTTATAGGTTGTATCGAATGAAATTTGTGAAGCTGGGTCGATCTGCTCTTTATTTACAAAAACCTTCACTGCCGGATATTTACTTAAATACAAAGCAAGTGTGGCAGATAAGAATTCAGATAACTTTTCAGGCGTTAATGATGTAAAGCTTTTAAGCATCTCAAATATAGACACCGTCGTGCCTGAGTTAACCCCATCTGATTCTATTCTCTCCGAAACTGAGATTGTTTTTTTATTATCTGCCGTTCCTTTTATTTTGTATTCATATAGAATATCGCCTAAGAAATAAGTCGTATTCCATTCAACAAATCGTCCTATAGAAAATGCTTTAAACCTTCCCTGTCCTTCCTTACCATGTAAAAATCGAGATCTTTCAGAAAAAATTTTGTCTTTTTTCCATGATCCACCAAGCGAGCTAAATAGCTTCTCAGCACTCTCATAAGGAATACCCTTCCCATCATCTTTGATTAATATTTGAGAGAGTCCTAACTCAGAAACCACCAAATCTACATAGACATTGTCCGCATCAGCGTCCAAAGCGTTCCATACCAATTCGGCGACTGCCTGCAATGCAGATGATTTAGAAACCTTATCTAGATAATCAATCTGAACCTCAACATTGAAAGATTTCTCAGCCATGCCCCACCCCTCTTTTATCTAAATAATCAGTGAGTTAAAAACATCAAAGCAAATAATTACAATCACTTTAATGCATGAAAAGAAAGCAGGCCAGTTTTTTAAAGTGATCTGCTCTCCGTTGATTCACACAGAATGCTGTAAGCAATGTCTGCTTCACGCCCTGAGACATTCGACAAGCTTTTTATGGCTTCAGTAAGGGCGAGTGGCGCGCTTCGAGAGCCAGCAAATATTTTGCTTCATCGTACTGGGTTCTGGTCTTCCAGCAGCGGTAAATGATCCTTATCCATTTGAATGCCAGAGCCCGGATTGCAGATTGGTGAGATTTTCCTTTTTCTCGCAGTCCCTGATAATAAAGTCTGGCCCAGTATGATGAGTTAACCGTCTTGGCAGCCCATTCAACAAAGGTCTGCCTGACGAACTTGGCACACTGCCATCGCCGGTGAACCCAAGATTTCTGGCCACTTCGTTCTGTCACCGGTGCAATACCTG
Source organism: Klebsiella sp. YJ (assembly GCF_002108615.1). Lineage (NCBI taxonomy): Bacteria > Pseudomonadati > Pseudomonadota > Gammaproteobacteria > Enterobacterales > Enterobacteriaceae > Klebsiella > Klebsiella sp. YJ. Next base: position 306,814 of record NZ_MTEG01000001.1, read on the forward strand.
CGTAGTTTTGAATTTCTTCAGCGCTGTTAAACCGGTCACGGTTATCACCAAGTGCAGCAAGCATTCGTGGCCCCATGCCCGGAAGTGATTTGAACAACTCCGCATCTGGCAATGTGTCAAACAACGCTTCGATTCGTTCGTCATAGGTTTTGATGATTTCACTCACGACTTTAATTTGTGTCGCCAGTGCTGTTGCCATCAAAGCATTAGCCTCTATAACGCTCGGGTCTGTAGTCAATAGGATCGCGTTATCAATACTCGCAACACGTTGCTCGGTAAGAGCCATTGCGCGGCCACCTTTGGCATTCAGAAAGTTGCGGATCGTGTCGCGCCTCGCTCGTTTCAGTTGTTGCAGACTGGGCCACCGGATAATCAGCTCACACAATAGTAAGCTACCCCGATGTGAGAACCACTCCAGTGGCTGAGGATAATACTGTTTAAGTGTGTTGATTATCCGGTTCACAAAACGGCGTTTATCTGCAACCAGCTGACGGCGCTGCTCAACCAGTTGCTGGAGTAACCGGATATCCGCATTGTCGGGTTCAATGGCTTTTATCTTTTGGGGATAACGCAGCATTAACTCTAATGCCAGCTCGGCATCCTGCGGGTCATCTTTAGCGCCGCTGGGCGAGAAGGCTTGCCGGTAACGAGCCAGGGACAAAGCGTGGACGGGGAAAACGGTGATAAATGGATATTTCTGAAGAGCATACACCACGGGACCTTTCTTCAGCTCAACGGCGATAGCGATCCTGCCTTTTACCTTCTGGTGTAACTCGGTAAGCCAGACATCAAGAGCTTCCGGCGTATGTTCAATCACATGGAATGTGCGTTCACCGTTTTTAAACTGAACACAGACATCGTGCTTTTTATCTGCCCAGTCCAGACCAACATGCGCAGCAAATTGATTAGTCGCAGTCATCACCAACTCCTTTTTATCGGGGATTGGTATGCATTCCACGTTCTTCGAAAGAAATATAGCCAGCAGTTTATCTGCATGCCCTGAGTATTCGTTAGCGAACGTGGAGCACCCACTGGCTCGAAAGAAAAGCGGCGATCATCACGTGATTCTCGCTCAATATTCGTAACCAGTAAGCGCATACCCTGAATCACTTAAAAGTGTAATTCTCAGGGTGCTAATGACTATACCTCGCTCATAAGGGACAACCATACTCAAATCTCCAACATTGCAGGAGATTTGAGTATGAACATGTCACCGTGGAATAAAGACCGTATCATAGGTCAAAAAAGACCACTTCAGATATCTCATATCTGGGGGATTCGAATCCGGCTTGAACTGGAAGGTAAAACGCGTGATTTAGCTCTGTTCAATATGGCCTTAGACAGTAAGCTACGAAGCTGCGATCTGGTGAACCTCAAAGTATCTGATGTTGCATATGGTAGCTCGGTTTCAAGCAGAGCAAGGGTGCTGCAACAGAAAACCGGTAGCCCTGTGCAATTTGAGATAACCAAAGGGACAAGAGAGGCTGTTGCTGCATAGCTAAAGCTTGGCAATTTGCACAGTAAAGACTTCTTGTTTCGGTCTCGGATCGGAACTAACCGGCACATATCAACCCGACAATACAGCCGAATTTTTCATGGGTGGGTAGAAAAGCTTGGTCTCGAAGCTTCGCTTTACAGCACACATTCCATGAGAAGAACAAAACCTTACCTGATATACAAGAAAACCAAGAATCTCCGGGTGATCCAACATCTGTTGGGCCATAAGAAACTGGAAAGCACAGTCCGTTATCTGGGAATCGAAGTCGATGATGCGTTAGAGATCTCTGAATCGATTGAAGCCTAAGGTTGTCAGGGCTGCAACAGCAGCCCTGTGCCAGAAGCAGAAGTAACTCAAACATATGTTTCTGCAAGTGGCTATCTGTTAACATAATTTTGTATGATATTATCTATACAATGAACCTGTCGAATAAAACCTATTGCATAAAAATGACACTAACACACTGATTGTAAATGAATATATGGAAAAAATACATTTAGTTTTGAGCGCTATGAAGGAAATGTTAATTCGAGTGTGGCATTGGAAACAACGCGACAATGTTCCGCTGCCTAAAATAAATGAACACATCTCAAATAAACTTAATATAAACAAACTTGACTCTAATGAGATAGAGTTATCACAGATTGATTTTCCTGATACAATCACAAACGGAAAAGAACGAAGGGTCAAGAATATAACTTTCAATAAGTGCATCTTTTCTCAATCAAGAATTAAAGGCTATACATTTATAGGATGCTCTTTTATAAGTTGTTCATTTAATGGGAGTGAAATTTCTGACTGTGAATTCCATAAATGCTCCTTCTCAGAGTGTAGTTTTTATAAAACAAAATTCATAACAACTTATATCGATCCGATTTCTTTCAAATTTTCATGGATGTGGCACTGGCATTGGGCAAATGTTAATGCTTGGCTTTTCCAATCTCTTTATAAAAACTCAAAGGATATGCATCAAGAAAAATTTGCAATGCAAGCTGATAGAAAATTTCAATTTTATAGGCGATATGAATTTTTACGCGGGCAAAAGCGACAATTAAAGAAGTTTTTTACAAGTCTTTTGTATGACTACATACTAGGTTATGGTTACGGAATCAAAAATGCATTAATTATAACTTTAATGATGATCAGTAGCTTTGCATACATCATCGATGGACATCTTAAAACACATGAGAAAAATTTCTTTAAGGCCCTGTATTTTTCAGTTGTTTCATTTACAACTGTTGGATATGGTGATGTTGGGCCTGAATTCGAAACCATACCTATGGTAATTACAATAATTTTCCTCCTTATCTCAATGATATGGTTTGCTGTTGTTACGGCAATAATTGTCAAAAGGATTGTAAGATAATGTCTTATTTAATCCTTGAGTGCGGCTCTGCTGCCCGTGGTGATACAAATATTCATAGTGACAGGGATTTGGTATGCATTTGGTCAGGAAGTCCACCAGATTATTCGATTTTAAAGGAAGTGCATGGTGAGATAATGTACTACTCTTTAGATACCATAAAAAAGATGAGTAAGAAAGGCTCACTTTTTTTAACACATCTGGATATTGATTCAAAATATTTAGATGGTGACCAAAAAATTTTTAGTTCTTTTAGAGGATATCGTCCAAAAAAAGAAAAAATTGAAGAGTCCCTCATAAATACCGCTAATGTCATTAAGGAGATAGTTTGGTACCCGGATACATTAGTTGGTAAATTGTGGTTGTATGATGTTCTTTACGTTTCTCTTAGAAACTTCATTTACTGTAAAAATGCGTTAAGTGATATTTATTCATTTGGTTACGAGGATGCCATTGAAAAATTACACATAACACAAAATGATAGTGATAAAATGTTATTGCTCCGTGAGGGTAAATATTCCTATAGACGTAATGATATAAAAAACATAGAGAATATAAGCATCAAGGACATTGAAAATGTATGTCAGGCAATACTAGGCAAAACAGTAAAATTCCTCAATGGAGGAAATACAAACTGGGAACAAATGTACAGAAAAGACTATTGGGCTGAGAGGTTTATTGAAAGAGCTATACTTAATGGTGAATACGACGATAGCAGCTTTCTAGATAAAATTAGATTTCACAACTATAATAAATACTGCATCAAATCTGATGTAGCCAGAATAATAGACTTTAAAACCAATAGACATGTAATAAAGGTAAATGCATAGTGATATCTTTTCAAAAAAGAATCATTAGAAGAGTTGATGAGTCTTCGTTGCTACTAATGGAAAATCTTTACAGGGCAGTTCAGAGAAAACGTCTGCTCCTTGCTCTTAACTGACTGTCATATTTGGCTGTGTACTGTACGAGAAAGCTGTACAGCGATATGAGCCAATGCAATTAATCACATGGAGTAACTACACATCAATCCCTCCTTGAGGTTGTTTTAATACCACTGCAGGAACATGACTGTTCGGTGCTCGCCCTGTCTGCGCTCCGCCTCACTCATGTCCCTACAGCGTTACTGTTTTAAAAGCCCCCTACACGCAAAGCCCCATTCCTTTGCAGTGCATTCCCACTCAAAGCTTATCTATCAAATAACGATGCGCTTTGGATGCCACGCTTGCGGCCTTGAAAATATAGCGCTTGTCGTTCTTCAGTGCTTTCAGCCAGGAAGCGATATAGCTTTCATGCTGCACCTCTCCAACGATCCCCAGATCCGCCATCAGGAACGCGCTTCCAAGTTCGGCGATCAATTCCTCAAACGCATATCCCTCACTGCCAAACTTCCCTTTCATTTCACGGTTCAGTCGACTTTTTGCCCCGCTCCAGTGAATCAGCTCATGCAGGCCGGTGGCGTAGAAATTGGCAGCATCGGTAAAAAGACAACGTTCCGGTAAACGGATTTCATCGGTTGACGGTGCAAAAAAGGCGTTTTGTCCCTTCTCAATGATGGTTGCACCACTGTTACGGAAAAGCGCTTCCGCACGCGGTAACGGCTCAAAGGTCTCTGCCGGACAAACGGCTTCGTCGCTCAGAGGCAAACCATCAATTTGCTCAACATTAAACACGGTGAAAGTCTTAAGCATCGGAATATAGTCAGTTTCTCCTTCGTTATTTTCCCTTTCCAACATGGTATAGAAAATAGCTGTTGTGCCGTGTTCTCCCTTACGTACCTGCCCGCCTTCCGCTTTTGCCTGTTTGTAGGTCATCCAACGCGAATCATTAAATCCCTGTTCTGACGCACTGCACCACAACAACATGATATTCATTCCACTGTAACCCATACCAGTTGCGTAATTGGACGGTAAACCCGACATACCGGGGGTACGCTGCCACGGACACGCCCAGGGTTTAACACCAGTTTCCAGTGCCGCAATGATGCTGTCAGTGACGGTCTGATAAATATCAGTTTTGGTTTTGGAAAATTTCGTTTTTGAGGAGCCTGACGGGTCCAGCGGGGATACGCTGGTCGCCGCTGCGGTGTTAGGGGCGCTAGCCTGGGTATGCAGGGAAATAGTCATGATTTTTTCTCCGTCAGTGGTGTGATTTTCGTCTTCGAATCGCCTGACGGTTCGCTTTCCCGACATCGTTCCGGCCCGCAAGGGCGCAGAATGCGTGCCATTTACCCTTGCGGGACGGGTTGTGTTGGGAAACGATTAACCAGAAGCTGATACGAGAACGGAAATCATGCAGGAGGAAAAACTGCCCCTGCTTAGGCAGGCATAGCGCCCCTTAGGCCGCAGTAGTGAAATGATTTTAAGATATTGAATTTATTGGTATTAGCTCAGTCATGAACTAATAGTATTTTGAAGTTGAAGACTATATGGCAGTCTGCTTTGCGAAAAGTGGGGATGCTAGAGATTCATAGGCTAGGTGTAAAGCTGACCCCAAAGAATATGTCTCCAGTTGATGCTCAGCAAACAGGTAAGTTTTGCCAGCCAGTGTATATGTCCTGAGGATTCTACATCCATGTGTCAGTTGTTCAGATGTTAACGCAACAATACAACAGTACCCTGAGGCATAGCATTGATTCTCCTTAAGAATCAACTGCTAACTTTGCGCATTTAGCTGACAGCTAATAGTTTTATCAATGAAAATAAATAGGCTAAATTTGGTCATGTTTTGGTTTTAACCCTCGCAATATAGAAGTATTATTTTAAGATTAATCCACTTCCCCTGCTTTCTCTCGCCATGCCTTGGCGTATGACGAAAGCCAGTTTTAAGGTTATTGCTCATGGAGTTATGGATATTTATAGCGGCGATTTATGTAATTTATCTATTGTTTTTCAAAAAGAAAAAACATAAATCTGCAGAACCTTATCCTTCCAAAACCGTGAAAGCGCCACCTAAAGAATGGCTTGCTGACATCAAGAAAAAAGAGGCTGTTGTGAGAAACGATGACAGTGAAGATGATGATCTGGCAACTTTTACAGTAGGCGGTCATAGTGTCGAATACAGAAAAACAACGACTCAACGTCAGAATACCTCAAAAACTACCGGTACTTTGGCTCGATGGGTATTGCCGGGTGCTCTGATCACTGTGGGTGGTGTGGAGATTACCGGTGGTTACTTTTATTTAGGTCAGCGGATGAAGCCCGCTGGGCAGAGCTTAAGCGGCTATTATGATGATGGCAGCGAGGCATCATTAATTGACGACACGCTCAATATTCACCACAAGCCTTATCTTCACGAAGATAGTACATTGGGATACTGGCCCAGCTATTCCTCGCTTTCAGCTGATGCGCGCGGCGCGTATCTAAACTGGCTTGCCAGTGATAGGTCCGACGCGTCATGCCCTGTAGGTTACGTTTTTATCTATCTGTATGGCCTGGAAAGAAAGGCACTGGTTGACAGCCGAGATAATAATACTTCTGGCGCTGAGTTCCGTACTCTATTTAATGAAGTATGCCGGTTACGATCGGTATTCATTGAAAATCGCTCCTTCCGGAATTACTCGTCCCAGTTACTGGAAGCAATGTCTATTCTGCGCCCGGACGTTGACCTGGTCGATGATCTTGACCGTGATTTGAGTTTCAGCAACGGTATGCTGTTTAAGCTTACGCTGGCAAAGGCTGTGGATGCTGGAGTTCCTGTGTCAGCCGATCTGGCGCTAACGTGGGTAACAAACCACACGGAGTATTCGTTACGAACTCCCGCTCGCCGCTGCGCGAAAGAATTTGCTGCACTTTTCAAACAGCGCTATACCCTCAAATACGGTGAGGGTATGGTTGTCAAACCTAATAAAACGCGACTGCGTCTGGATTACACCCCTGCAAGTCCCAGCCTGCGCGGCGTTCGCCTTCCTGTTCCAGACTTGCCTGACCCTAGTGCATTGAAGGGCCCAGTCCAGAAAATCATGACGCTTGCAGAGATCTGTACAGATGAACTGGATGCTTACAGCCGCTATCTTGGCAGGAAAGGTACGTCAGAAAATGATACTGCGGCAATTATGTTGCTGCCTGTGGAAATCATTAATGAAAGCGCAGGAAAAGTTTTAAGTACATTCAAACGCTGGGCTGATGAAGTGATCGCGAGTCGCAAAGGGTTAACCACCGTTGCTGACTTCTGGGCATATATGGGAGCCAAGTGCCCGGCTAAAATCAATAAAAAAGAGGCCGACCTGATGCAGGCCTTTGCACTGAAAATGGGCTACTGCCTGGCACCTGATCCGCTTTATCACCATGTGAAAGCAGAAGCTAACGGCGCACTGGTTTTATTTGCCGCTAGTAAGGGAACGCGCTTATCACCATCTCCGGCGTTTATCTCAGCGGTGATGACGCTAAGACTGGGGTCAATGGTGGCCTTAACCGACAATAGTCTTGATCAGGCCGAGCAGAAAGTGCTGGAAAATGCTATCGACCATAATTCTGGTTTTAACGAAGATGAAAAACGCTCCTTACATGCGTATTTGACATGGCAGCTTCGTACCCCGGCCAACATGACTGGAATGAAAAATAGAATAGCGCTGCTGAGTACGATGGAAAAATCAGCAGTAGGTAAGGTTATCGTGGGGGTAGCCTGCTCGGATGGCAGAATTGAGCCTGCCGAAATCAAGCAACTGGAAAAGATTTATTCAGGCTTGGGATTGGACCCTTCAACTATCTCCAGCAACATTCATCAGCATTCTACAGCAGAGGTTACCCCTCAGTCGTCTGCATCAGCGAGTCTTAGGGCCGCTGAGTTCACGCTGGACGCTAGCGTGCTAGCTCGCCATGAGTCGGCCACAGATGATGTCCGTAAATTACTTAGCGCGATTTTCACCGAGGACGAACCGGAATTTCGTGAGGGCACTCCCGTATCCAGGGCGCAGGATGGTAGCCTTGATAGTGCACATAGCCAGCTTTACCACAGGTTTCTGGAAAAGGAGCAATGGCCCCGTAAAGAGGCGACAGAACTGTGCGAGAATTTTAATTTGATGCTCAGCGGTGCGCTTGAGGTTATCAATGACTGGTCCTATACAGTGGTTGATGCACCAGTGCTGGACGATGCCGATGATGATATCTGGGTAGACTTGCAAATTGCTAAAGAATTAGAGGGATAGTTGATGTCTGTGACACGCATAAGAGTTAAAGAACGGGATGCCATTATCCAATCACTGAAGTCTGGCGTAACGCCAAGAATAGGCATTCAACACATCCAGGTGGGCCGGATGAATGAGATAACTGCCCTCCATCAGGATATTGAGCGGATAGCTGACGGCGGCGCAAGCTTCAGACTTATCATCGGTGAATACGGATCAGGCAAAACGTTCTTTCTGAGCGTGGTACGTTCGATTGCACTTGAAAAAAAGCTGGTAACAGTCAGTGCCGACCTTTCCCCCGACAGGCGTATTCACTCATCGGGAGGTCAGGCGCGCAATCTCTACTCAGAGCTTATGAAAAACATGTCCACCCGCAACAAACCTGATGGCAATGCGTTACTCAGCGTTGTGGAGCGGTTCGTCACGGAGGCGAGGAAGGAGGCTGATGCGGATGGCACTCCAGTCTCGTCAGTTATTCACCAACGCCTGGCTGCTCTGTCAGACATGGTGGGGGGATATGACTTTGCTAAAGTCATCGATGCATTCTGGCGCGGACATGAACAGGATAACGAGACGTTAAAATCCAATGCCATTCGCTGGCTCCGGGGCGAATACACCACAAAAACCGATGCCCGCAACGATCTCGACGTCCGGACTATTATCTCAGACGCCTCGTTCTACGATTCATTGAAGCTGGTAAGCCTGTTTGTCCGTCAGGCAGGCTATGCCGGGTTACTGGTCAATCTCGACGAGATGGTAAACCTTTATAAGCTGAACAATACTCAGGCGAGAACTGCTAACTATGAACAGATCCTGCGGATCCTGAATGACTGTCTGCAGGGTTCTGCCGAGAATATTGGTTTTGTTCTTGGAGGCACGCCCGAGTTCCTGTTTGATCCGCGTAAAGGACTTTACAGTTATGAGGCGCTGCAATCGCGTCTGGCGGAAAATCGGTTCGCTCAGAAAGCAGGAGTGATTGACTACTCGTCACCCACGCTACATCTTGCCAGCCTCACCCCAGAGGAATTGTATATTTTACTGAAAAATCTTCGCCATGTTTATGCAGGCGGAGAGCCCGAGAAGTATCTGGTATCGGATGATGCACTTACCGGTTTTCTGCACCACTGCAGCAAAACCATCGGGGATGCTTACTTCCGTACGCCTCGAAATACCATCAAAGGTTTTCTGGATATGCTGGCCGTGCTTGAACAAAACAGCACGATAAACTGGCAGACGCTAATCGCGGGTGTGGCGATTGAAGATGACAGGCCAAGCGATATGGATGATGTCATTGCGCGGGAAGAAAATGATGACGACCTGGCCAACTTCAAATTATGAGCAGCGCGTACGATAGTCTCGATCCCCGCGTTCGTAAGTGGGTTTATAAACAGGGCTGGTCTGCATTAAGACCCCTGCAAGAGAGCGCTATCCCTGCAATTTTAGCCCGTGACCGGGACGTGCTAATTAGTGCAAGCACAGCAGCGGGTAAAACAGAGGCTTTCTTTCTGCCTGCCTGTTCAGCAATTGCAGGTATCACTAGCGGGTTTGGTATTGTTTATATCAGCCCGCTTAAGGCGCTCATTAACGACCAGTACCGTCGTCTTGAGAGCCTTGGCGAGGCGTTGGAAATGCCTGTGACGCCTTGGCACGGTGATGTACCGCAAAGCAAAAAGAAGAAGATACGGACTGACCCGGCGGGCATCCTACTTATCACGCCAGAATCACTTGAGTCTTTACTCATAAATTCATCGGGCTGGATTAAACAGGCATTTTCGCCAGTAGCCTACATTGTTATTGATGAGTTTCACGCCTTTATTGGTACCGAGCGCGGCATGCAGTTGCTCTCCCTGCTCAACAGAATTGATCATATGCTGGGGCGTCATGTTAATCCGGTTCCCCGCGTTGCGTTAAGCGCTACGTTAGGAGAACTGGATAAAGTGCCTGAACTGTTGCGTCCGGATAAGCGATTGCCCTGCGAAACTGTGACAGACAATAATAGCACGACCACACTGCAAGTGCAGGTCAAAGGCTATCTGGTGCCGGTGACCGAAAAAGGAGAAGAGCCACAAAACTCAGCAGAACAACACGTCTGCGCTGACATTTTCAGACTCTGCCGGGGCGACTCCCATTTAGTCTTTGCAAACAGTCGAAAGCGCACTGAAAGCATCGCGGCGGCGCTAAGCGACATGTGTGAAGAAAATGTTGTTCCGAATGAATTCTTTCCACATCACGGATCCCTGTCCAGGGAATTACGCGAGACACTTGAAGCCCGTCTACAGCAGGGTAATTTGCCTACAACAGCTGTCTGTACCATGACGCTTGAGCTGGGTATCGATATCGGTAAGGTGCAGTCGGTTGTACAGGTTACTCCTCCACATTCCGTCTCCAGCCTGCGTCAGCGTATGGGCCGGTCAGGACGGCGAGATTCTCCATCGGTTCTGAGAATGCTAATCTCTGAACAAGAACTTACCGCAACCAGCAGCATCGTAGACTGCTTGCGGCTACAACTGGTTCAGTCGATGGCGATGATTCGATTGATGATCACTAAGCGATGGTTCGAACCGGCTGATGCCCGCCAGATGCACTACTCCACGCTGCTGCACCAGATTCTGGCGATCACCGCGCAATGGGGTGGAGTTCGAGCCGATCAACTTTGGTCACAACTGTGCCAGACTGGCCCGTTCCGGAACATCGATTTAGCTGATTTCAAAAGTCTGCTTCGGCATATGGGTGCATACGGACTGCTGACACAACTTGCTAGCGGAGAAATGGTTATTGGGGCTGAGGGGGAGAAGCTGACTAGCCATTATACGTTTTACGCCGTGTTCAATACTCCAGAAGAATTCCGCATTGTCACAGGAAGCCGAACCCTTGGCACATTGCCAGTAGATTCCCCTCTTCTACCTGACCAACACATAATCTTCGGTGGACGGCGCTGGAAAGTGACAGAGATCGAGGTGGAAAAAAAAGTTATCTATGTTGAGGCGACCAAAGGCGGCCAGCCGCCACACTTTAGTGGTGGAGGTATGTCTGTTCATGACGTTGTTCGCCAGGAGATGCTCGCTATCTACAGGGAAAATGATTATCGCATCGCAATAGGAAGTAAGAGGGTCGATTATGCGGATGCCACCGCCAGAAGCCTTTTTGCAGAAGGCGGTGACAACTTTAAACGTTACAATCTGCAAAACTCCCATTTTATTTCCGACGGCCAGCATAGTTACGTTCTCCCCTGGATGGGGGATAAAGTCGTTAATACAATAACGGCCTTGCTTATGCGTAGCGGCTTTAAAGCCAGTTCATTTGCAGGTGTTATAGAGACGCAGGGCGCAAGCGTATCCTCTGTCCAACGTGCACTAAAAGAAATACTGCTGTCGGGCTTGCCTTCAGAATCAGAGCTCGCTGCAGATGTTCCAGAAAAATATCTGGATAAATATGACGATTATCTGCCCGAGTCCCTGCTTGCGAAAGGATATGGAGCAAAAGCGTATGACATAGAAGGCACGCAGATCTGGCTACAGAAAAATATTCTGTAGTGTATTTTCGTAATAGGGTATAAAAAATAATTCACACCATAAATTATTCGCAGGATTATTTTTTTATTTACCTGTGGATTTGCTAGGTTTTAGCTCCGAGGTATTACCGGGAGCACTCAACGGGTAGAAGGTCAAAACCTGTCTTTGGTATGCGTGAACTACATAATTTTGCGTCATTAGCACTTTTTTAAGAAGAGGTATCGCTCAAAGACATTGTTGTGATGACAATCATAAATAAATTAGCCAATGGCAGGTTGAAAGGTTAATATTACTAATAACGTATCTTTGGGCTAACTACAAACTTAATGATTTTATAGCAGGTGCATAGTTAAATTTAAATTATTTCAAGCTGTTATGTATAACTGATATAACTGATACAAAAGGAGAATAAAGTTGCTAGAGTTTATCGTCTTAAATAAAAAATTAATCAGCTCAATGAAAAGTAAAAATACTGTTTACTTAACATTTTCTACTTGGAATGATTATTCTTATCGAACTCTATTTAATATGGACTACATGGATTCCAATGGTAAACTGCATGAGATTGGTCAGATTAAAATAGGATTCCGAAAACAAATTGTAGATATTCCAACTTTAGATAAAATACAGAAAAAATTTGTAAAACTTGAACAAGAATTTTTTAGTCTTGCGGAAAGCCCTGAGTTTTATGAGAAACTTTACTCCATTGATAAAGAATTGTGCAAGGTAATATTAAAAAAATTAAACTGTGTCGTCCTAAGTAAAAAGGCCATGCAGATTGCAAAGAATGAGGATGTATTTAAAACATCCTTACTAAGGGATGTTAATATAAATACCATTCATGGCCAGTTTTTAAGGATTATAAATGGAGAGAGTCTGCTTACCGAATTTGATTTTCAATTCGTCAGGAAAAATCATTTGTTCTCAGATTTGAATATTGAGTTTAATGTCGAGCCTTATTCCTTGCCACCTAGTAATATACACGCAATTATCGGTAGAAATGGTCTTGGTAAGACTACTCTACTAAATGAAATGGTTGATTCAATTGTAGGAAAGGAAAAACCAAAAAATGCTTATTTCGAAGAGGCTTATGCGGGAAGGATAACAGATGGCTATTTTAGCACTGTTATTTCTGTATCTTTCAGTGCGTTTGATCCCTTTACGCCATTCAGTGAGCAAAGTGACCCCCTCATTGGTACATGTTATTATTATATTGGCCTAAAAAAAAGTGATAGTTCTAAAGATGAGATTGGCAATCTTGAGGACATACGTAACCTCAGAAAGAAGTGTGCTACATCAGTTTACAACTGCTGTTCTGATGATTCAAAAAGGGAAGCGTGGATAACTGCCATAAACAACTTAGAGTCCGATACAAATTTTCGAGATCTAAATTTAAAGGACATAGCCAATTTATCCGGTAATATATTAGTAGATGACTGCATAAATCGGATGGAAAAAATGAGTTCCGGCCATGCTATTGTTTTCATGATAATCAGTAGCCTTGTCGAAAAAGTGCAAGATAAGACATTGGTTTTATTCGATGAACCGGAAAGTCATTTGCACCCGCCGCTTCTGTCAGCTTTTATACGCGCATTAAGTAATCTACTATCCAGAAGAAATGGAATCGCAATCATAGCAACTCATTCACCGGTTGTGGTACAAGAAGTTCCCAAAAACTGCTGTTGGGTCTTGACGCGTTTTGGGGACGAAATGATATATGATAGACCTTCAATAGAAACATTTGCTGAAAACGTTGGCACTTTAACTAAAGAGGTATTTAAGTTAGAGATGGAGCAATCCGGCTTTCACAAACTTCTCAAAGAGCAAGTTGATGATGGGCTTTCTTTCGAAGATGTTATAAGAAAATTCAAAAGAAAGATTGGCTTTGAAGGGCAGGCAATATTGATGAGCATGATTATGCTCAGGGACAAAACAGTCAACATCAAAAATTCTGATGGAGACGAAGATGAATAGAATTGCATACCCAAATATAAAATGTGCTGATGTTTTTAGTACATGCTTGCTGTCGGTAAGTATTAATAATCAAGATTATATAAACAGATTGCAACGTATTGCGAACACTGTATCTAGAGAATGGGTACTGTTTGATACTCGCTGCGCTCCTAAAAACTTTCATTTACTTACGCCTTGTTCTGCCAGAAGACCTGAACAAATAATTGCAGAAAATGTCACAAAAAAAGATCTAAAGGATCTTTATACTCTTCACATGTTGAAGACAGATAGTGAGTCGAGGAAAGTTTACGATAAATTAAGAGCATGTTCGAAGGGACTTTGTCCATTGTGCGGAATACACGGTGTAGACTCACTAGATCATTATTTACCTAAAGCGCGCTATCCACTTTTATCTGTTAATCCAAAAAATCTTATACCCGCTTGTATGCACTGTAATGGGTCTAAGTCAGAAAGTATATGTGAAGTTGCCTCAGACCAAACACTTTATCCTTACAATGATGACCAAAAATTCTATCAAACAGATTGGATCTCTGCTAGTATAACAGCAAATTATGGTATTCTAACTTTCGATTTTCATGCAGATCCTCCTCAAGGATGGATGAAAGTTGAACGTGATCGTGTAACAAATCATTTTATAAAATTTGAACTGCGCCAGAAATACGTACTTAATGCAGCACAGTTCGTGTCAACAATAACTTCAGATATTAGAAGGCTACTGTTAAATGGTAATTATTTAACGGTGCAAGACCACTACGCAGATTTAGCCAGAAAACAAAAAAATAATTCCACCTTAAGAGTTGTTTATAATGCCATTGCTAAAGATGCAAATATTTGCGGCGGAAGATTTTAGTTCTTAAGTGCATTTTTAATTATGAAATCCATCAGCATGGAGGCTGGTGGTTTTTCAATTTCAATATGGTGATATTTTTGTCAACCGTTATTCATTCCTCATAGCCCTGATATTTATTGCCATCACTATGTGGCTGTAATACATGAATAATGCTTCCATATTCCAGACCCAATTCGCTTTCAAGACTTTTCTTTATTCTCTTTACCCCTGTCTTAATCTGGTAAAGCATAACCTTATCTTGATATGCTCCCCATAACCAACATGGTACGATGTTAACAACTTCCGCTTCTGGTACCAAGCCGGCTGCTGCAGCTGCGCTGGTAGGCTATGAGCCAAGAACGGACGCTTATGACATCCGTTAATGTTCGCGTTCAGAATAATGAGGGACCAGTCCAGTAAAAAAGAAAAACTGCCTAGATATATAAGGGAAATTCATAACGAAAATTTGGAAAGTCATGTTCAAAAGAATTGATCTCCCGTTTATGAAACTGCTGGAGATTAGCTGGTAGTTGGAATCAGTGCAGAACGCTCGTCAACCTCTGCATACTCGCCCGCAAACCATTCGTAATGCACTTTTGTAATAATTGAAGTTGGAGGTTCTTTGTTTTCAATAATAATAACTTGTATAGTTTCCGGTAATTGGGCCAATGAATTCCAGAATCCAGTTTCGACACCCGCAGATATTGGTTCGTCTGAGCCTGATACTTTTGCTGCCCCTTTCTTCTTATAGCTGGTTAACGGTGAATCTATTACGACCACCCCGGGGTGCGGCCGTCCATTGTTAACACAGTACTTTAATAATCCAATGATAAAGGCCGAATAGAGAATCGCGCGGACCCCCTTGCCGTGTGACTGACGAGGCTGACCGTCAACGATGATGTCGTACTCTTTCTCATCGAAGGCAACTCGAGGTTTAGAGCCCCATTTCCAGTCGGTTAAAACTGCTTCAACTTCAGTGCAAAGGCCAGTTAGTGATAGAGAAGAAAGCCCTTCCCATTCCAATTTTGGTTGGTTGTCTTGGGTAAGCGATTTTTGGATACTTAATTTGAGCTTATGTAATTCTCCCCATCTTTGAAAATCAATAATCTCGGCGTCTCTTTCGGATCTATAATCAAGCAGTTTTTCGAGGCTCTCGAGTCTGCGAGTAAGCAGAGGTGTTAAGTTAAGAGTGAGCTCTCTCCGTAGATCCGTGAGCAAGTTATGAGCATTCTCCTTCTCTTGCTCTAGTTCTTCTTTTCTTTGAACGAGATTAACAATTGCTTTTTGGAGATCCGCCAAGTACGCATGGATCTTTGCAGCTTCTGCTATTGCAGAACGCCGAATTTCACCACTATTCAATAGCGTCTGCGTTTTTTCACTGTGATAATGATCGAAAGTCATATTCTGCCCACAGAAAGAGCAAGGAACCTCTTGGAGAGATTTAAAGTAATGAGCTCCTTCCGCAAGAAAGTCTAACCGCTTCAGATCGGAGTTGTATCGCTCTCCGAGCAAGCTATATCTTATTTGGATTTCAGCCACACCCAGTAACTGAGATTCAGCTTTTAGACTCAGTGCAGTTGTTTCCTGTATTTCCTCATGTAAGCGGGAAATATCGGTTGTTGCTTTTTTTACCTCTTCAGACAAATTTGCGATCACATCATCAAGCTCATTATCATATTCATGATCGAGCGGAGGAGTATCCGACCTGATACCAAAGCGTTCTTCAAGCGGTTGAATCATCTCTTGCACAATCTCAAACTTGGCTTGCAGTCGCGCCCTTACAATTTCAGTTTTTTCTTCAACAACAATTCCATCATCATCTATGCCAGTGAGAATATATGAGAACATACGTTTTCGGGCTGTATCATCGTATCCGGAGCGACCAGTTACTGGCGAGAATTCGTCGATGATGGATACTTCATCAATCAGAAATAGCGGGGCAAGCGTACGGATGGAAAGGCGTTGAGTTGCGCCACGTGCATTCTTACGTAGCTTAGCCTCCTTAATTCCTGCGAACGGGAAAAGTATAGATGTAACATCAGGCCCTGTACTCTTGCCTTTGCGGCCAGGTGCTATCGACTCTCCTTTTCCATCAATGCTGTGAATTGGAACATAATGAGCAGCTAGTTTTCCGCCATCCAGTGCACGAGTTAGCGTTAGCACTTTATTTTTGGAATTTTCGAACTCAACGAAAAGATGTGTATAAGCAGCGGCCTCTTTAGGCTTTTTTTTAAGTTTTTCTGCACCAAGAATATAATCTAAACAGCTGATAAGGTAACTCTTTCCGGTATCGGACTCCCCCGCCAGAATGTTCGCACCCTTATCGAAGTCCACATAAGCATCTTGAACACCATTTCCACGTAAAAGTATTTTTCTTATCCGAAACATTTTCACAAATCCAATAAGTCTATTGCTGTCAATCGATCGAATTCAGAGCCCCATCGACCTACATTTTGTGTCATAAATGAAGCAAGTTCTTCATTTGAAAAGTGACAAAACTTTTTCGTCACCCACAATGCACGTTCTGCAAGTTCACTTGCATAAGGAGACTCTAGGAGCTGGACAAATCTTCCAGTCAGCTCGGAAGCCTGATATAGAATCCCATCAGGGGAAAAAAACACCTCGATCAATTCCCTCGATAGCATGAGATTAAGCCCTGCTTGAATTGAACCACGTTTCACAAGTAGCTCAGCTCCCCTGTGAGGAACCGCCGGATGAAGACTCTTAGGCCCATTTTGCACATCGCTGGTATGTACAAGAAGGTAGTCATAAGAAACTATTCTTTGTAGGTCCATAGCCATGTTACCAGCTGCGTTTAATATGAATAACGCACGGAACCCATACTCCAGAGGGGAATTGAAAGGTCTATCTTCGAAGTGTCTCTTTATTTCTAATGTTTCAATCATGGATTGCACCAATCAATTACCCTATTATTGGCTAATTGATGGCACATACCTTCACGGTCCTTACTTGTGACGTGAGCAGCAAGCGGATGAGCACCAAGCTGTAAAGTTTGAGCTGCCTTTACGGTACTTTTCAAACGGACCAACGGTGTCCCTTCCTGATCTGTGTATGTGTAATACAACCCATCATTGAACTCCTCCAGTAAGGTATTGAAGAATGTTTGATTGGCCATCTGATCTCTAGCAAGTTCCTTCAATCCCTCCGCACAATAAAAGGTAATACGAGAACGTTCGAAAAGTTTTACGTGACTGATACTATTTTCAAAATCAGCGAAGGTCCGAACTAGGTTTGCTATATCATGGCTAATGACGGCGTACAGTTGCTCAATATATGCGGTCTCTATAGGGTCAACTGCTGATGGAGGAGCCTCAGGCGGGTCACGTTCAATTAGAGGTGCTCCAAAGACCGTAAGATGAAATGAAGTCTTTCTATGTTCTTCGAGTAATTCATGTGGTTGCTTTGCACGGAAAATACTGAAATCAAATTTTTTAATATAACTTTGAAGTTCTATTGTCAGGGGAATTTCATATTTTGTTGTAATCGTTTTGGCATAAGACATCCATCCTGAAAGAATCGCCTGCTTGAGTTTTTCTGGGTCGTCGAGAAGGTCTTGAAATGGTGACGTTACACCTTTGTGTGTAACAAAGTAGTATTCTTCAGGTGCTGTGTAGTCACTAATAAAAGTATAATAAATGACTTTTGCAATTTCGATACCAGCCTTTGGAAGACCTAAATTAGTATCATAATGTTTACATTGGTACAGGTGCCATCGCCGCGGTGAAACATTTGTTGGGTCAAGCCAAACAACTATGTCCCGTCCCTTATCCCCTGCACCACCACGCTGCTGAACTTCATTTACATATTGCTGCCTTGCAAGGTAATCAGAAGCCCATTCGAGAGTGAAACGTTCAAATTCAGCGGCACTAAATTGAGACAGACGAACAAGAGGCGCGATAGGTAGTCCTACACCTAATCCAAGCAACCGAGCATTAGCGCCCGGCCATGGTGTAGGTGCAGACAATCCGCTAAATGTAGTGCTAAGACCCTGTTTTATTTCCTCTGTCACTACACTCTCCATGCCATGCCGAAGTGATACATCAAGGTTTTTTCGGTCAATTTCATTTCAAAAAATTACCACACTAGCAAATGAATAGTAAGTATCTATCTGTCTCCTATTTTAGTAATGTCCACTTCACGCCCTGAGCAGACAGTCAGACTTCTTTGGACACAGTTCCCTAGGATAGGATCTTGAATGCTCACTCTAGCTACGCTCCCCTTACAGAAAACACAATAGTAACCATCGCCACATGTAGCGCGACGCTCAAACCAGCTTTTTTAACCCGCACTAATGGTGGTCATTTTGGTGGTCTTGACAGTACGGGGACTGAGAGTTAACTTAATTATTAGCCAGTTACTGGCAAAGGCGATCCCAGTCAGAGGAGCCATATTTAAGAAGCCCGCTTAAGGAAACTTAAGCGGGCTTTTTGCTTTTCTGTATTTATCCCTCACATACTATTTTGTCAGCCAATCCTCAGTGTCTGAAAATGTTCGCCTTTTCCCCGGTGGTTCACGGCCTGAATTTTCTCGTCGACAAAATAGCACCCGCTCGCCTTATCCGGTTGCCCCCCCTCCTGCCAGCCTTCCCATAATGTGCAGTTCACTTCGAGGAATTCATGGGCCACCGCGTAGCGCTCGGCGTGCATCGGCATATTTTCGCGACTGAAATTGCGCGCCACATCGCGAGAAAAAGAGGTCACGACGTTCCACGCGGCGCGACCGCGGCTGATATGATCGAGGGATGAAAAGCTACGCGCCAGATTAAACGGATCGCTGAAAGTGGTGGAGGCCGTCGCCGCCAGACCGATGCTGACACTTTGCTTATCGCACGCTGTAACCGGAGAGATCTGAGCCCACTCAATCTCAGCCCTCTTCCGTGACTCGTCGCGCTCCGAACGACAATATGCCGGGAACGAGTCTCCTGGCGGCCCCTCGCGCTTTTTATCCCGAGCAGGGACTATCCGCGGACCCGCGCTCGACAGACCTGTCCATTTTTGATCCCTTCCACGGATAAGCCACAGCGTTCATCGAATAATGCCCGGGGCAAACATAAGTTTTATTTTAATAATAATCCCCGAAATATGATTTTCTTATTTACACCACAATAATAGCCCGGTGCGGAGTGAGCGCTACCATTAAGGCGTATCATTTCCGTCTGACGAGGATTATGATGATGGCTATTATCATTTCGCTATTCGGTGCTTGAGAGTTAAATGGATCTTATCGGCATTATTATGTCGGCGGGAAAATCCTCCGTTGATGTCGCGCTTTATACGCTATTACCCATTATGGTCGTCATGCTGATGATCATGAAATATCTGGAAGTCCGCGGGGTACTGGACGTTATCGTTCGCTGGGTCGCGCCGCTGCTCAAACCTTTTGGCCTTGGCGGGATGAGCGCATTCGCGTTGATTCAGATTAACTTCGTCAGTTTCGCCGCACCGTTGGCGACGCTGGCCATTATGGATAAGCGTGGCGTCTCAGATCGCCAGATGGCCGCAACGCTCGCCATGGTCTTTGCCATGGGTCAGGGCAACGTCTTTTACCCTCTCACCCCTTTCGGACTGCACTGGATGGCCTCGATTTGCATTTCGATTATCGGCGGTCTGTGCGCGGGGGCGGTCACCTGGCACGTCATCGGGCGCCGTCTGTCAGTGATAGAGAATGCCCGGGCGGAGGTGCTACCCAACGCCGAACAAAACAGCCAGGGCGTGATTGCGGTCATTAACAATGCGGGATCGGATGCCATTCGTCTTGCGCTCGGCGCGGTGCCGATGCTGATCCTGTCATTAACCATCGTCGGGGTGATGCAGGCGGCCGGCATCATCGACATGCTCCAGCATCTGCTGATGCCGCTGCTGCAGTGGCTGCATATTCCAGTCAATTTTGTCCTTCCTGCGCTGGTCAAATGTATCGCAGGCGGTACGGCCTATTTTGGCGTGGTCTCTGAACTGGTGCAGCAAGGCAAAGTCACCATCAGCCAACTCAACGCCTCCGCCGGACTCTTCATCCAGACCTTCGATCTGCCCGGCATTGGTATATTCCTTGGCGTGAGCTCGCGCTTTGTTCGGCTGTTCCGCTTTGCCGCCCCTGGCGCTATCATCGGTATTCTTATTCGGACCATTATGCACGTGACGATATTCTGAATCTTTTCAGATTAAACGCATCCTAAACCATTAGGCTATTCTTATTGTAAGAAAAAAGGTAACGGGCAATTATCGCCTGAAATAACGCTGAACAGGGAATGTCTTATGGAGTGGTGGGTAAAAAAAGTACAATCATCCAAGCAACCGCAAGATTATTGCGCAGTATTACAAAGCGCACATTTAATGGTTATTGCCGAAATCACCACCCGGCAATGCGCTTTACAGTGCGGAGATAAACTCACGCCGCTGGCAAATGCCCTGTATTGCCTCAATGACAATCCTGCGCTGACATTAAAAGTGATAAAAGCCACGCACTTCAGCAGCGAACGCTGGGCGGAAATCGCCAAATCTGATTAATAAATCAGCGACCGGCCCTTCAGCAACAATATTTAATTCAATCACTTTCACCGCCGAGCGACTGAAATTCCCCTTCGCTCTTTTCCGTCTGTGACATACTATCAAGCATGTCAGCAGACCTGAAAAAAGGAGCAAAGATGAACCACAAGGCCGCCAGTCTGACCCCGGAACAAGCACTGAATCAGCTTGAACTGCAGTATGAGCGTTCGGTCAATGCATTACGTAAAGCCATCGGCGAATATATCAACCACAGCATTCTCCCGGATGACGACGCGCGTGCTAACGGCTTGTTTGTCTATCCGCAGCTGTCCGTTTCATGGGACGGAGCTGACCATAAAGCGCTAAAAACCCGGGCCTGGGGCCGCTTCACCCATGCCGGTTGCTACACCACCACCATTACCAATCCTAAGCTGTTTCGCGCCTACCTGCTGGAGCAGCTCACGTCGTTGTATCAGGATTACGGTGCGCATATCAGCGTCGGGTTATCGCAGCATGAAATTCCTTATCCGTATGTCATCGACGGCTCTGCCTTAACGCTCGATCGCTCGATGAGCGCGGGGCTGACCCGCCATTTCCCGACCACCGAACTATCGCAAATTGGCGATGAAACCGCCGACGGGCTGTTCCATCCCACCGAACACCACCCGCTTTCCCATTTTGACGCCCGCCGCGTCGATTTCTCACTCGCGCGCCTGCGGCACTATACCGGGACACCGGTCGATCATTTTCAGCCGTACGTTCTGTTTACCAACTATACCCGTTACGTTGATGAGTTCGTGAGCTGGGGGTGTAGCCAGATTCTCGATCCTGACAGCCCCTATATCGCGCTCTCTTGCGCCGGTGGGATCTGGATAACAGCCGATACGGAGGCGCCAGAGCAGGCCATTTCCGATCTGGCGTGGAAAAAGCATCAGATGCCCGCCTGGCATCTGATCACCAAAGATGGCCAGGGTATTACGCTAATTAATATTGGCGTCGGCCCGGCGAACGCCAAGAACATCTGCGATCATCTGGCGGTGCTGCGCCCTGACGTCTGGCTGATGATTGGCCACTGCGGCGGTCTGCGTGAAAGCCAGACCATCGGCGACTATGTGCTGGCCCACGCCTACCTGCGTGATGACCACGTTCTGGATGCGGTACTGCCGCCGGATATCCCGATTCCCAGCATTGCCGAAGTACAGCGCGCGCTGTACGACGCCACCAAGCAAATCAGCGGCATGCCTGGTGAAGAGGTTAAACAGCGGCTGCGTACCGGCACGGTGGTCACCACGGATGACCGCAACTGGGAGCTGCGCTATTCCGCCTCAGCGCTACGCTTCAACCTCAGCCGCGCCGTGGCCATCGACATGGAGAGCGCCACTATTGCCGCCCAGGGCTACCGCTTCCGCGTCCCGTACGGCACGCTGCTCTGCGTCTCCGATAAACCGCTGCACGGCGAAATTAAGCTGCCGGGCCAGGCCAACCGCTTTTATGAAGGGGCGATCTCCGAGCATCTGCAGATAGGCATTAAAGCTATTGATCTGCTGCGTGCGGAGGGTGACCACATGCATTCGCGCAAACTGCGTACCTTCAACGAGCCGCCGTTCCGCTAACCTTCTCCTCTCTTTTCCCGACGCGACGACGGACAAAGAGAAAGCGACAAACCGATCTCACGACCGACCACCGTCAGCCCGCCCACAGGCGGGCTTTCCCCTCAGCACCGGACTTCAGCCACGGTATAACTCATTGCCTTCCGTTATAACGCCTGCGCGCCAAAGCGCGATAACATCGTTTCTTTGTATTAGGAGTGGATATGCGACCACTTGCGCTGGCATCACAGGGACTCTTCTCCTCGGTAAAATATGTTCTGACCGATATGGATGAAACGCTCACCTTTAACGGACGGCTTTCCGCCGCCACCTATGGGGCATTAGAGCGGCTGCAATCTGCCGGTATTCGGGTTATCCCCGTCACCGGCGCCCCGGCAGGATGGTGCGATCAGATGGTCAGAATGTGGCCTGTCGATGGCGTCATCGGTGAGAATGGCGGCTTTTTCTTTCAGCGTGCCGCCGATGGCCACGGGATAAACCGCCATTTTTGGCATGCGGACAAGCAGGCCGACGTGCACAAAACACTCACCGCGATTGCGCGGAAAATCGCCGGACAATACCATTGGGCAACCCTTGCGGCAGACCAGCCTTTCCGCCTCTCCAGCCTGGCCTTTAACCTGCCCGCGCATAGCGCGCACATTGACACGCTGCGTGAGTCGTTGCGCGAGGCCGGGTTAAAGACCACGGTGAATAACTTATGGGTGCTGGCCTGGTCCGGGGAATACGATAAGTTAATCATGAGCCGTCACGTCCTCAGGACCTTTTACCATCTGGATGAACGGGCCGGACAGGAGAGCGTCTTTTATAGCGGAGACTCTGAAAATGACGCCCCGATGTTTGCCGGATTCAGGCATACCCTTGGTATGAGTACCCTGCGACATCACCTGGCGGCCATCCCGACGCTGCCTGCGTGGATAAGCGTGGGTCCCGGGGGAGACGGTTTCATCGAAGGGGTGGATAAAATACTGGAGCACAAAAAAGCACAGGCGTCGTGACTTAATACAGAGGTGTCATCCGCCAGCAGGCAAGAAGAACGCTTAGCTTCCCGCTGAGCGGAAATCGTTTTACTCCGGCTGGTCACTTTGGGGGCAGGTGTCGACACTCTCTTCTAGCCGCCCAGGATCCAGCAGTTGCCCTGTCAGCCGCTGCATATTCTCCTCACATGAGATCCCATCGGGCCGCTCGGCGATGCTGGCGATCAGATTCAGCAGTTCTGCCTTACTTTGCGCAAGCTGCTTTTGCATCAGATCAATCTCCGCTATACGCCCCTGTAGCGACTGTATCAGCGCCTCGTGATCCCACCTTTTCTGCCGTTGCGGTAAAAAGCGGCGAATTTGCTCCAGAGAAAACCCCGCACGCTGCGCACGATCGATAATCTTCAGCAGATCGGCCACATCGGCAGAATAATTTCGGTAGCCATTTCCCTGGCGCGGAGGTGGCGTAATCAGCCCTTCGCTTTCGTAAAAGCGAATCCGCGAGGGGGTTATCCCCGTCACTTTTGCCAGCTCACCGATTCTCATACCTTCCCCCTCTTGACCTTAAAGTTAACTTTAAACTTATACTGGTTAAATGGTCAACAGAGGCATGCTGCCGAATCTGTATGTGGACCGGGTTCAGGATCAGATAATGCCTTTGATGGCTGACTGAACCGGCGCGACATACCGTACAGCATGCCAATTGAAATGAGGAACTGCTATGCAAACCATTCTGGGAGCCAGCGGCCAGATTGCCCAGGAACTTGCCCGTGAGTTGAAACGCTCATATACCGATGACCTGCGACTGGTCAGCCGCAGTCCCCGAAAGGTAAACGCCAGCGATGTTACCGTCGCGGCAAATCTACTTGATGCGGAACAAACGCGAGAAGCGGTCAAGGGCAGCAGTATTGTCTATTTTGCCGCGGGGCTACCGACGAACTCGGCCCTTTGGGAGCAACAGTTCCCAACAATGCTGAAGAATGCGCTCGATGCAACTCGCGCGGCGGGCGCCAGGTTTGTCTATTTTGACAATACCTATATGTACCCACAGAACGGCGATCCGCAGACGGAAGAAACGCGCTTCGCCCCCCGAGGGCGGAAAGGAAAAGTGCGTGCGCAGATGACAAGCAGGGTGCTGGAGGAGATGGAACGCGGAGCCATTCCGGTCGTTATCGGGCGCGCGCCAGAGTTTTATGGGCCGGGAAAGACGCAGAGTTTTACCAACGCCCTGATCATCGACAGACTGAAAACAGGCGAACGGCCACGCGTACCGGTACGTGACGATAAGCTGCGTACGCTCATCTGGACACCTGACGCCAGCCGCGCCCTCGCGCTCCTCGGCAACACGCCGGACGCTTTCGGTCAAAGCTGGCACCTGCCGTGCGACGACGATCGCCTCACTTATCGCCAGTTTGTCACCCTGGCTGGTGAGATTTTCGGCAGAGAGGCGGAGTATTCCGTTCTCAAAAAGCAGATCCTGATCGCCGCGGGACTTTTCGTACAGAGGGTCCGCGAGCTGCGGGAACTGCTGCCGCGTTATGAGTATGACAATCTGTTCGAGTCGGCAAAATTTAAGCATCGCTTCCCGGATTTCACCGTCACAACGTACGGCGAGGGTCTGGAACAGATCTGCCGGGAATGGCGAAGCCAACGGACGAAAGCCCGATAGCTGCCTGCACCCGGGTTACAGCCTCTGGGGCCTGCCGTCGCGTGGGTATGGGCGACGCGGGATTTTGGTTGGCTATCTGGGACAGCATCAGAAAAGCAAAAAGCCCGCTTAAGTTTCCTTAAGCGGGCTTCTTAAATTTGGCTCCTCTGACTGGACTCGAACCAGTGACATACGGATTAACAGTCCGCCGTTCTACCGACTGAACTACAGAGGAATCGTGTGAACGGGGCGAATATTAACGGCGCCGCCTGGCCTTGTCAAAGGCTGTTTTCACAATTTAAATCGTTTGCCGATTTATTCTCCACTTTGGGCAAAAAGTACCGTTTCGCCCGAAAAAAGGTTATGTTTCGTCGACTTGAATCTTGCTGCGCGGATATTTCCATAGCCAGCGCCCGCTGACCATTCGACAATAGAACAGCACGCCACGCACCGCCCAGTCGAGCACCATTCCCAGCCAGACGCCAATCACCCCCATTCCCAGCACAATGCCCAGGGTGTAACCCGCCACCACACGGCAGCCCCACATTCCCAGCATCGATACCCACATGGTGTAGCGCACATCGCGCGCGCCTTTAAAGGCACAGGGCAGGATCCACGACGTGGCCCAGATAGGCATAAAGAAGGCGTTAAGCCACAGTAGCTCTTTGACCACCACTTTGACATCTTCTTCGCTGGTATAGAAAGAGGCGATAAGATTGGCAAACGGCGCCGTCCCCCACGCAATCACCGTCAGAACGATGGTGGATAACCAAAAGACGTGCCACGCCTGGCGCTCTGCCTGCCCGATTTGCCCTTTCCCCAGCCGTTTACCGGTAATAATCGTCGACGCGGAACCCAGCGCGTTCCCCGGCAGGTTAATCAACGCGGCGACGGAAAAAGCAATAAAGTTGCCGGCGATAACGTTGGTCCCCATCCCGGCAACAAACATCTGCGTCAGCAGTTTACCGCCGTTGAACAGCACCGACTCGATGCTCGCCGGGATGCCAATGCCCATCACTTCCCAGATAATCGCCAGGTTGAACGGCTGGAAGTAGCTCTTCAGCGAGATACGCAGCGCCGGGTTAAAACCAATTGCCAGCACCCAGACTATCGCCACGGCACCAATATAGCGGGCGATAGTGAGCCCGAGACCGGCACCGACAAACCCGAGGCCCGGCCAGGAAAAAATGCCGTAGATCAGGATGCTGCTGATAATAATGTTGAGGATGTTCATCCCGCCATTGATCAACAGAGGGATTTTGGTGTTCCCCGCCCCGCGCAATGCGCCGCTGCCAATCAGCGCAATGGCCGCCGCCGGGTAGCTCAATACCGTCAGCTCCAGATAGGTCAGCGCCATGGCCTTCACTTGCGCCGAGGCATCGCCGGCAACAAAATTAATGATCTCGCTGCCAAATGCATGGATCGCGACCGCCAGCAGAACAGAGAACAGCGTCATAATCGCCAGCGATTGTCTTGCCGCCGCCCTCGCCCGCCGCCGGTCGCGTTTGCCGAGGCTAAAGGCGACCACTACGGTCGTACCGAGATCAATGGCGGCGAAGAACGACATAATCACCATATTAAAACTGTCGGCCAGCCCCACCCCGGCCATTGCCTCTTTTCCCAGCCAGCTGACGAGGAACGTACTCAGTACGCCCATCAGCAAAACGCAGGTGTTTTCGAGGAATATCGGCACCGCAAGCGGGCTGATTTCACGCCAGTAAAGTACACGATAACTTTTACGCTTTTTGAACCAGGAAGTGCGTCCGAGGACCTGGCTTACTGCGGAGGTGACGTTCAAAGGAGACCTTAGTGAGAAAAGTTGAAACTACATTTCAAATAATGATAGAGAATGATGGTTCCTGCAAAACATTTTTCCTTATTAATTGTCGGTAATAGCAACAAATTGTTGATGGAAGCGGCAGTTGAACCTTTGCGGGCAAATTGATGTTTGACAAAATTTTTTTCGCCGCTAAGATACGACTCCACAACGATTCCTCTGTAGTTCAGTCGGTAGAACGGCGGACTGTTAATCCGTATGTCACTGGTTCGAGTCCAGTCAGAGGAGCCATATTTAAAAAGCCCGCTTAAGGAAACTTAAGCGGGCTTTTTGCTTTCGTACATCCTTACGAATCCTGATACGGCATGAATTCAACAGGTCAGGTGAAAGCGCTTCCCGGGGCGTTGAGACTTTACCCGCCATATCGGCAAACACGGGGAGTCAAATCCGGCGCCCTCCCCCGAGATATCAGGCACCGAGGCTTCGCCTTACCGGGTTGAGACGAAACCAGATGACCTCTCTTCAGCAGTTAAAGCCGCACCCGTGCAACGCAATACGGCTTTTTTATTGGCTCCGTCAGGGCAGAAAGGGATGACGGATGCAGATACCAGGCATCCATATCAGTGCCATGAAAAATATTCACCGACTTCCTGACATCAGCACACGGCCAGGGGGCAGCAGTTCCTCCGCAGCTTCTGTTGCAGCAGGTGCGCAACGCGCTGGCCGCTCAACGTTCTAGTGGACCAGCAAATCATTGAGGAAACGCCTCGCGCGCGGATGCTGCGGCGCGGTGAAGAATTTATCCGGCTCGGCCTTTTCCAGTATTTGTCCCTGATCCATAAACCAGATCGTATCGGCGACGTCACGGGCAAAATTCATTTCATGGGTCACGCACATCATGGTCATCCCTTCCTGCGCCAGCCCGCGCATCACGCTCAGCACCTCGCCGACCATCTCCGGATCGAGTGCGGAAGTCGGTTCATCAAACAACATGACCGGCGGCTTCATCGCCAGCGCCCGGGCAATCGCCACCCGCTGCTGCTGGCCACCGGAAAGCTGCGCCGGGTAAACGTCGGCCTTGTGCGACAGCCCCACCCGCTCCAGCAGCTCCCCGGCATGACGCCGGGCTTCGGCGCGCTTCTCGCCGAGCACTTTCACCGGCGACATCATAATATTCTCCAGCACCGAAACGTGCGGAAACAGGTTAAAACTCTGGAAGACGAAGCCGATTCGCGTTCGCAGCTGGTTCAGCCGGGTGCTTGAGCCATGAATATCGACGCCGTCAAACAGGATCTGCCCCTGTTCGATGGGCTCAAGACGGTTGACCGTCCGGATTAGCGTCGATTTCCCCGATCCGGAAGGACCGCACACCACCACCACTTCACCGCTTTTGATTTCGGCGCTGACGTCGGTCAGGGCCTGATATTCCCCGTACCATTTATTCACCTGATTGAACAGAATCATCGGTCGCATGGTTGCTCCTTATTGAGTTTGTGATGACGACGGGTCGAGAACCAGCGCCGTGACCGGCTTTCCCGTGGCGGACTGCGCGCCTTGCCTCCTGCTGGCGATACGCAGCTCCAGGCGATTGGCCAGCCACGTCAGGCTAAAGTTAATGATGTAATAGCTCAGCGCCACGATGGCAAAGACCTGGAACGGTTTCGTCAGCAGCTGGTTACTGACCTGGTTAGCCGCATAGGTCAGCTCCGGCACGTTAATCACGTAGCCGAGGGTGCTATCCTTGATAATTGACACCAGCTGGCTGACCAGACTCGGCAGCGTGTTGTACAGCGCCTGCGGCAGAATCACCAGGCGCAGCGCCCGGATGTGCCCCATTCCCAGCGCGCGGGAGGCTTCATATTGCCCCGAGGGCAGCGCCTGGATCCCGCCGCGCACGATTTCAGCGATATAGGTGCTCTCGTAGATGATCAGCGTACACAGCATGGTGCTGAAGCCGCTGATGTTGTGGCCAATCAGCAGCGGCACGCAGAAATAGGTCCAGAACACCACCATCATCAGCGGGATACCGCGCAGCAGATAGATCCAGCAGGTTACCGGCCAGCTCAGCCAGCGCCACGGCGAGAGGCGAGCGAGGCATAGCAGCACGCCGACCGGGAAAGCGAACAGGACCGCCAGCAGCGACACCAGCAAGGTACACAGCACGCCGCCCAGCGGACCATCGGGATACTGTCCCATCAGCAACAGCAGGCCGTTATCGTGCAGAATCGTGAAAAAATCAAACATACAGATTACCTCGCATACGCGCGCTGAAAGCGGCGGGCCAGCAGCGCCCCCATCCCCATCAGCAGCAAAGAGAAGGCCAGGTAGCCTACCGTCGCCACCGTATAAGCTTCGAAGGTGCGGAAGGTCTGGTTTTCAATATCGCGCGTCACGTAAGTCAGTTCGGCGACGCCAATGACCATGGCAAGGCTGGTATTCTTAAACAGCAGCACGGTGTGGTTAATCACCGACGGCAGCGCGTTACGGATCCCTTGCGGCAGAATCACCAGCCGCATGGCGCGCAAATACCCCATTCCCAGCGCCCTCGCCGCCTCATTCTGCCCTGCGGGGATGGCACGCAGGCCGCTGCGGATGTCTTCAGAGAAGTAGGCCGCCTGGCACAGTCCCAGCGCGACCAACGAGAACAAAAACTCCGCATTCATCTCGTTAACCCACATCTGCAGCGACTCGGGCAGCAGCGTCGGAATCGCGAAGTACCACATCATCAGCTGAATAAGCGTCGGTACGTTGCGGTGGTAGGAGACATACGCCGCCACCAACAGCTGCGCGAAGCGCTTGTTGCTCAGGCGGATCATCACCAGCACCAGCGCAATAAACATGGCCAGCAGCCATGCACCCAACGCCAGTTCCAGAGTGACGACGGTGCCATCAATAATCATCTGGCCGTAGTGGCCAGTCATCACGTTACTGAAGTCGAGTGCCATATACCCTCCTCGTTTGCCGTCATTCAGGACTCACGGTCGCCGGGACGCATCGTGGATAGCCCACCGGGTACCTGCAGCGTCGGGGTGATCTCAATATTGCCGATGTTGACCGCCACCGGCGCGGCGAGCGCGAAAGCCACGCAGTCGGCGATGTCTTTTGCTTCCGGCAGCTCGAAACCCTCGATAAAGCGACGACGCGCCTCTTCGTGATCGCCGGAAACGTTGCCGAAAATCTCCGTCGCCACCCGCCCCGGGCAAATTTCGGTAATTCGCACCCGCTTGCCGTAGCAATCGACGCGCAGCTGGCGCGACAGCGCGTGTACTCCCGCTTTGGTGGCGTGATAGATAGAGTTGCCATTGAAGTTATAAATCGCGGCGATGGAGGTGATATTAATGACGTGGCCGCAGTCGCGCGCCACCATTCCCGGGACCAGCAGCCGGCACAGGTGCAGTACGGCGCGCAGGTTGACATCCACCTGGGTGTTGATCCAGTCGGCCTCGGCATCGAGAATCGATCCCGGATGAGAGACGCCGGCGTTGTTCACCAGAATATCGACCTGCAGATCGCGGCACAGCTCGGTCAGCGCCGACAGATCGCCGACGTCGACGGCGTGGGGAATGCAGCCGGTTCTGTCCGCCAGCGCGGCCAGCTGTTCATGGCGACGCGCGACCGCGTGGACCACAATCCCTTCCTGACAAAGGCGTTCGACAATCGCTTCACCCATTCCGGCGGAAGCGCCGGTCACCAGGGCCACTTTATAATCTGAAAATGGCATATGTGCCTCTCCTGTTGCGGCAGAGCGATCTGCCTTTGACGTTGTTTTTCTGACTGTATGCAGTTATGTCCAATGGGGATAAGACATAAATAGTGTGGCCCGATAAGGGGTCCTTATAACTTCGCGGAAGCGGCATCCGCAGGCAGCAGCAGCGCGATCTCGCTGCCGTACTCCAGCCGGTTCCCCGAAGTCGCGACAAGGCTTTTGAGCGTCCCGGCCACCGGGCTGCGCACCGGCAAATAGAGCGCCCCGACCTGCACCAGCGCGAGGATATCGTCCGGCTCAACGCGCTGCCCCTCGCTGACGAACGCCTCCCCATGGCTGGGGTGGCTCAGCAGCAGGCGTCCCGGCATCGGGGAACACACCGGCAGCAGAGGGGGTTCGGTCGCCGCCGGCAGAGGCGGCGGTTCAGCCATCGTTTTGCCGCCGGGATAGCGCAGGCGAACCGACCAGTCCGCGCCGCGCCACTCAAGCTCCCGTAGTCCGGCGTTATGCATCTTCTGCGCCAGCTGGCGCACGTCCTCAAAAGCTATCAGTTCTTTTTCCATCATGATTCCATCGCGCTAAGGTCAGATCACGGCAGCGCCGCGCGCCAGAGTAGTGACTCTAGCGCGGGTATCGGGCGGGTTGATAAGAGGGTTTCGCTTTGAGGCAATAAGGGGGACTTATTATCCCACCAGGGTTAGCGGCCGGTTGTCCTCGGTCCGCTGCGCCATCAGGGAGAGCAAAATCCCCTTCACCGCCTCCGCGGGCTGCGAAAGCGGCAGATGGTCGGACATACAGAACGAGAGCGAGGTGAGCACATTGGGTTCGACAATTCTCGCCATCCAGGCATTGGCGGGCTGGAGCATGGTGCGCGCCGCGGATTCCGGCATGATGGTGCCGCCGAGCTCCGCCGCCAGCGCGGCGTTAAGCGTGGTCTGCGATTCAATCTCGCACTTCACCCGGTAGCTCAGTCCAGCCTGGGTAAAGGCGTCGTCCGCGGCTTTACGCATAATGTTATAAATGCGCGGCAGGAACAGATCGTAGCGGGCGACCTCCGCCAGGGCGATTTCACGCCGGGGCGCCCCCAGCGCGTGCGGGCAGACGAAAAAGAGTTCCTCTTTCATCAGCGGCAGAAAACGCAAACCGTGAATATCGCGGTCGCCATAAATCACCGCCATATCCATTCGCCCGCTCATGATTAATTCGCTGAGGGTGGTGCCAAAGTTTTCATTGAAATAGAGCACGATCCCTGGATGCTGGCGCTGCACTTCGGTGAGCAGCGGGATCGCCAGCAGCTGGGCCGCGGTGCCAGGCGCCAGGCCGACGGAAACCTGGCCGCTCAGGGCCTGTCCCGCGCCGTCGATGGCGCTCTGCGCCTGCGCGCACTGGCGTAGAATCGCCTGGGCGTGGGTATAGAGAATTTTCCCGGCATCGGTCGGCGTAACCCCGCGTTTGGTGCGAATCAAGAGCTGCTGATCGACCTCACCTTCCAGCGTCGCCAGCTGCTGGCTGAGCGCCGGCTGGGCGATATGCAGAATGTCAGCGGCCTGCGTCAGGCTCCCGACGTCGACGATTTTGATGAAATATTTCAGGCGGCGAAGATTCATAATAGCGGTCCCAATCAATACGCATCTCTGATGACAAGCAAGATCGGTGCCACAACCTAAAAGCCCCGCAGGCCGCCAATCGCGCCACCCGTTCGGGCAAACCGCTCTTCAACGCGCCGCGTTTGCACCGTAGGGGTGCACCGGCGCATAGGCGCGGCCCCGTTCGTCGGCCGGTCGGCACGGGCCTTTCCCGTCAGTCATCGCATTGCGTTATGTCCCCACAACAAAGCGCTATTAGCTCGCCGCCTTTGCCCCCCTCTATGCTGGTTGACGTGTATTGCCCCCCGCTCGCCGCTCGCGGCGGATCGTTCTGCGCCGCGTGCGGGTTTGCTGACCTTATAACCAGGAACCGCAGCCTCATGCCTGATATCGCCGATCGTCTCAAAAATGTTACCGTCTCCGCCTCCGTCGCCATGACGCAAAAAGCGCGCGATCTCGCCGCGCAGGGAATCGACGTCGTCGGTCTCTCTACCGGCGAACCGGACTTCCCCACGCCGCCTCACGTGATCGATGCCGCCTATGCCGCGGCGTGCGCCGGAGATACCCGCTACCCGCCGACGGACGGCACCCCCTCGCTGCGCGCCGCCATTCAGCGCAAGTTCCTGCGCGATAATGAACTGCGCTACGACATCAGCCAGATCCTGACCGCCGGCGGCGCCCGACAGATTATCTTCAACGCCATGATGGCGACCATTAACCCCGGTGATGAAGTGATCATCCCCATGCCGTCGTGGATCAGCTACGCCGACATCGTTAAATTCGCCGGCGGAACGCCGGTTGCGGTGCCCTGTCATGAAGAGTACGGCTTTAAACCGCTGCCGCAGGACGTCGAAGCGGCGATCACGCCGAAGACCAAATGGCTGCTGCTGAACTATCCCAGCAATCCGACCGGCTCCGTCGCCACGCATGCCGAGCTCCTGGCGCTAGGCGAAATGCTGCTGCGTCATCCGCAGCTCTGGATCATGACCGACGACATTTATGAGCATCTCCTGTATGACGGCGTGAAATTCTGGACGCTGGCGCAGGTAGAGCCCCGGCTGTACGATCGCGTATTGACGGTGAACGGCGTCTCGAAAGCCTATTCAATGACCGGCTGGCGGCTGGGTTTTTGCGGCGGCCCACTGACGCTGATTAAGGCGATGAGCAACGTCAATACGCAAAACAGCGGCGGCGTGGCGACCCTGGCGCAGGCGGGATCCGTCGCTGCGCTTGATGGCCCGCAGGATCTGCTGGCGGAACGCGCGGAAATCTATCGCCAGCGCCGCGATTACGTGCTTGAGCGCCTTGCCGGTATTCCCGGCCTGCGCTGCCATAAGCCGCAGGGGGCCTTCTATCTGTTCGTCAACATCGCGGAATTTATCGGTAAAACCAGCGCCGGCGGGCGTTTTATCGCCAGCGACGCCGATTTTGTGATGGCGCTTATCGAAGAGCAACACGTGGTGACGGTACAGGGGGCGGCCTACGGCATGAGCCCCTATTTCCGCCTTTCTTACGCCACCAGTATGGAACGCCTGCAAACCGGCTGCGATCGTCTTGCAGCCTTCTGCGCGGGTTGCCGTTAAGCTGCAGCGCGCAGATTGTGCGCGCTGAGCGGAGTGAAATGCCTGCCTGGCGTCTGACCGGCAGGCATTTTTTTTATCCCGCCGGCGGGCGACGGGTTCACTTCATGCCTGACGGGAAGGAAAATCGGTTTTGGCTGGATGAGGGCTGGAGTTCCACGGTGAAGGGAGAGCAGACGGTGGCGAGGAGCGCGGCGTGCGCCCCTCGCCACCGGGGAAATGCTTTACTGCGCCAGCACCTCCGCCGCCGGCGCAACCGTCGCGCCGCAGGCTTCAATCTCGCTGCGAACCAGCGTCGCCAGCGCCAGCGAGCCAGGGGTATCGCTATGAACCAGGATCGAACGCGCGCGTACCGGCAGCGTATTGCCGCTAAAGGTGGTCACCGTGCCCTGCTGCAGAAACTGACGTACTCTGGCGCGCACCGCCGTCTCCTCTTTGATCAGCGAACCGGGAATGCCGCGCGGAACCAGCTGCCCGCGATCGTCGTAGGCCCGGTCAGCGAGAAACAGCGTCAGCGTCGGCAGCCCCGCGGCCTGCGCCGCCCGTTCAATGATAGTGTCCGGCTGGCAGAAAATAATCAGTTGCGAATCGATCCGGGCGACGGTCTGCATCACCTGCAACGCCAGGGCGTCGTCACGGTTAATCATATTGCCCATCGCCGCGTGAAAGCTCAGGTGGGCGACGCGGGTGCCCTCGGCGCGGGCAATGGCCGAGAGCGCGCCAAGCTGATATACCACCTGCTGGCAGATCTCATCTGCGGAGAACGCCATCTCTTTGCGCCCGAAGCCCTGGCGATCCGGCAGGCCGGGATGGGCCCCGATACCCACGCCGCGCGCCTTCGCCAGGCGCACCATCCGGGTCATGATTGCCGGATCCCCCGCGTGAAAACCGCAGGCGATGTTAGCGGAAGAGACCCTGTCCATTAGCGCCGAATCATCACATAACTGATAGACGCCAAAACCTTCTCCCATATCGGAGTTCACATCAATTTTCATGCTGAGTTCCTTATAAACCGACAACCCTGGTCAGCGGCGCTACGCTGACGCGCAAACGCTGCAGCCAGCGTTCAATCGCCTGCCGCACCGCGATGGCGGTACGCGTATCGCCCTGTACCAGTTGAATTGACTGACCCGCCTGCAGCTGGCCCAGACGCCAGAGGTCCTCTTCAATCACGCAGGCAATTTTGGGATAACCTCCCGCGGTGTTGGCATCGCTCAGCTGGATAATCGGTTCGCCGGCCGGCGGAACCTGTACGATGCCCGGGATCAGGCCGTAGGAGCGCATTTCAACCGTTTCGGCGGGCAGAATGGGCTCCCCCGCCAGGCGATAACCGGTCCGGTTGCTGTGCAGCGAAATTTTCCACGCCTGGCTCCAGAAGCGCGGCGCATCGGCGGCAAACAGCGGATATTCGCCGGCGGGGATGGCGCGGATCTGCGCATCGCCCTGCGCGTTGCGAGGGAAAAAGGCGCTCAGGGCCACTTCCGGCGGCTCAATGCCGATCCCCGAGGCCGGCAGCGGCGCGCCCTGCCACCGGCCGCACGCCAGCACGTCGCCGCGCTGCAGCGGCCGGCCCTCGAGTCCGCCGAAGCCGCCGCGCAGGGCGGTGCTGCGCGAGCCCAGCACCTGCGGGACATCAATGCCCCCGGCCACGCAGAGATAGCCGCGCGCGCCGCGACGGGGAAAGCGCAGTTCCAGCTGCTGGCCTTTACGTACCGCGCAGCCCCACCACGCCGGTAGCGCTGCGCCGTCAAGCCTTGCCCGGCAGTCGGCGCCGGTGAGCGCGATCCAGGTATCCGCCAGGAAACGCACGCGGAAGGGAAACATCTGCACTTCGATGGCCGCCGCGTTTTCCTCGTTCCCCAGCAGGGTGTTGCCGGCACGCAGCGCCAGCGGGTCCATCGCGCCGCTCACCGAGACGCCAAGGTGGCGCCACGCCGGGCGGCCTAAATCCTGGATCGTATTTAGCGATGCGCTTTGTTCAATCTCAATCACAGTTCGACCCTCTCAGGCAGAAAACGGATGATATCGCCTGGCGCCATCAGCGCAGGAATGGCGGCATGGGGATTGAATACCTCAATTTCCGCGTAGCCGATCGCGTTCCAGCCGTTCGGCCCGGTCAGCACCGAGACGCCCGCCTGCGGCCCGCCGATGGTGACCGTCCCCTTAAGCATATTCAGCGAAGGCACCTTTTTACGCGGCGTCGCCAGGCGCGGATCCAGACCGTGCAAATAGCCGAACCCCGGCGCGCTGCCAAGCGCGACCACGGTATAGATCCCCTGCGAATGACGACGAATGACTTCCCGGGCGGAAAACCCGGTATGGCGACATACCGCCTCCAGATCGGTGGCGTGTTCGCCACCGTAGCACACCGGGATATCAATCTGTCGCCCTTCGACGTTGAGCGCCTGCGTCGCCAGCCAGCACTCGCGCAGACGGCGCGCCACCCCGGTCGGCTCCTCCGGCGTATCGCGTAGCAGCACCAGTAAATTGGTCACGCCGGGGATCAAGGACTCCACCTCCGGCCACTGCTGCAGGGTCTGCGCCAAAGACCAGATGCGCCGCTGCGCCGGCAGGTCGAAGGCGCCGGGCGCTTCGATAAGCCAGGCCCGGCTACCCATCATGGAGATCCGCGCCGGGGCGCCGGCGTGAAGCTCAATGCGGCGCTCGGGTAACAAGGTTTTCGATGTCGGCGTCATACTTATTCCAGCGGTTCAAACGTGAGGCTGGATAACGGTTGTACCCGTTCTTCGCGGACCATTTTGTATTCGGTGTTCGGTCCAATCCAGGTATTCCAGATCTTGTCGATCGTCCCGTTGTCATCCATCGCCTTCAGGCTTTCATTGACGCTGGTCAGCAGCTGCGGTTCGCCCTGCTTCATCCCCACGCCGATAGGTTCAAGCGCCATCGGCTCCTTAATCATCGCCAGATTGATGCCGTCCTTTTTCGCCTGGCCGATCATCTTGATACCGGTCATCGTGTTGGTGACGAAGCCCAGCGCTTTATTCTGCTCAAGGGCGAGGAAGGCCGACGCGGCGTCCTGGAAGGTGACCGGTTTGCCGCCCTTCAGCACGATGGATTGTTCAGAGGTGGTCCCCTTGGTGGCGCTGATGCGCTTGCCTTTAAAATCGGCGAGGGTTTTATCGGCGTTCGCCTCTTTTACCAGCAGCATCTCTTTCGCGACATAGTAAGGGTCGCTGAACTGAATCTGGCGGCCGCGCGTTTTGGTATAGGCAAGGTTGGCGATCAGCACGTCGGCTCGCCCGGTAGCGATGACGGCGATACGCGCTTCCACGGAAGTGGGAACCAGCTGCGCCTTGACCCCCATCTGTTTCGCCAGCGCGTGACAGAGTTCAACGTCCATCCCGACCAGCTGACGGGTTTTCGGATCCGGGGCCGAAA
Source organism: Klebsiella sp. YJ (assembly GCF_002108615.1). Classification (NCBI taxonomy): domain Bacteria; kingdom Pseudomonadati; phylum Pseudomonadota; class Gammaproteobacteria; order Enterobacterales; family Enterobacteriaceae; genus Klebsiella; species Klebsiella sp. YJ. The sequence goes on from NZ_MTEG01000001.1 coordinate 343,898, forward strand.
ACGGCGGCACATCGGAATAGACCGCGCACTTCAGCTCGCCGCGTGCATGAATATCCGCCAGCATGTCGGCGCGCGCGGCGCCGGACGCCGCGACCAGCGTCAAAGCCAGCGCTAAACCCGCATTTCGCTTCAGTTTCATTATTGTTTCCCTCGGTCTGGATAAAAGAGTACCGACGTCTGCGAAGAGGCTCCCCGTTCCGCCGGTATGGCTAACCACTTATCGCGACTATATCGACATTGCTTGCGCAACGGGTAAGAGGGAAACGCTGTCGGGAGATAGGCGATTTATATGACGGCGCCGGCGCCCAGAGATAAGCAAACATTATCCTGACAGAACGAAATTATCTTATCTGCCGGCCCTTCGCGCCCTCTACTGTAACGCCATGCGCGACATCCACCTCGCGTCCCTCCGCGACCGTTAACCAAAGGTAGTCACATGAATGCCCGACTTGGGATTTATCTAAAAATACTCTCCGCGCTGTGCGCGACGTTAATGCTGGCCTGCGTCAAAGGATTACAGGGGGCGATTCCCACCGGCGAAGTGATTTTCTTCCGCTCCTTTATCGCCATGTTCCCCCTGCTCATCTGGTTAAAAATTCAGGGCAACGTGCTGGCCAGTATTAAGACCAAAAATATTTTCGGCCACCTGATTCGCGGCTTTTCCGGTACCGGCGGGATGTACTTCAACTATCTGGCGCTGGTGTCGATCTCCCTCGCCGACGCCACCGCCCTGAGCTACGCCGCCCCGCTCTTCACCGTCATCATGGCGGCCTTGCTGCTGAAAGAGCGGGTGCGTTTTTCCCGCTGGCTGGGGGTGATTGTCGGTTTTTCCGGCATCCTGTTTATGCTCTCCGCCAGCTTAACCGCCCGCGGCTCTCTGTTCGCCGGCGGCCAGCTGCAGTCCGGGATGGCTCTCGGCGTCGCGTTCGCCCTGCTGGCCGCGCTCTGCACCGCCACCTCCAACATTCAGATCCGTTTTCTCAACGGCATTGAAAAACCCGGCGCCATCGTCTTTTACTTCTCGCTGATGACCACCCTGATTGGCCTGGCAACCAGCCTGTTCGGCTGGACGCGGCCAACGCCGGGCCAGCTTCTGTTGCTGGTGGGCTGCGGTTTCTTCGGCGGCATGGCGCAGATTCTGGTCACGCTAAGCCTGCGTTTTACCGACGCCTCGCTGCTGGCGCCGTTTGACTACACCACCCTGGTCTGGTCGATGGTGATTGGCTACCTGTTCTTAAACAGCCTGCCCGGTTCGTCAACGCTGATCGGCGCCGGGATCGTGGCGCTGGCGGGGATCTTCACCCTGTGGTGCGACCAGCGGCAGCGGCGGGCGCATATCGCGCGCGCCTCTTCCTGAGTTTGCTGATACCCATGGCCCCGCGCGGGCAGCGCAGGGCTTGTCCGCTCTCCGCGCCTCAGGAGTACAGCCCGCGGTCTTGACTCGCCAGCAGAATCCGTTCGCAGGCCAGGGCCCAGGCGGCGGTACGCAGGGGAATAGCCAGGGCCTGCGCTTTCAGCCAGACGCTTTCGATGGCGTGGCGCATAATGGTATCCAGCCGCGCATCGATCTCCTCTTCGCTCCAGAAGAAGCTGGAGAAATCCTGCACCCATTCGAAATAGCTGACCGTCACCCCGCCGGCGTTGGCAATCACGTCGGGAACCAGCACGATCCCCCGCTCAGCCAGCACATCGTCGGCCTCCGGCAGCGTCGGGCCGTTGGCCCCCTCCAGAATGAGGCGACAGCGCAGACCGGCGGCGCGCTCCGCGCTAATCTGCCCCTCCAGCGCTGCCGGAATCAGTATCTCGTAGCCGAGACTCCAGAAAGCCTCGTCCGCCACGCTATCGGCGCCCGGGAAACCGGCTATTGTGCCGTGAGCCTGCTGCCACGCCTGCAGCGCCGGAATATCGAGGCCGTCGTGCTGATACAGCGTCGCGCGATGATCCTGTACGGCCACCACCCGCGCGCCGGCGGCATGAAACAGCCCGGCGCTGACGCTCCCCACGTTGCCAAACCCCTGCACGGCGACCCGGCTTTGCGCCACGCACAGCCCCAGCTTTTCCGCGATGTGGCAGCCGGTGATAAACACGCCGCGCCCGGTGGCCTGCACCCGCCCCAGCGAGCCGCCGAGGTGGACCGGTTTCCCCGTCACCACGCCGGTCGCGGCGATTCCGGCATGACGCGACCAGGTATCCATCATCCAGGCCATGACCTGGGCGTTGGTGCCGACGTCCGGCGCCGGAATATCCTGCCGGGGACCGATCACCCGGCTGATTTCACAAGTGTAGCGGCGGGTCAACCGCTCCAGCTCTCTGTCGGATAGCGCCGTCGGGTCGACGCGTACGCCGCCTTTCGCCCCGCCGAACGGCAGATTGAGCGCCGCGCATTTCACGGTCATCCACGCCGCCAGCGCCATCACCTCCTGCAGACTGACGTCGGGGTGATAGCGCACGCCTCCCTTGCCGGGTCCGCGGGAGAGATTATGCTGAACGCGATAGCCTTCAAAATGGCGAATCGTCCCGTCGTCCATTTCCAGCGGAACATCGACAATCAGCGCCCGTTCCGGGTGACGCAGGGTATCGGCCCAGCGATTAAGATCGCCGGGCAGCGGCAGGACGCGTTCCACCTGGGCGAGATAGATAGCCCAGGCGCAATGGCTCTCACCCGTCACATAAGAGAGTGCAGACACAACTTACCTCCGGTTTTCCAGTAGTGATATTGATAGCGATAAATGAAGAAAGCCGCCCGGAGGCGGCTTTGCGGCGAAGTTCAGCGACTGAGCTCCAGTTTCTTTTCCAGATAATGGATGTTGCTGCCGCCGGCGCGAAAATGGTCATCAGCCATGATCCGCCGCTGCAGCTCAACGTTGGTTTTGATGCCGTCGATCGCCAGCTCGTTCAGGGCATGTTCCATCCGCGCAATGGCCTCATTCCGGCTATCGCCGATGACGATCAGTTTGCCAATCATCGAGTCGTAGTACGGCGGGACGCAGTAGCCCGCGTAGATATGCGATTCCCAGCGTACGCCAAAGCCACCAGGCGCATGAAAACGGGTAATTTTTCCGGGGCTGGGCATGAAGGTGCGTGGGTCTTCGGCATTAATCCGGCATTCAATCGCGTGACCGCGTATGCGCACCTGCTGCTGGCTGATAGAGAGCGGCAGTCCGGCGGCAATCCTCAACTGCTCTTTAATCAGGTCAACGCCGGTGATCATTTCCGTCACCGGATGCTCCACCTGAATGCGGGTATTCATTTCGATAAAGTAAAACTGGCCCTGCTCATAGAGAAATTCGAAGGTACCGGCGCCGCGATAGCCGATGTCCAGACAGGCTTTGGCGCAGCGCTCGCCGATAGCCTGGCGGATCTCGGCGGTGATCCCCGGCGCCGGAGCCTCCTCCACCACCTTCTGGTGGCGCCGCTGCATTGAACAATCGCGTTCGGCAAGATAAATCGCCTGCCCTTGCCCATCGGCCAGCACCTGGATTTCAATATGGCGCGGATTCTCCAGATACTTCTCCATGTAGACCATATCGTTGTTGAACGCCGCTTTCGCTTCGGCGCGCGTCATATCGATGGCCTGCGCCAGCTCTTTCTCCTGCCGGACGACCCGCATCCCGCGCCCGCCGCCGCCGCCGCCGCCGGAGGCCTTGACGATGATCGGGTAACCGATCCCGGCCGCCAGCCGGCGATTCTTCTCCCGGTCATCGTCCAGCGGGCCGTCCGATCCCGGCACGCACGGCACCCCGGCTTGCTTCATCGCCTGAATGGCCGAGACCTTGTCCCCCATCAGACGAATGGTGTCCGCTTTCGGGCCGATAAACACGAACCCTGAGCGCTCCACCTGTTCGGCAAAGTCGGCATTTTCCGCCAGAAAACCGTAACCTGGATGGATGGCCGCCGCGCCCGTCACTTCAGCGGCCGAAATCACCGCCGGAATATTGAGATAGCTTTTGGCGGACGGCGGCGGGCCAATGCAGACGCTTTCATCGGCCAGCAGCACATGTTTTAACTCACGGTCGGCGGTAGAGTGAACCGCCACCGAGCGAATGTTAAGCTCCCGGCAGGCGCGCAGAATACGCAGCGCGATTTCGCCGCGATTGGCAATCACAATTTTGTCCAGCATGGCGTCCCCCTATTCAATCACCATCAGCGGCTGGTCGAACTCAACCGGCTGACCATCGGTGGCCAGAATCGCTTTGACGATCCCGCTGTTATCCGCCGCGATCTGATTCATCATCTTCATCGCTTCAACGATACACAGAGTATCGCCGGCGTTGACCTGCTGACCGACAACCACAAATGGCGGCGCACCGGGCCCCGGTGAGAGATAAAAGGTTCCCACCATCGGGGACAGCGTGACGTGTTCCGGCGCTGGGCCCGGCGCGATAACCGGCGCCTGCACAGCCGGAATCGGCATGGCCGGCTGCGGTTGAACGACGGCCGCAGGTTCGGCGGATGGCCCGACCATAGTCGGGCTGGTGATGACGCGGCTGATGCGCACGGAGCTGGCGCCTTCGGCAATTTCCAGTTCGCCAATGCCGGAGGCTTCGACTAAGGCGATCAATTTTTCAATGCTGGCAATATCCATAAGTAACGGGTTCCGCAGAAATTGGAAGTGATATACCCGATCGCGCAATCAGTGGTGGTGCAGTTATAGCAGAGCCAGCGGGCGGTATTTCATAGGAACTTCAGGTGGCGGGATAAGAAAATAGTAAGGTATCGAACAGACTACACGAAGCAAAGGCTACAGATTCGTCACCCGATTATGGCTGCCCGGAAAGCATGTTTAGTCAATAAGCGGATGTCGTCGAAGATGTGCTGAAATAGCGATGAAGGGGTCATATTGCCTGACAGGCATCACTTAAAACACGACATGTTTCCCAGGCCAGAAGAGCCGGAGTCATACCTGGAAAAGCCCGGTATGCTTTTCTACTGTCAACAAAGCAGCCGCTCCTGCCATCGGCAGGGAAATCTCCCGTTGGTACAAACTACCTTCGGCGGCGCGGCTGAAATAGCGCTCCGCCGCCCGCTCCCCGACAACGCGCCAGAATGGATGCCTCGCGGAGTCAGCCGTGTATGTCGCACCTCTTTTCGCTGCGCTCACCGGCCGCAGCGAGATGCAGTAAAGCGCTCTGGAAAGAGGCATTAAACATCGGTCCGTGCGTGAGCCCAGGATAATGCCAGTAGGTCGCGGCCAGCCCGTTAGCGCTCAGGGCGGATACCGTCTTGCGCAACCTGCTCAGCACCTCGGTCGCGGCGGCGGCGGCGCTTCTTCCCGACGGATCGTCGCCCTCCATCAGATAGAGCTGCTTGTGACAGCCCCCCTGTTGATTAAGCGATGCCATTCTTTCCAGCAGGACGAAATTGTCTCTACCCAGCGAAGGGCTGGCCGCGTAATAAAAGTGGAAAAAAGAGGAGGTTAACCAGCTGTCCAGCACAAACAGCCCGCCGAAGGAGTGTCCCCAGATGCCCCGTTTATCGGGGTCGATGTTAATGTTTTTTTCGACCGTTGGCGCGATGCGCCCTTCCAGCAGCTGGCGGAACGTCGCGCTGCCGCCCCCCTCGCGCGCATAATGTCCGACGGCAACGGCCCCGCGCTGCTGCTGCGCCACGGGCGTATAGTCGTAGGCTCTGGCGTGGGTGTCGAAGGGCAGCGGCGTCTGGTAGCCAATCGCCACGATCACCGGCGGCGTTTTTTGGGTCAGTTGTTTCAGTAGATCTTCCGACAAACGGTCCATCAGCGCATTACCATCCAGCATATACAGCACCGGATAGCCCGATGGCGGCGGCGATCTGTCCGGTACGCCGGTCCAGACCCGGTAGTGTCTTTTGCCATCCGCAGAGTCAAACTGATGCACGCTGAAGTGATAAACCGCAGATCCGCGATCGGCAATATTCGGCCCCAGCGGCTTCATATCCGGTTTCGCCGCGCTTTTTCCGGCGTACAGCAGCGCCATACAGGAGAGCATGCAAAACGCCGTGATGCGCTGAACTCTGTTTCGGGACGGATGATCCTTCCCCTGTTGATACTCTCTCTTCACCTGTTTTTCCCGTATCACTCTGGCGGATAAGCCTTATTCACATAGCGCCATGATGATAATGGTTAGCAATATCATTTTCAATTAGACAAAAAATGACGGCACAGGCGCGCGTGGCACTCGACACGACGTATTGTATCGCCGGTCTTTTTTATTCATTATGCGGCCCATTATCTCCCCCGCCTTTGAGCGTCGGGAGCGGCAACAGAGAGAAACATCGATGATCGATGAAAGTCGTAAAATTCAGTCCGTAGAACGGGCGATGAATCTCCTTGAGATCATCGCTGAGCTGGGTGGCGATGCCCGATTAGTCGATCTGGCCCGCCGGTCGGAACTGCATAAAAGCACGATATACGGGTTGCTGAACACTTTAGCAGCAATGGGGTATATCACCCGTAACGGCACCCGCTACTCGCTGGGTCTACGCTTAAGAACCATTGCTCAGACGCTGATTGATGCCGATCAGGATGTGAAATCCTTTTTCGCCCCCTTGCTACAATACGCGGCGGAGATCAGCGGCGAGGAGTGTTATCTGGCGGTGCCGTGCGGAACGCGCGAATACCTCTACCTGGACGCCATCGATGCTAACGGCCCTCTACCGGTATTCAGCGCGCGTGGTCGCAGAGAAGGCATGACCACCTCAGCCATCGGCAAGGTGCTCCTCGCGGATAAAGCGGAAATTATTCGCAGCCTGCGCCGGGCGGGCGTGTTGTCCGCAGAGCTGGAAAAGGAGCTGCAGGCGATTATCCGTCAGGGCTATGCCGTTGATCTCGAAGAAGCCGAATGCGGATTGCACTGCCTGGCGCTACCGCTACGTCAACACGGGAAAATTGTCGCCGCGCTGGGTATTTCCGGCCCCTCTCAGCGCCTGAGCACAGAGCGAATCAGCCATCTCGTCACACAATTGATGCGGTGGAAAGTTTGACATTATCAAACAATAAGCGGATATCTCCCGCTCCTGTTTCTTCACCCCGGTAGTTCTGGAATCATCAAAACACCTGTTAAAACGAGGAGTTTTGAAAATGAAATTAGAGCAACTTTCCCGGGATGTTATTTTACGCGCCTCAACCCTGGCCCGTGAGCGAGGTTTTTCGGTTTCAATTTGCGTCGTCGACGATTCAGGCCTGCTGCGTCAGTTCCTGCGTATGGACGGGGCGGTTGCCGGAACCATTGACGTGTCGATCAAGAAAGCGCGAACCGCCGCCTTGTTCGGCGTCGACAGCATTGACCTTGGCGAACACGCCCAGCCCGGCGGGGCCATCTACAGTCTGGAACACACCAACGGCGGATTAATCAGCTTTGGCGGCGGTGTGGTATTACATGATACGAATGGCGACATCCTGGGCGCCGTCGGTGTCGCTGGCGCCACGGTTGAACAGGATCAGTCTATCGCCCAGGCCGCTGCAGGTGAACGATGAGTCAGAAAACGCCAATACATCCGGGGATTTGGGCCCTGGCGGTGACCTCTTTTGCCATTGGCGTAGCGGAGTTCATTGTTGTCGGGGTTCTTCCGGCCATCGCGCGAGATCTTCACGTCTCTTTGGCCGCGGCGGGTAAACTGGTCGGACTCTATGCGCTCGCGCTGGCGATTGGCACGCCGCTGGCGGTGCTGGGTCTGGCGCGGTTAGCGCGTAAAACGGTGCTGTTGAGCCTGATAACGCTGTTCCTGGCCGGTAATATCCTCTCCTCGCTGGCGGACAGCTACCCGCTGCTGCTGGCAGGCCGGGCCATCACTGCGGTGGCGCACGGCAGTTTCTTTGCCATCGGCGCGACCGTGGCCAGCCGCCTCGCGCCACCGGGGCAAGGCGGACGCGCGATTGCCCTGATGTTTTCCGGCCTGACGTTAGCCATGGTGATCGGCGTGCCGCTAGGCAGCCTGATCGGTAACAGCGTCGGGTGGCGGCTGCCGTTTTACGCTGTCGCCGGGCTGGCCGTGATGGCGTGGGTCGCCACGGCAATCTGGGTACCCCGGCTGGCCGTGCCTGAGGCGGGTAAAACCGTCACGCAACTCGCGGCGTTACTGCGGCCGGAAACTCTGGCCATGATGGCGATAACCATCACCGGCTTTGGCGCCAGCTTTGCCGCGTTCACGTTTATTACGCCGATCCTGACCGACATCAGCGGCTTTTCATCGCAAACCGCGAGTTTACTGCTGATTATTTTTGGCATCGCCACGCTCATCGGGAATCAACTCGGCGGCAAATTGACGGTGACCCAGGGCTGGACACCCGCATTACGCCGGATGCTATTGCTGCTGGCAGTCACCCTCATGTTACTGGCCGTGGCGTTACCCTGGCGCCTGCCGATGATGGTCCTGTTATTCCTGTGGGGAGTGCTGGCGTTCGGAATGTCGCCGGCTTTTCAGGCCGGCATGCTGAGCACCGCTGAACGCTGGACGCCAAAAGCCGTCGATTTTGCTTCGGCCTTAAATATTGCGGCGTTTAATTTGGGGATAACCCTCGGTGAAACGCTGGGCAGCGCTATCGTGGCGAAGGGGCTGATGGCGATGACGCCCTTAGCCGGAGTACTCCTGGCGACGATAGCTCAGCTTCCGCTGTACTGGTTAAGTACCCGATTGACCCGGGATGTGCGCCGCGCCCATCAGGCGTAGGCCGCTGCTTTTTCCGCGTTCCCCTGCTGCCGGTAACGGCGTGACTGGTGGTTAATGAAATGTGATCCACGATCAAAAGTAACTAACAAGTTGGTTACTTTTGAATATCAGTGAACTATGGTACTGCGAACTCGTTACTCAGATAACAGGCGTATATCATGGCAAGAACAATCACGTTAAAACACTATCTCAGCTACGGCTCAGGGGATTTTTTTGGTATGGGAACGACGGCACTCACCGGTGCCTGGCTGCTGTTCTTTTATACCAACTTCTGTCACCTGAGCGCGGTTGAAGCCGCATCCATTTTCGCCATTGCGCGCGTCTTCGATGCCATCGCCAGTCCATTAATGGGCTATATTACCGACAACTTCGGCCACACTTTTCTGGGGAAAAAGTTTGGTCGCCGCAAATTCTTTATTTTGTCAGGTATCCCCGCCGTCTTTTCCTACTGTTTTATCTGGGTCAGCGATATGGGTTACCTCTATTACCTGTTGACCTATCTTGTCTTCGAACTGGTCTACAGCATGGTTCTGGTGCCGTATGAAACCCTGGTTCCGGAAATGACCGATGACTTCAAAAAGAAGACCCGCTTCTCAGGGGCGAGAATCTCTTTTGCCCAGCTGTCGTACATCATCACGGCCTACCTGCCGGCCCTGTTTTTTAGCTGGTATGGAAAAGATAACCCCCACGCCTTCTTTTATGCCGGACTGGTGATTGCCATCCTCTGCGCCATCGCCCTGACCCTGGTGTATTGCAATACGTGGGAACGAGAGCGCAGCGTTGACCAGCAGGCACCGCCTGCCGCGTCCGGATCTTTACTCAGGCGTTTTTTCAGCGATGCGCTCTCCACCCTGAAAGTTAAGGCCTTCCGCACCCATCTTGGGATGTACCTCGGCGGGTTTATCGCCCAGGACGTATTTAATGCCGTTTTCACCTACTACGTCATATATGTCCTGTTCCAGACCGCCACCGTCTCCTCCGAATTACTCGGCATCATGTCCATCATGCAGCTGGTCGCCGTGCTCTGCATGATCCCACTGTGTATTCACTGGGGGCCAGCCCCGGCCTATCGTCTGGCGGTGGTCTTTTTTGCGCTTGCCTGCCTGACCTACGGTTTTTTATGGCTCGGGGATTTTACCCATCTTGCCGTATTGATGCTGGTCTCGGCGGTGGCGGGCTTCGGTCGCGGCGGCATTAACTATATCCCGTGGAATACCTACACCTATATGGCCGACGTCGACGAGGCGATCACCGGTCTGCGGCGCGAAGGTATTTTCGCCGGCGTCATGACCATGACGCGTAAGGCATCGCAGGCAATAGCGGTGATGCTCGTCGGCGTTCTGCTGCAGCTGGCGCATTTTAATCCCGGGCAGCCGCAGCAGCCGGAGTCGGTGCATTACGTTATCCTGGCCGTACTCAGTCTCGGCACCACGCTGCTACTGATTGCCGGTTACCTGGCGTCACGTCGCTTTACGCTGAATATCAAAACGCATGCGGTACTGCGCGAGGAGTGCGACAGAATGCGCCTCGCCGGCGGGCCATTCGCCCCCGCAAACCCGCAAAACCAGCGTATTCTCGAGGAGATTACCGGTCTGCGTTATCAGGAACTGTGGGGGAATAACTCGATTTCACGTCTTAGCCGCCGGCCGGACGCTGACACGGTCACATGGTCCAAATAAACAATAACGGGGAAGGCGCTACTCGCCTTCCCCGTCAGATAGCGCGTTGTAACCCGGCTTACAAGGTTACAACGCGATAATTGGCACTTTTTAATTCGGCTATCTGCTGCATGTGGATATGGGAGAGGGTGAAATCGAGGATCGCGAAGTTCTCAGCAATTCTCTGCGGATCGGAGGACATGGTATTTGACTGCACGCCCGACTGTAAAATCCAGCGCAAAATAATTTGCGCCGGCGTACGGGCATAATATTCCGCCAGACGGTGAATAAGCCCGTATTTAAGCACTTCCCCCCGGGCTATTGAACAGTATGAGGAGAGCGGGATTTGCGTAGCGACCGCGGCCAGCAATAAGTCGCTTTGATCCAGCAGCGGATGGAACTCCACCTGATTGACAACCAGCGGCGTGGCAATAACTTCACGTGCCCTGACCATCTGCTGGGGAGAGAAATTACTTAAGCCGATACATTGCGTCAGCCCCTGCCGCTGCGCCTGTTCCAGCAAACGCAGCGTGGCGCTGAAGTCCTGCTTTGGCGGACTATGCAGCAACAACACATCCACCTGTTCAACATTCAATGCCGCCAGGCTTTGCGCCACCGAAGCCATAAACCGGTCGGCGGGGTAATTCGCCGGCAGCACTTTGGTGGTAATACAAAGTTCGCTGCGAGCGACGGGATGATGACGCAGGACTTGCCCAATCTCCCGTTCATTTTCGTACATCTGCGCGGTATCAATCGCCCGATAGCCCACGTTCAGCGCCTGTTCGAGGGCCGTCATTAATCTCTCTGCGCGCAGTTTATAGGTGCCAAAACCGCGGATAAATTCAGGCCGATAAAGAATATTCATGTTTTTTCCCTCAACGGAGGACGCAGGTGACAACCCGATTGGCTCGCCGCCAGATGCCATAGCGAGGCAATATTGAACGCCGTCGACTCCAGCAGAGCAGCGGCTTCGCGCAGCGCGCGCTCGTAGGAGATAATGCCGGGAACCAGCGAAAACGCCGAATTGAGTCCGATCGCGTACAGCGCTTCATAACCACTGCCGAGCGACCCGGCCAGCGCAATACTTGGGCAACCGTGGGCATGCGCACGGCCGATCACCCCGGCAGGTCCCTTACCGCTGCTGGTCTGGGCGTCAAGCCGCCCTTCGCCGGTAATCACCAGATCGGCCTCGCGCACCTGCTCATCAAAATTCAGCGTGTTAAGCACAAGATCGATGCCGCTGGACATTTCAGCACCCAGTATCCCCTGCAGCGTGGCGCCCATGCCGCCGGCCGCACCGCCGCCCTTGAGGCTGGCGATATCCGTTCCGGAGCGGGCGCTGAGAACGCGGGCGACCCGGGCGAGGTTGTTTTCAATCCTCAGCGCCGTGTGCGCGGTCACCCCTTTTTGCGGACCAAAAACCGCAGTAGCGCCCTGCTCGCCGAGCAGCGTATTGTTCACATCGCAGGCCAGCTGAAGCGTTACCCCGGCTAATCGCGGATCGAGACCGGCGCACTCAATCTCAGTCAGTTCATCGAGTCCCGCAGCGCCCCACGAGACTTCGTCTCCGCTGGCGGTGGTACAGCGACAGCCCAGCGCCTGCAGCATGCCAATCCCGCCCTCATTGGTGGCGCTGCCCCCCAGACCAATAATAATTTTGTCGACGCCTCGGTCCAACGCCGCCTTAATGAGCTCTCCGACCCCATAGCTGGTCGCGATTAGCGGGTCCCGGTCTTGCGGCGCCACCCACTGCAAACCGCAGGCGGCGGCCACTTCAATGACCGCCGTTTTCCCATCCCCCAGCAGGCCAAAAAAACCGTTCACCGGCCTCCCCATCGGCCCGGTGACCGGTACGAAAATCAGCTGTCCGGCGGTGGCATTAATCAGCGCGTCAACCGTGCCTTCGCCGCCATCGGCGATCGGCAGTTTTACATATTGCGCATCAGGCAGCGCTCTGCGCAGACCCCGTTCGATAGCATCCGCCACCGCGCTGGCGGAGAGGCTCTCCTTGAAGGAGTCCGGGGCAATAATTATTTTCATCGCATTTACCTGCTTAAATCAGAAACGGGGAACCAGCATGCCGCCATCGGCGCTAATCACCTGACCGGTTAAATAGGGCATTCCCCCGCTGGCGAGGGTGGTCACGATGGTGCCTATCTGCGCGGGAGTCCCCAGCTCCGGCAACAGGGTTAAGCCTTCATCGACGCGCTGTTGATACATGGCCAGCGAAGGCTGGGTCATTTCGGTGACAATCAGCCCCGGCTGGATATCAAAAACCTGCACTCCGGCCTGCGCGAGACGCGCGGCAAACAATTTCGCCACCATCGCAGCCCCGGCTTTCGACACGCAATACTCTCCACGATTGATAGAGGCCGCGGAGGCGTTCGAAGAAGAGACCACGATCAGGCTGTAGTGCAGTTCTGGCAAGCAGGTGCGGGCGAGCAGGCGTCTGGCAAATGCCTGACAGAGGAAGAACGTAGCGCGGGCGTTAATCGCCTGGCAGCGATCGTAGCTTTCCGGCGTCACGTCGAGGAGATCGCCGCGGCTGGTCACCGAGACACCGGCGTTATTCACGAACGTCGTCAACGGCCCGAGCGCATTTTCCGCCCGCGCCAGCATCCTGTCGTGCAGGCTGATATCCGCCACATCCCCGGGGATCGCGACCGCTTTCACCCCCCACCCTTCTAGTCGCGCGACCGATGCCTGTAGCGTGGCGGAATCCTGATAATCATTCAGCGCAATATCAAAACCGGCCTGCGCCAGCTTCGCAGCAATCTCAAAACCAATGCCGCGAGCCCCGCCGGTGATAAACGCAACCTGTCGTGTTTTAACCGTCATTTTTTCGTCCCATTGTTGGTTGAGCATACGCCGAAATCATAGCGACGCCTCTCGCCACTTGTAAATAAATAGTTACTTACAAATATCAAATATGCGATCCAGGTAGACACCGGAGTTGAGGGGCTGATCGCCAACAAAATCTTTGTGACTGATCTCCCAAACGCAAGCAAAACACCGCCCGCAGAGACAGAGCAACAAAATCAATATAAATCATATAGATAATATTCATTCTCTGGCAAAAGACCGGCTCACGGGCACTGACGCATTTGCCAATAACGCATTCATAAATAATCATTAAAAACAAATAATTAGATAATTTCCTGCCAGATAAAAACGCCAGGCAAACGACCTACCTTCCCCTTCATTGCCAATTACTTTCGTGGATGATACATCCTCAACTTGTAAGTAATTAGTTATTTACATGTTACGTGTTTTATCACCAGAAACGATTCTCCATGTGAACCGAAAAGACAGGAAATATCGCTATGTCATTTATTAAAAAATTCGTTGAAAAAAGCGTGATTAGCCGACGTGAATTCCTGCTGAAAAGCGCCCTTGGCATCGGCGGCATGGCTGCGCTCCCGCTTATCAGCCCACTCTCGAAAGCCATGGCTGCCGAAGGGGGGAATTTCACTCTGGCCTGGGGCTACCGCGATCCTGATAACTCCTACTGGAACGCGATAGCCGCCGGCGGGCAATCTTATGCGAAGAGTCAAAACTCGCCGATGGTGAGTCTGATTAACGGCGGCAATAACGAGAAGGTACTCTCTGATATCAAAGCCCTGCTCTCGAAAACCGAAGGGAAACTGGCGATCGGCTGCGATCCGAACGATGCCCCTAACGCCCGGGCGGTGGTGACCGCCTGTCAGCAACGCGGGGCGTTTATTACCACCATCTGGAACAAAACCGAGGATCTGCATCCGTGGGATTTTGGCGACAACTACGTCGCCCATATCAGCTGGTCTGATTTCGAACCGGCGCAACAGTGCGCGCAGCTGCTGTTTGACGCGATGGGCAAAAAAGGCGGGATTGTCGGGCTGGGCGGCATCGCCTCTAACGTCCCGGCGATTGAACGCAAAGCGGGGTTGATGCACAAGCTGAAGGAGAATCCGGATATCAAACTGCTGGACTGGCAAGATGCGGACTGGAGTACTTCAAAAGCCAACGACATGATGTCGACGATGCTCACCCGCTTCGGGGATGATATCAAAGGCATTTTCTCTTCCAACGACAGCATGACTCTCGGCATTATTGAGGCGCTGCGCGCTGAAGGCCTCGCAGGGCAGATTCCGATCGTCTCCTACGACGGTACCCCGGATGCCGTTAAGCTGTGCATCAGCGGTGAAATACTCTGCACCGTCAGCACTGACCCCTACTGGGCTGGCGGCATCGCGCTATCCCTGGCGCACCATGCGGCTATCGGCAGCTTCAAACCTTCCGCCGAACCGCATGAGCATCGCGAATTTTATGGCCCGACGATCATGATAACCAAAGACGATGCGCAGAAGTGGTATCAGGAAAATATCGTCAATACGCCGGTAGTCGACTGGAACAATTTCTGGCAGGCGTCGAAAGGCCCCATTCAGTATCGCAAATTATAGTATCCCCCCTTCAGCGGATATTTATTCTCAATGAAGACGTTATACATTCAATGAGTGAAGGTCGAACATGTCATCACATTCCAGCTATAAAGAGTTTTTGCGCAAATGGGCGCCGCTGATGGTGCTGCTGCTCCTGTGCACCATCATCAGCGTGATTTATCCCGGCTTTTTATCGGTGCGTAATTTCTCGCGTTTACTGACCGCCAGCGCCGCGCCGTTAATGATCGCCATTGGCGTGACGTTTATCATCATTATGGGTTCGATCGACCTGTCAATTGAAGGCATTATGGCTTTCTGCGGCTCGATGCTGGCCATTATTATGGTGAAACTGGGCGGCTTTAGCGAACTCGGTTATTTAGCCATCCCCGCAGCGATTCTTATTTCGGCCGCCTGCGGGCTCATTAATGGTCTGATTCACGTCAAGCTTAAAATCCCCTCATTTCTGGTCAGTCTGGGGATTTGTTTCAGCTTAATTGGCGTCACCATGGTGATTACCGGCGGCGAACGTATCCCCCTGCCCGACCGGACATTCCGGCTCCTGCTGACCGAGCGCATTTTTGATTTCCCGCTGATGGTCTATCTCGCCGGGGCGGCCCTGCTGTTTGCCTGGTTTATTCAACGCTATACCGCGCTGGGACGTAATTTTTATGCGGTCGGCGGCGGCGAGCATCTGGCCTACGCTTCCGGTCTGTCGGTACAGCGTATTCGCGTGCTCGGTTTTGCGCTGGCCGGGGTCTTTTACGGACTGGGCGCCGTCTTTGCGGTAGCCCGCCTGGGGTCGGTCGCCAGCAACCTGGGGGACGGTTATACCTTTATCGCCATCACCTCCGTGGTCGTCGGCGGTACCTCCTTAATGGGCGGCAACGGCGGCGTATGGCAAAGCCTGATCGGCGTGCTGATTATCAACGTGATTAATAATGGCATGGTGCTGGTCGGTTTCCCGACCTATATCCAACAGGGCGTTTTAGGTGCGTTAGTTATTCTCTCGGTGGCCTTAGTCACTAATCGTAAACGTCTGCAAATAGTGAAGTGACGATTATGCTTGAATTTAAAAATGTTGGTAAATCGTTTCCGGGCGTTCTGGCTTTGCAAAATATCAATCTGCAAATTAATCCCGGAGAAATTGTTGGCTTAGTCGGTGAAAACGGTGCCGGAAAATCAACGCTGATGAAAATTATATACGGCGCCTATCAGCACGATAAAGGCGAAGTGCTGATTAATGGTCAGCCGGTGGTATTTCGCTCGCCGCGTGATGCCATGATGCAAGGCATCGGGATGGTGTTTCAGGAGCAGTCATTAATTTCCAATCTGAGCGTAATGGAGAATATTTTCCTCGGCTTTGAACAGCCGTTTAAAAAACTTGGAGTGATTAACTGGAAAAAGATGGCGGCGGCAGCCAGAAAACAGCTGGCGAAAGTCAAACTGGATATCGACCCGAAAACAATCACCTCCGAGCTGTCGTTTACCCAACGTCAGCTGGTGGAGCTGGCGAAGGTTTTAACTCTCGAGGAGAGAAGCAGCGGCCATTTAATTATCCTGCTCGATGAGCCGACCTCGGTGTTACCTGCCCAGGAGATCGAGCTGCTGTTTGCGCTGGTCAGAGAGCTGAAAAGCCGGGCCTCTTTCATTTTTGTTTCGCATCGTCTTGATGAGGTGATGACCCTTTCCGACCGCATCTACGTGATGAAGGACGGGCAGGTCATGGATATGCTCACCCGCGACCGGTTTGATGTGGTGAATATTCAGCGTCAGATGGTCGGTCGGGATATCGATGAACGCTATTACCGCGAGCATCGCAAACACGGCATCCATAAAGCGACCACCCTGGTCGAGTTAAAAAATATCTCATTGCCGGGCCATTATCAGAATGTCTCGCTGTCGCTGCACGCTGGCGAAGTGCTGGCGCTGGTTGGCACCGAAGGGGCGGGGACCGAAGAGATCATCCGGACCATCTTCGGTTTGCTGCAGCCCGAGCAGGGAGAAGTGATTCTCAACGGTAGACCGGTCCGCAAATTCAGCCCCACGCACAGCATCGCTGAAGGGGTAGGATATATCCCGCGCGAGCGCAAAATCGAGGGCATCGTCGAAGGGATGTCGGTGGTGGAAAACATCACTCTCGCTAACCTGCAGGACTATTCCCGCGCCGGACTGCTGCAGGTGCATCACGAGCGCCAGCTGGCCAATGAGTGGGTTAAAAAGCTGTCGATAAAAACCGCCAGCATTGATACACAGTGCGGCAAGCTCTCCGGCGGCAATCAGCAAAAGGTGGTGCTGTCTAAATGGCGAACCGCCGAGGCGAAAATCATCCTCCTCGACCACCCTACCCGCGGCCTCGATATCGGCGCCAAAGAGGATGTCTACGACCTCGTGCGCGACTTCACCGATGAACTATGCGGCGTGATTTTGATCGCCGATTCTCTGGAGGAGGCCATCGGTCTCGCCCATACCATCGCTATTTTTAAGGACGGCCAGCTGAGATATCAGTTTACCGGCTGCGAAGAGAAGCGTCCGGAGCAATATGAATTATTGCAGCACTTCGTCTAGGTTATTAAGGCAAATCTCCATGAAAATCACCCGTTCTGATTTATTAGCAGTGCCGACAAAAAATAACACCGGTAGCCCGACCCGGCCGCCATTAACCGGGCGTGAAAAAATTACGCGTTATTTACCCATTCTGACTCTGGTGGTATTAGTCGCCCTGGTCAGCCTCTATAACCCGGATTTTCTTAAACCCGACAATATATTCCAGCTGCTGCAGGATGCGTCGACGCTGTTTATTATGGCGATTGGCATGACCTTTGTGATTTATATCGGCGGCATAGATTTATCCGCCCAGTCGATTGCCAGTATGTCGACGGTGGTGCTGGTCATTCTGTTGTCGCAAATTGGCGCGCTGGCGATTCCGCTCACCCTGCTCGTCGGCGCGCTGTACGGCGCGATCTCCGGCTGGGTGCATACCCGCTTCAAAATATCGTCATTCATTACCACGCTCGCCGTCGGGGGCATTGCCTATGCCACCGGGCAGGTGATATCCGGACAACGCGCGTTCTATATCCCGGGCGATATTCGCAGCCAGACGGTTGGCTGGATGACCAGCACCGTCTTTACGCTGCCGATGGAAATCATTATCGCGGCGGTACTGCTGCTGCTGGCCCTGCTGATGGAAAGACGCACCGCGCTGGGACGCCACATGAAGGCGATTGGTGCCGGTGAATCCGCAGCGCTCGCCAGCGGCGTGAAGGTCATCAAGGTGAAGATTATCACCTTCGCCATTGCCGGGGCGTTCTCCGCCGCCGCCGGGGTGCTGCTGGCAACCCGTCTTTCCGGCGCATCGCCGACCATGGCCGACCAGTTCCTGCTACCGGCCATCGTTGCGGTGCTGCTGGGCGGCACCCCGCTGACCGGGGGCGTGGGCGGCGTATTGAGCACGCTTATCGGCACCCTCATCGTGGCCGTTATTCGTACCAGTATGACTTACCTGAACGTCGAAGCGCAGGCGCAGCAGATCTTCTTCGGCGTGCTGATGATTGTGGCGATCGCGATGACCATCGATCGCGCCAAAATTTCCACCGTTAAATAACCGGAGCGGGCTATGATCCCCAAATTAATGAAGGCCGCGGTGCTGACGGCGCCCAAAACGTTCGAAATTCGCCAGGTTCCGGTCCCCGCCTACGGCGACGACGAGGTACTGATTCGCGTCACCCGCTGTTCAATCTGCGGAACCGATATCCATATCTATAATGGCCATTACTCCCAGGATAAGCTGCCGTTAATTCCCGGCCACGAGTTCAGCGGAGAAATTGTTGCCGTTGGTCGCCAGGTCTCGACGCTGACGCCGGGCCAGCGGGTAGTCGCCGACATCAATATCGGCTGCGGCCACTGCTATTATTGTCGGCGGAACGAACTGCTGAACTGCCCGGAGATCCGCCAGCTCGGCATTCACACCCACGGC
This sequence comes from Klebsiella sp. YJ, assembly GCF_002108615.1. Taxonomy (NCBI): domain Bacteria; kingdom Pseudomonadati; phylum Pseudomonadota; class Gammaproteobacteria; order Enterobacterales; family Enterobacteriaceae; genus Klebsiella; species Klebsiella sp. YJ. Next base: position 362,593 of record NZ_MTEG01000001.1, read on the forward strand.
GCGTTTGCGCAGTACGTGGCGATTCCGGCCCGCCTGGTGATTCCGCTCGGCGATGAGATTGCGGATAGCGTTGCCTGTCTGACCGAACCGTTCTCCTGCGTGGTGCGCGCCAGTAAAAAAATAGGCCTTAGCGTGGCAGAGTCGGTGGTGGTGATTGGCGCGGGCCCGGTGGGCAATATGCATATTCAGATGGCGCGTTTGCTGGGCGCCGCGCCGATTATTGCCGTAGAGCTGAATCCGCAGCGGGCCGAACTCGCCAGACAGTGCGGAGCGGACAGCGTCATCACCGACCCCGAAGTCGCGCTGGAGCAGATCAAGGCGCTCACGGAGGGACGTGGCGCCGACGTGGTGATCGAAAGCGTCGGTCATCCGGAATTGTATAAACAGGCCCTGACGTTTATGCGCCCCGGTGGACGGCTGCTGGCCTTCGGTTTAACCGATGCGCAAACCGAGATAGCCATTAAACCGCTGGAGATCATTTTAAAAGAACAGAGGATTCAGGGCAGCGTGGCCGGAATGGGAGAAGATATGCACCAGGCGCTGCATCTGCTGAGCCATCAACGTTTTATTACCGCCCCTTTCCGCGAATCCGTCCACCCGCTGGAGGATATTCAGCAGGTTTTCTCCACCCTGCTCGCTCATCCGCAGCACCTGAAAATCCAGCTGCATATTGCCCACGAGTAAGATTTTCGCCACGCGGATAAGACGGCAGAATAAAAAAAGGTGCTCCTGAGGAGCACCTTTTTACCTTCCCGCATCGCTCAGATGAGGCGATCGGCCGGCGTTGGCGCCGCTTCATCCAGCAGCCCCTGTTGTTGCAGCGTACGCCAGAAATCATCCGGGATCGGCGCGGCAATCCACTCCAGGCAGTTTTCCAGCTGCGCTACCGTGCGGGTGCCAGGAATAATCGTCGGCACCGCCGGGTGAGCCAGAACAAACTGTAGCGCGGCCGCTGGCAGACTGACGTGATAATCGCGGCAGACGTTTTCAATTTTGCTGACCTTTTGCAAAATCGCCTGGCTGGCCGGGCCATAGTTATATTTCGCGTTCTCAACCGCCCCGGTCGCCAGTATCCCGCTGTTGAATCCCCCGCCGATCACCACCGCCGCATTGCGCTCTTCGCACAGCGGCAGAAACGCTTGTAATGCCTCCTGTTCCAGCAACGTATAGCGCCCGGCCAGCAGGAAACAGTCAAAGTCGGCTTCCTGCAGCGCCGCATGGCACACCTGCCATTCATTGACGCCCATCCCTACCGCTTTAATCACGCCTTCATCGCGCAGCTGCGCCAGCGCGCGCCATGCGCCGTCCATCGCCTGGCGAAAGTAGTGCGGCTGCTGATCCCCGTGGGTATAAAAATCGCAGTCGTGAATAAACGCGATATCGATATGCTCCAGCGCCATGCGCTGCAGACTGTCCTCGATGGATCGCATAGTTGCCGAATAGGAGTAATCAAAGACCGCCTCAAACGGCAGCGGATTGACCCACACCCCGGAATCAATTTCACTGCGTTTTTTCGGCTTCAGCAGACGACCGACCTTAGTGGACAACACATACTCATCGCGGGGATACCAGCGCAAACCGTGGCCAACCCTCGCTTCGCTCAGACCATGGCCATAGAGCGGCGCGGTATCAAAATAACGCAGACCGTTGTCCCACGCCTGGCGAATCATGTTCTCCGATTCTTGTTCACTGATGGGGCGGAAAATATTGCCGATTGGCGCGGCGCCGTAACCCATTGCCGTGACCTGAATAGCGGTACGGCCAAACGCATTTTTCTGTGATGGATCCATGTCTGTGCTCCTGCAGGCTGATGGTTTAATTAACTAACAAGATAGTTATATCAAAACGAATGTTGTGAAAATGTTACCTGGATAACAAAGCGGCATTAATGACGTTGATCCGGCTTTTACTTTCTGCAATTGTAACTAACTAGTTAGTTTATTTTGTACTGAGTTCAACGAGGATAACGAGCATGCATGGCAAACTAAAAAGCGTCGAAGAAGCTGTTGCTTTGATCAAAGACAACTCCACCGTTGCCTTCACCGGCTCCGGCGGCGGCCTGCTGGAGTCTGACTACGTCATGGCGGCCATCGCGACGCGCTACCGCGAAACCGGACACCCGCGCAATCTCACCCTGATTCATGCTTTAGGGATCGGAAACGGCAAAGGATCCGGACTTGGCCGCCTCGCTATACCGGGGCTGGTGAAACGGATCATCGGCGGCCACTGGTCATGGTCTTCCGAGCTACAAAAAATGGCCCGCGACAATCAGATAGAAGCCTACTGTTTACCCACCGGCATCATCATGACGCTGTATCGCGAAAGCGGCGCCGGGCGCCCGGGGGTCATTTCCAGCGTCGGGCTAGGCACTTTTGTCGACCCGTTGATAAGCGGTGGCAAATGCAATGACATCACCTGCGAGGATATCGTTTCGCGTATTGAACTCGACGGTAAAACCTGGCTGCATTACAAACCGTTTAAAGTCGATGTTGCGGTGATTCACGGATCGCAGGCGGACGTCGTGGCGAATATCTCCACCAGCGAAGAGCCTGCGGACCTGGATACTTATGCCGTCGCCTTAGCGGCACACAACAACGGCGGGATGGTTATCGCCCAGGTGAAATCCACCGCGGATGAACACTTTGTCCCGGCCCGTAAGGTCACCGTTCCCGGTGTGATGATCGACCATATCGTTAAGTGCCCGACGCAGTGGCAGAGCTATCTTGCCGAATACGATCCGGCCATCTCCGGACAGGTCGCCCCGCCGGATGAACACCCGCTCGACGCGCCAGCAGAGGGCATTCGCCGCCTGATCTCGGGCCTGGCGGTACGGGAGCTGAAACCGAATATGCGGGTCAATTATGGATTCGGCATCCCCGGTGGGATCTCCGCCATGGCCGACAAATCGCTGGTCGACTCCTGCTGGCAAATGGTGGAACAAGGCATTCACAACGGCCAGCTTCTCGACGGCGCGCTGTTCGGCGCGGCTAAATATCCGCAGGCCATTGTCAGTTCGCTCGATCAGTTCGACCTGTTTAGCGGCGGCGGGCTGGATATCACCTTCCTCGGCATGGGCGAGATGGATGCTGAAGGTAACGTCAACGTTTCGCAACTCGGCGACACTATCGTTGGACCGGGCGGCTTTATTGATATTACCTGCGGCGCCAAAAAGGTCGTTTTCTGCGGCACCTTCGAAGCAAAAGGCCTACAGGTGTGCCAGCAGGGCGAGCGTTTACAGATTGAGTCTCATGGGCAAATTCCCAAGCTGGTGCAAAAGGTTCGCCATATCACTTTCAGCGGGCCGGAAGCCATAAAACGCGGGCAGGAAGTGCTGTACGTCACGGAGCGCGCCATTTTCAGGCTAACGGAAGAAGGGGTGGAACTGGCGGCGATTGTCAGCGGGGTTAACCTCGAGCAGGATATTTTGCAGCGTATGCAATTCTGCCCGAAAGTCGATCGCCCCGCGCTGGTTTCTCTCTGAATACATCACGCAATGCGGATATCAGGGCTGCAGTATCCGCATTATCGTTTCGACGTTAAAATCAAGGCGCTGCTGAAGGGAATCAGCATCCATGAAATTGCGATCGAACAGAATGGCGCCGGTATATTTATTATTGAAGTAATAATAGTTGACCGCCGCAATGGTGATCACCAGCTGTTCCGCATCCACGCCCGCCCGGAAAACGCCCTGCTCCACACCGCGCTGCAGAATGCCTTCCATCAGGGTGACCATCGATTTCTGCGCCGACTTGATCGCCACCGATTTTTTCAGATGTACGGCGCGATGCAGGTTTTCGCTGTTCACCAGAGTCAGAAACTCCGGGTTTTTCAGGTAGTAGTTCCAGGTAAACCTGACCAGCGCTTCAACCGCTTCTTTCGGTTCCAGACTTTCGAGATTTAATTTTTTTTCCGCGGCACGAATATCAAGGTAGGAATCTTCGACAACTTTCTGGAAAAGCTGCTCTTTGCTACCAAAATAGTGATAAATCATACGCTTATTTGATTTTGCCTTTTCAGCGACAACGTCAATGCGTGCGCCGCCGAGTCCCTTTTGCGCGAACTCGCGTTTCGCGGCTTTCAGGATCCGATTTTGTGTCGCAACAGGGTCACGGACCTGTACTGTTTTTTCCGTAGCTGATTTAGTCATTACATCGTTTTGGTTGCGGATCTGGCTGATGATTAACCCTTACTCATTGGCGGAAATCAAGAAAAATTTTTCGCTAATCTCCTTTCTGCTAGCCGCTTAACAATTTCATTACAAGGGCTGGCGTTTCCTTATTCAATCCAAAAACAGCATGCTAATATATGTAACCATATAGTTATATATAAACAACATTATACTTATAAAACATAAAGTTAAAATCAAACACAACCAACCCATCTTGTCGGCATCTAAAAATGCATCGGACAGGATGACAACGATCACTCGCTGGCTCTTACCGACCGGTAAGGAAGGCTATGAACGATGGGAAGAGGACGATGAGTAATACATTTCACCCTGTAGACGTTAACCACCCTTTGCTGCCTGAAAAAGCGCGTGAATTTCAGATGTTCATCAATGGCAAATGGACCACGGGCCACAGCAGCGAAAGTTTTGTCCGTAAAAGCCCGGCCCACGATATTGTCGTTAGCACCTATCCCGCGGGGACCGTTGAAGACGTTGATGAGGCGGTAAAGGCAGCCAGAGACGCCTTTGATTGCGGAAAATGGTCGCGCATTAGCGGCGCGGCGCGTGCGGCGGTATTGCTGAAAACCGCCCAGCTCATTCGCGAGAACCTGGCGGAACTGGCGCTGCTGGAAACGCTGGAAACCGGTAAGCCTGTCGCCCAGTCGCGCGGCGAGATCCAGGGCGCGGCCGATATCTGGGAATATGCCGCCGGCCTGGCGCGCAGCGTCAATGGCGACAGCTTTAATAATCTCGGCGACAACATGCTGGGCCTGGTGACGCGCGAACCCATCGGCGTCGTCGGCGTCATCACGCCGTGGAACTTCCCTTTCTTTATTGGCGCAGAACGCTACCCCTATATTCTGGCCGCCGGCTGTACGCTGGTGGCGAAAGCCGCCGAGATCACATCCGGTACGACTCTGCTGCTGGCCGGCATTCTTAAAGAGGCCGGGCTGCCCGACGGCGTCTTTAACGTGGTCACCGGCAGCGGTTCGGTCGTCGGCCAACGGATCACCGAACATGTTGATATCGATATGGTCTCTTTCACCGGATCCACCGCCGTCGGTCAGATGGCGCTGCACGCGTCGGCAAAAAATATCAAACGCCTTGGTCTGGAGCTGGGTGGTAAGAATCCGCAGGTGGTTTTTGCCGATGCCGATATTGACGCCGCGTTGGACGGTACGCTGTTTGGCTTCCTGTTCAATACCGGGCAGTGCTGCGTCAGCGGCAGTCGTTTACTGGTTGAACGTTCTATCCATAAGGATTTCTGCCAGAAGCTGGTTGAACGCGCGCAGAAAGTACGCAGCGGCGATCCGCTGAATGAAAACACCCAGATTGGCGCGATTATTACTGAGAAGCACTACCAGACCGTGCTCGGCTATATCGAACAGGGAAAAAATGAGGGTGCCACCCTGCTCACCGGCGGCAACGCGGTTGCCGCCGGGAATGGGCTGTTTATCGAACCCACCATTTTCGATGATGTGACCCCGGAAATGACCATTTTCCGCGAAGAGATCTTCGGCCCGGTGCTCTGCGTCACCCCGTTCGACAGCTATGAAGAGGCGATCGGCATTGCCAATGACACCTGCTACGGGCTGGCGGCCAGCATCTGGACGTCGAATCTGGATAAAGCGGTCCAGGGCTTCCGCGATCTGAAAGCGGGCAGACTGTGGGTGAATACCACTATCGCCGGCGGCCCTGAGCTCCCTTCCGGCGGCTTTAAACAGTCCGGTATCGGGCGCGAAAGCGGCAGCTATGGTCTGGATGAATATACCGAGATTAAATCCGTACATATCCAGTTGGGCAAGCGCGCTAAATGGCTCGCTGAGTGATGTTGGGGCGAGGATCAGACATGTACGACTACATTATTATTGGCGGCGGTTCGGCGGGCAGCGTCCTTGCGTCGCGCTTAAGCGAAAACGCCGACTGCAAAGTGCTGCTGGTTGAGGCCGGCCCGAAGGACAGTAACCCCTATATCCATTTACCGGTTGGCTTTAGCAAACTCACCGCCGGGCCGCTGACCTGGGGTTATAAAACGGTACCACAGCCCCAGCTCGGCAATCGTGAGCTGCTGTTTGCCCAGGGGCGAGTGCTGGGAGGCGGGAGTTCTATCAACGCCGAAGTGTTCACCCGCGGCACGCCGGCGGACTATGACCGCTGGGCGGCGGAAAAGGGCTGCGACGGTTGGTCATTTGCCGATATTCAGCGCTATTTTATTAAATCCGAAGATAACGACACCTTTTCCGACGCCTGGCACGGCGTCGGCGGCCCGCTCGGGGTCTCCAGTCCAATCGGCGCCAATCTGATGAGCAAAACCTTCAGTAAAGCCTGCCAGCAGGCGGGACTGCCCTATAATCCCGACTTCAACGGCGCGACCCAGGCCGGCTGCGGTCTGTATCAGACCACCACGCGCAACGCCCGTCGCTGTTCTGCGGCGGTGGGCTATCTGAAAGACGCGCGCCAGCGGAGCAATCTCACGATTAAGACCGGCTGCCATATTTCCCGGCTGCTTATCGATAACCAGCGCGCCGTCGGCGTAGAGATCTATCAGGATGGCAAACCGCAACGACTACATGCCAGCCGTGAAGTCATCGTCAGCGCCGGAGCCATTGGTTCTCCGAAACTGCTGCAGCTTTCGGGCATTGGCGCCGCCGATGAGCTGAGTAAAAAAGACATTCCGGTGGTCGCCGATCTCCCGGGCGTCGGGGAAAACCTGCAGGACCATCTGGGTATCGACCTGATCTTTGAGCTCGGCAACGCGCTGAGCTATGACAAGTACAAGAAGACGCACTGGATGCTGTGGGCCGGGCTGGAGTATCTGCTGTTCCGCAAAGGGCCGGTGTGTTCAAACATCGTCGAAGGCGGCGCGTTCTGGTATGCCGATAAACAGTCCGTCAATCCCGATACGCAAATTCACTTCCTGGCGGGCGCCGGGGTGGAAGCCGGTATCGAACCGGTGCCTTCCGGCTCCGGCGTGACGATTAACAGCTACTTCCTGCGTCCGCGCAGCCGCGGTCGGGTAACATTACGCTCGGCAAACGCCAGCGAGGCTCCGCTTATTGACCCGAACTATCTCAGCGATCCTTACGATCTAAAAATGAGTGTCGAAGGCTGCAAGCTGATGCGCGATATCATGCAACAAAGCGCCTTCTCGCCCTATATTCGCCGCGAACATATGCCGGGACAGGAGGCGCAAAGCGATAAAGATCTGGAAAACTACATCCGCCAGTTTGCGCGCACCTGCTATCACCCGGTGGGCACCTGCAAAATGGGCGTCGACGAGATGTCGGTGGTCGATACCCAATTGCGCGTTCGCGGTATTGAAGGGCTGCGCGTGGTGGACTCGTCGGTGATGCCCGATCTGGTCAGCTCCAACACCAATGCCCCCACCATTATGATCGCCGAGAAAGCCAGCGATCTGATTATCGCGTCGCACTGATCACAAATTGTCGCCCATGTTCGTTTTCATGGGCAAAAACCGGTTGAATAAATAACTAAATAGTTATTTACTTAAAGCCAGAAAGACATGTCAACATCCCGAGAGGTAACGATGAAAGTTCTCGTCCCCGTAAAACGCGTTGTCGATCATAACGTTAAGATCCGCGTACGAAACGATGGCAGCCAGGTTGATCTGACCAACGCCAAAATGGCGCTCAACCCGTTCTGTGAAATTGCGGTTGAAGAAGCCATTCGCCTGAAAGAGCTCGGCATCGCCAGCGAGATTGTGGTGGTCACCATCGGTGAAGAAGTGGCCCAGGAGCAGCTGCGCAGCGCGCTGGCGATGGGAGCCGACCGCGGATTGCTCATCGCGACCCCTTCGTCCCTCGAACCGCTCAACCTGGCAAAGCTGCTGGCGAAAGTGGTCGAACGGGAGCAGCCGTCGTTAATCCTGATGGGGAAACAGTCCATCGATGGCGACAATAACCAGACCGGACAAATGCTAGCCGCGCTGTGCGGTTATCCGCAGGGAACGTTTGCCGCCGAGCTGCGTATTGAGCATGGTCAGGCGATGGTCACCCGTGAAATTGACGGCGGCCTGCAGACCGTGTCGCTGACGCTGCCGGCGGTGGTCACCACCGACCTGCGCCTTAACCAGCCGCGCTATACCTCCCTGCCCAACATGATGAAAGCCAAAAAGAAACCGCTCAGCATCCTGCCGGTGGAGGAATTTGGTCTTGAGCTACGCCCGCACACGACCTTGTTAAAAGTCGAAACTCCGCCAGTGCGCGAAGCCGGCGTGCGTGTCGGGAGTGTGGATGAACTGTTGAACAAGCTGAAAAACGAAGCGAAGGTGATTTGATATGGCTACTTTACTCCTTGTCGAACATGACAATAACCAGCTCAACGCGGTAACCAGAAACGCGGTCAGCGCCGCCCGGGAGCTGGGTGGCGAGGTGACCCTGCTGGTGGCGGGCGAAAACTGCCGCCCGGTGGCGGAACAGGCGGCGCGCATTGCCGGGGTGGCGAAAGTGCTGCTCGCCGACGATAGCGCCTTTAAACATCAGCTGGCCGAAAACGTCGCCGCACTGATGCTCTCGCTCCGCGGGGATTACAGCCATCTGCTCGCCGTCGCCAGCGCAAACGGGAAAAACATCCTGCCGCGCGTGGCGGCCCTCGCCGACGTCGCACAAATCTCCGACGTGATTGCGGTGGTCGGCCCCAGGGTCTTCAAACGTCCCATTTATGCGGGCAGCGCAATCGCCACCGTCGAAAGTCTCGACCCGCAGGTGGTCATGACCCTGCGCGCCTCCAGCTTCCCGGCAGCGCAAGAAAGCGAATCCGCCGCGCCGATTGAGCCGGTAGCCGGCGTCGATCGCCAGCCGCTATCCCGCTTTATTCACGAAGAGCTGGCGCAATCCGATCGTCCGCAGCTTGCTACCGCCCGCGTGGTGGTTTCCGGCGGCCGTGCGCTGGGCAGCCGCGAAAACTTTGCCCTGATCGAACAGCTTGCCGACAAACTGCACGGCGCCGTCGGCGCATCGCGCGCGGCGGTCGATGCCGGCATGGTCGCCAACGATCTGCAGGTTGGACAGACCGGTAAAATTGTCGCGCCGGATCTGTATATCGCGGTGGGGATTTCCGGCGCAATTCAGCACCTGGCCGGGATGAGCAATGCCAAAGTCATCGTGGCGATCAACAGTGACGAAGAAGCGCCAATTTTCAAAATCGCCGACTACAGCCTGGTGGGCGATCTGTTTGAGATAGTACCGCAGCTGGTGGCGAAACTGTGATGAGCAAGGGGCAGGCAACTGAAGATGGAGGTTATGGTGGAACGTGAAACGATGGAATTTGACGTCCTCATTGTCGGTGGAGGGCCCGCCGGGCTATCGGCAGCCTGCCGGTTGATGCAAATGGCGCAGCAGGAGCAACGTCAGCTGAGCGTTTGCGTGATTGAAAAAGGGGCTGAAGTTGGCGCGCATATTCTTTCCGGAGCCCTGTTCGAACCCCGGGCGCTCAATGAACTCTTTCCCGACTGGCAGTCGCTCGGCGCGCCGCTGAACACCCCCGTGACGCAAGATGAACTCTTGCTGCTGCGCGATGGCGAAAAAGCGTGGAAGATCCCGGCGGCTTTAATCCCTGCCCCAATGCATAACGCGGGCAATTACGTCATTAGCCTGGGGGATTTTTGCCGCTGGCTGGCCCGCCAGGCAGAAGCAATGGGGGTAGATATCTTCCCCGGTTTTGCCGCCGCCAGCATCCTGTATGACGATGCTGGCGCCGTCGCCGGTATCACCACCGGCGATATGGGGCTCAATGCCCAGGGAGAAGAAAAACCCGGTTTTACCCCAGGTATGAACCTGCTGGCGAAATATACGCTGTTCGCCGAGGGCTGCCGCGGTCATCTGGGCAAACAGCTGATCGCGAATTATCAACTTGATGCCGGCCGGGATCCGCAGCACTACGCGCTGGGTATTAAAGAGCTGTGGGAGATCGCGCCGGAAAAAAGTCGTCCCGGGGAGGTCATCCACGCTTCCGGCTGGCCGCTTAGCGAAGGTGCGTCGGGGGGGAGTTTTCTGTACCACACCGGGAATAACCAGGTGGTCGTCGGGTTGATTGTCGATCTCAACTACCGTAACCCTTATTTAAGCCCGTTCGATGAGTTTCAGCGCATGAAACACCACCCGGCATTCCGTGCAACCTTAAGCGGCGGAAAACGTCTCTCCTACGGCGCGCGCGCCATCACCAAAGGGGGCATCAACGCGCTGCCCAAAATGCATTTCCCCGGCGGGCTGCTGATTGGCTGCGATGCGGGAACGCTCAATTTCGCTAAAATTAAGGGCAGCCACACGGCGATGAAAAGCGGGATGCTGGCCGCCGAATCGGTCTATCGGGCGCTGAGACAACCCCCCGATGACAAACGGGACCTTGCGGATTTTGCGCAGGCGTTTCATGAATCATGGCTCGGGGAAGAGCTACGCCAGTCACGTAACTTTGGCCCGCTGCTGCACCGCTTTGGTACGCTGGCAGGCGGGGCGCTTAACTATATCGATCAGAACTGGTTTAAAGGCAAGCTACCGTTCACGCTGCATGACCGCAAAGCGGATCACTTACAGCTGCAGACAGCGGAACAAAGCGCCGTCATTCACTATCCCAAACCGGATAACCAGCTGAGCTTTGATAAGCCCTCCTCCGTCTATCTGGCGAACACGGCGCACGATGAAGATCAGCCCTGCCATCTCAAGTTAAAAGACCCCGAGCTGTCGGTACGAGAAACGCTGCCGCGTTTTGCTGAACCGGCGCAGCGTTATTGCCCGGCGGGCGTTTATGAAATCATCACCCTTGCCGGAAAGCCAAAATTACAGATTAATGCGCAAAACTGCGTGCACTGTAAAACCTGCGACATCAAAGATCCTCTGCAGAATATCGTCTGGACGGTGCCCGAAGGGGGCTGCGGCCCCAACTACCCGAATATGTGATCTGTTTTCCGCCCCGGCAGCGCCGGGGTTTTCTGTGCCTGCGTTCTGCCCCCTTCCCACCATATGCCGGCTACCGGCAAAAAAAAGCACCCCGTCTGGGGTGCCTGTTCTGTCGGGCAATAGGGATTACGCCAGTAAATTGCGGCCGATAATCATGCGCTGAATCTGGTTAGTCCCTTCATAGATTTGAGTTATCTTGGCATCGCGGTACAGGCGTTCCACCTCCACGCCGCGAATATAGCCGCCGCCGCCAAAAATTTGCACCGCATTGCCGCTGTGCTGCACCGCGACATCGCCGGCAAAGCATTTCGCCATCGAGCAGGCAATCGAAGTATCTGGCGCATCGGTGTCAATTTTATAGGCCGCGCTATGCACCAGCAGGCGAGCAGCCTCGGTGTCTTTGGCGATATCCGCCAGCATAAACTGTACGCCCTGGAAATCAGCAATCGGTTTGCCGAACTGTTCGCGCTGTTTCGCATACGCGATCGCCGCTTCCAGCCCGGCGCGGGCAATGCCGACCGCCAGCGCGCCGATGCCCACCCGACCTTTATTCAGCACGCTCATCATAATGTGGAAGCCGCGGTTTTCCGGCCCCAGCAGCGCCTGTGCCGGCAGCCTGACCTGGTTGAAATGCAGTTCGCCCACCTGTGATGAGCGCTGACCCATTTTATGCTCTTTCGGGCCACGGGAGACACCGTCGCGGGAGCAATCGACAATAAAGATGCTCATGCCGCGGTGACCGGCATCTTTATCCGTGCGCGCCAGCACAAAGGCCACATCGGCCACCGGCGCATTATGGATCCACAGCTTACTTCCGTTCAGCACCCAGCCATCCGCAGTACGGGTCGCGGTGGTTTTAATCCCTGAAACATCGGAACCGGCCCCGGCTTCGGTGATGCAGTAGGCCCCTTTCAGCGATGCATTCAGCAGGCCCGGCAGCCACTGGGCGCGTTGCGCATCATCACCGTATTTTGACAACAGCGTTCCCAGCAACTCGACCAGGCCGCACTGATCGGCAATCGAGGCGTAACCGCGCGACAGTTCTTCCATCACCACGGCATAGGCAACCGCATCCAGTCCGACGCCGCCGTACTCTTCCGGAACGGTGATACCGAACAGCCCCAGTTCCCCCATTTGTTGGTAGATCTCCGCGGCAAAACGTTCTTCTCTGTCCAGCTCTTCCGCCTGAGGCCGAATGACCTCGTCGGCAAACTTACGGGTCATCTCGCGGATCTGTTGATGGGTTTCAGTCAAATACATGGTCATCCTCCTGCCAGCTATTAGTCATGCCGTCTGTTTTCCACGACACACGAACACATTAATTAAATAACCAGATAGTTACTACAATGGATGAATATAGTTGTCAATCCTGTTAAATAATTGTTGTTAACTGGGCGACAAATATTGCAATGACAGGCAGCGGTCAGCTCACCATTGGCTGCCCGGCTTATCACTTTAGCCGTGAGTATCTTGACTTTTCTGTGGGCAAAAAGTACACCTATAAGTAACTAAACAGATACTTAACTAAGGAGTCAGTATGCTTAACATTCACCTGCCTACCCTACAAGGGACTATCACCGATTATCAGCTGGTGACCACAGAAGAACGCCCGACGGTTATCACCCCCGCGTTTAACCGTATCGCCTATGCCGCCGCCCACGTGGTGATCGACCCGCAGCATCAAGGGGCGGACTGGCTGAACAATCCGCGCATAGACTGGGATTCGACGCTGGCCTATCGCCACCATCTCTGGCGCCTGGGGTTTAATATTGCCGAAGCAATGGACACCGCGCAGCGCGGGATGGGAGTAAGCTGGGAGATCGCCAAAGAGCTGATTATCCGCTCGCTGCAAGAGGCGCAAACCGTACCCGGTGCCGACCTTGCCGCCGGCGTGGGAACCGATCAGCTGGAGGCGGCCCACGCCACCACGCTGGAACAGGTTATCGCGGCCTATGAAGAGCAGATGGAACTGGTCGAAAAACATAACGGCAAAATCATTTTGATGGCCAGCCGGGCCTTAGCCAAAGTGGCCAAAACGCCGCAGGATTATCTTGCCGTCTATAACCGTCTGCTGGAACAGAGCAAGGATAAAATTATTCTCCACTGGCTGGGAGAGATGTTTGACCCGGCGCTAACCGGCTACTGGGGATCGACGGATTTTGCCGCCGCCGCGGATACCGTGCTTGAGATCATCGCCAACAACGTCGATAAAGTGGAAGGGATTAAGATTTCGCTGCTGAGTAAAGAAAAAGAGGTCGCCTTCCGTAAGCGTCTGCCTTCGCAGGTGAAAATGTACACCGGCGACGATTTCAACTATCCCGAACTGATTGCCGGAGAGGATGGCTATTACTCGCATGCGCTGTTAGGTATTTTCGACGCTATCGCCCCGGTTGCCGCCGCGGCGCTCAACGAACTGGCGCAGGGCAATAGCGGGGAATACTATCGTCTGATGAACCCCACTGTCGCCCTGTCGCGGGAAATCTTTAAAGCGCCGACGCAGTATTACAAAGCGGGCATTGTATTTCTGGCGTGGCTCAACGGCCACCAGAGCCATTTCTCGATGGCCGGCGGGATGCAGGCGGCACGCGAGATTAGCCACTATGCCGAGATTTTCCGCCTGGCGGACCAGGCCGGTCTGTTACAAAACCCGCAGTTGGCTACCCGGCGAATGAAAAATCTGCTGACGGTTTATGGCCTCTGAGGATTATAAGACGAGGCGTTGATTTCCCAGAGTAACCGCTCTGGGAACCCCCTCCCCTAGCCAAATTCGCGGTGGCGTTGCTTGCAGATGGCCAGCACCTCATCCGGATCCCGCTGCCACCAGTTGTTACTGGAGAAGATCTCCACTTCGTGCAGACCGGTGTAGCCCAGCGCCTCAATCGCCTGGCGATGGCTACGGATGTCGATAACTCCGTCCCCCATCATGCCGCGATCCAGCAGCATATCCGTAGTGGGCACTAACCAGTCGCAAATATGAAAAGCCAACAGCCGCTCGACGCCGGCCCGTTCAATCTGCTGCTGAAACTGCGGATCCCACCAGGTGTGATAGAGATCCACGGCGATACCCAGCCCCTCGTCGCCCAATTCGTCGCAAAGATCGTTGGCCTGGGCCAGAGTATTTACGCAGGCGCGCTCGGCGGCGTACATTGGATGCAGGGGCTCGATCGCCAGCGGCATGCCGAGCGGGCGCGCATAGTCCAGCAGCTCGCTCAGGCCATCGCGCACCTGCTGCCTGGCGGCGAGTAAATCTTTCGATCCCGCAGGCAGCCCTCCGACCACCAGCACCAGGCAGGGTGCGCCAAGCTCCAGCGCTTCGTCCACCGCCCGTCGGTTATCCAGCGCTTTTTCCCTGCGTTCCTCCGGGGTGCTACCGGGAAACATCCCGCCGCGGCAATAGCCGCTCAGCAGCAGGTCATGATGGCGGATAAGACGCGCAGACTCTTTTAGCCCCAGCGCCTGCACCTGATCGCGCCATGGCGCAATGCCACGGATCTCATGCCGGGCGCACCCTTCAATGATCTGATCAAGTTTCCATTTCTGCCGCACCGTGGCGGTATTGAGGGATAGTTTACGGCTGTCGGGTTGACTCATCTGTGTGACCTCAGTGTTTTATGCCTGAAAAACGTTAAACCAGATAAATTGAGCATCAAATTTCTCAACAAAGCATTATATAAATTAATATGTTGGGTAAATAAGACGGCAATCACATAACCAACTAGTTAGTTATATAAACAAACAGAGACGCGCATAAAAACGAGGGAACAGCAGGAGACGGGACCGTACCGGGAACATAAGCTTGTCGTACGAAAATCTATCCGAAGGAGCGTCAGATACGGCTTTTCAGATGACAGAGGTAAGCGCGGAAATGACAAGATCACCCGCTAAGATGGCTGGCCGGTGAAGAAAGCAGACACCCAGGGTGTCTGCCCGATGTTTCGCGTGTAAACTACCAGCCGCAGACGTTGGTCTCTTCATCCGATTCATAACCGCGCACGATATTAATCAGATCTTTGACGGCATCGGCAGCCACGCCCGGCGCCTGCAGCTCATTCAGGGAGGCAAACTCTTTATCCACCGATACGCCATTATTATTATTGGTCACCGACAGCGTGAACCCCTTTCCCTGCGTATTGTCAGAGGACAGCGGGGCAACAAGTTCTGCCAGCGCCTGCTCAGCCATGGCGGGAATATATAGCGCCATCGGCTTCAAATAGACTTTCTCTTGCCTGTCATTATTGTTGCCGTTAGCAACAGCCAGGGAATAACCTCTATTTTCGTTGTTCATAGGTGCAGCCTTATCCCTCTATCAGAATTTGAGGATCGACATAAAAATCCACATTGAAGACGGTGTCTTCAGTCAATGCTTCAATTCGGTGCCATTTCTCCGGCGGAAATACGCCAAACTGTCCGGCTTCAATCGTCAGCGTTGCCACCGGCTGCGGGCTGGTCTCATCGGCATAGCCGTAATAGCGGATAGCCCCCTGCATCACAGCCAGACGGGGATAGACCCCCTGCCGCGTTCCGGCATCAAGATGCCGCTGCCAGATAGAGGCGGGCGCCGTCTCTTTCGTCCACAGGGGCGTGGTTCGCGTATGAACATAATGGGTGGGAATAATAATTCGCTGCATGATTCGGCCTCGCTTTCCGCACCCTTGCGTGCGGTGGGAACGGTGAAATATGTTGCATATGATATACCCCTTTTAATCACTGAGGGTATTATTTTTAAAGATGATAAGTTTCTACCCCTGTTAATACTCAATAAGGGTTAGTTTTTTGAAATATAAGAATGGACGGACCTGTGAATCAGATCCGCGATAAGACAGGAGAGGCGATAATTTATTTTGCCGGTGTGTTCAGAGGGCCAGGTTTACCAATTAGATAACCCTGAACCAGATCGCAACCTAATTGTTGCAGCGAATGGAGTTGTTCTTCTGTTTCGACGCCTTCGGCGACAATACGCATATGTAAACTTTTCCCCATGCTGATGATCAGACGCACAATATCGAGATCGTCTTTTTGCAGAGGAATATTAATCACAAACGAGCGATCGATTTTTATCTTATCGAACGGGAAATAGCTCAGCCGCGACAATGACGAGTAGCCGGTACCAAAATCATCAATCGAAATCTGAATCCCGAGCTCACGCAGTTGGCTGAGGATCTCTAAGGAGCGGGTGTTTTCATTGAACACATCCGACTCGGTAATTTCCAGATCCAGACGATGCGGGTCGAGGCCGGTTTTTTTCAATACGCTGACAATCACATCGGTCAACGAACTGTTAATCAACTGAATAGGCGACACGTTTACCGAGACCTTAAGCGGCGATGACCAGCGCGCCGCCTCTTCGCAGGCGGTGCTGAGCACCCACTCGCCGAGGGCGTTTATCATGCCCGTTTTCTCGGCAATCGGAATGAAGGTGCTCGGCGGAACCACGCCGCGCACCGGATGGAACCAGCGCACCAGCGCTTCATAACCGTAAATTTCGCCGCTGACCGTGTCGGCTATCGGTTGGTAATAAACCCGGAATTCACCATTACCGAGCGCCTGCAGCAGGTCATCCTCAAACGATTTATTCTCCTGCAGACGTTGCAGCATGCCGGCACGGAAGACCTTGACGGTACCTGCGCCCTCTTTTTTCGCCTCATACAGCGCCAGATCGGCGCATTTATATAAATAATCGGTGCGCGTTTCGCGATCGGAAAGCACGATGCCGATGCAGGCATCAATGTTGATCATCGAGTCATAGATTTGATAGGGCTGGATGATTTTTTCCCGGATCACCATCGCCCGTTCCAGCGCCATCTCTTCGCTCAGGTCACAGGAGATCAGGGCGAATTCATCGCCTCCCAGACGATAGAGCGTTTCCGCGGTTTTACGGAAAAACGACAGGCGGCTGGCCAGTTCCTGCAGCAGTTTATCGCCGGAATCGTGGCCCAGCGTATCGTTTACATCTTTAAAATTATCGAGGTCGAAAAGCATCACCACGGCACAGCCATCGTAAGGCCTGACCTGATTGACAATTTCCTGCAGCTTTTGCCAGAAGGAGAGCCGGTTAGGCATCCCGGTCAGCGAGTCATGGTAGGCATCGTACTGCAGACGGCGGTTTTGCACCTGCAGTTTCTCTTTTGACAGCTGCAGATCGTCGGCCAGCAGCTTCATTCGCACGTGGGCGCGCCGCAGATTGTTATTCTGTCGCAGCATCAACAGCCCCAACGTGATACAGGTCGTAATCAACAGGATGGAGATAATTGAATAGATGTAATACAGATTCTGAATTTTATCGTGCGTATGATTAACAACGTCAATCCCCTGCACCAGCGAGGTGGAGGCAAGCGAGGTCATCGGGCCGTCAATCTCTCTCATCTTGCCTAACACCGCCTTAATCTGAGCAGGTGTCATTTTATCCAGCCCGCTATCGAGCTGCTGCAAAATAGCGATCAAACTATCGACGGTGGCCTGGCGCCCGGCATCTTTATGAATAAAATTCTTCAGTTCGCCCTGCTGCAACAGCTCTATCTGGCTCAACATAATATCGAGACGCAGACGTACCTGATCGCGGTCCGCGCTCTCCACGCCGAGTGCGAATGCGCCTAAACTCGACTCCAGCCGCATATACTCGGAAACTATCTGGGCGACTGACCAGGAGTCCGTATAGCGGGTTAATTTCTGTAACTCACTTTGCCGCTCATGCACCAGATACGTAATGTATCCGGTGATGATGAACAGCGACAAAATAATCCCGGTAAGTATTCGATTCAAGATCAAACCCTTACTCAATGATAATTTTTGAGACTTGCCACGCCGAACGGGAATAATAAACCTGGTTTTGCAGTTCAGGGCTGCTATCGTACGGATAAACAATAAATAAAGGGCCTTTATCGCGGATGTGCATATATTCGCCATTTAATTTTAGCGCGAGGATAACAGGGAACTGGCGAAAATCATCGAGCGGGACCATCGTCGTATAGTCGTTTAAGGCAATGACCTTGGCCGTCTTGCCCCTGGCACCGACTAAATCCATGAGTTTGCTAAGGGAAACGCCCTCAAAACGCACTTTTCCTGAGTACCAGGGCGTGGTGGTGACAATCGTCTCCATCCCCAGTTTTTCTAATGCTGCCAGGTCAAAAACCGCGGTATCGCCTGCATTTGTATTTCCAATCAAGCCGGAAATGGTTAAAACGGGCTTCCCCGTAGGGGCAGGCAGTTTTTCTGCAAAAGCATTAGGCAAAACCATAACACAAAATAAAACTGCGAAAAGTAGACGCATTTAGCTCACCATTCCGGAATTGGAGATAAGTTAATTGTAAACCATTAAGGTCAATTCTTAAAAGACGTCAGCAGCGGGTTGTGAGGTTCTCGATTAAAAATATTTTCTCTTTCCAGAACACTCTGAACCTTTGTTTACACCTGACGATAAAAAGCACATTTTTTGCCATTAAGGCAGCACTTTCGGTAAAAATCTTTTCTCTCATCCTGGAGCGCGGTAGTCTTTGTACCGACGCCGCTAAGACTGCGTCTCATTCCAATAATGATAAACACGGCAACAGACAGGACAGGTATGGACTCAACGCTTATTTCCTCCCGCCCCGGCAAGGAGACATGTTCACTCAATCGCGCCAGAAGAGCGGCCTGGGGCAGCTTTGCCGGCGCCGTGGTTGACTGGTACGATTTTTTACTCTACGGCATCACCGCCGCGCTGGTGTTTAACCGCGAATTTTTCCCGCAGATTAGCCCGGCAATGGGCACGCTGGCCGCCTTTGCCACTTTCGGCGTCGGCTTTCTGTTTCGTCCCCTCGGCGGCATTATCTTCGGTCATTTCGGCGATCGCCTTGGCCGCAAACGGATGCTGATGATGACCGTCTGGATGATGGGAATTGCGACCGCCTGCATTGGTCTGCTCCCTTCCTTCAACCAAATCGGCTGGTGGGCCCCCGTGCTGCTCGTCACCCTACGCGCTATTCAGGGCTTCGCCGTCGGCGGAGAATGGGGCGGTGCGGCGCTGCTGGCGGTAGAAAGTGCGCCCAAAAATAAAAAAGCCTTCTACAGCAGCGGGGTTCAGGTGGGCTACGGCGTTGGCCTGCTGCTTTCCACCGGCCTGGTCTCGCTGATCAGCGCGAACACCACCAACGAGCAGTTTCTCAGCTGGGGCTGGCGCCTGCCGTTCTTGTTCAGCGTGGTGCTGGTGTTAGTCGCGCTGTGGATCCGCAACGGCATGGCCGAATCTGCCGAGTTTGAACATCAGCAGCAGGAAGCGCAGCTAAAGACGGCCAAAAAGCGCCTGCCGGTCGTCGAGGCCCTGCTCCGTCACCCCGGCGCGTTTTTACTGATTATCGCCCTGCGTCTGTGCGAACTGCTGACCATGTATATTGTCACCGCCTTCGCCCTGAATTACTCAACGCAGAACCTCGGCCTGCCGCGTGAACTGTTCCTTAATATTGGTCTGCTGGTCGGCGGAATCAGCTGTCTGACAATCCCCTGCTTCGCCTGGCTTGCGGATCGCTTCGGCCGCCGGCGGATCTACATTACCGGTGCGCTCATCGGCACGTTCAGCGCGTTCCCGTTCTTTATGGCGCTGGAAAGCCAGTCGTACTTCTGGATCCTCTTTTTTGCCCTGATGCTGGCCAATATCGCCCATGATATGGTGGTTTGTGTTCAGCAACCGATGTTCACCGAGATGTTTGGCGCCAGCTATCGTTACAGCGGGGCCGGCGTCGGATATCAGGTCGCCAGCGTCATTGGCGGCGGCTTTACGCCATTTATTGCCGCGGCATTGGTCACCTTCTCCGGTGGCTCCTGGCACAGCGTGGCGATTTACCTGACCGGCGGCTGTCTGCTCTCTGCCCTCACCGCCATGTTGATGAAAAAGAACCCTCACCCCTGATTGCACGGTGCGCGGCGGGAAACCGCCGTGAACATGGAGACCTTATGACTCAGGACAACCGCCCGGCCTGCTGGCCCGCACAGTTTCATCCCCAACCGCTACCGCTGCTCTATTGCCCTGATCCGACGCTGGCTGAGCAGCCGCTGTTTGAGCAAGCTCGCCGCGGCGAAGCGGTGGCGCAACTCTGGCAGGCTCCACAAGGACTAGTGGTGCCTGGCAGCTATCGTCAATTCAGTGAACTCAGTGCCGTCAGCGAGCTTTTTTCCCGCCGCGGCTGGCCGGTGTGGCTTCGCCGCTCCGGCGGTGGCCTGGTCCCACAGGGCCCCGGGATTATCAATCTCAGCCTCGCCTGGCCGGTCACGCAACCGCTGGGCGAAGCGGCAGAACCTATCTATCTGCAGCTCTGCGGGCTACTTCAGCGCACGCTGGCGACGTTTGGCGTCGGGAGTCATTATCAGGCGGTGACGGGGTCATTTTGCGACGGCCGCTACAACCTGGCCTGCGGCGAGGGCGATCATGCCCGCAAAATTGTCGGTACTGCCCAGTACTGGCGACCGCTGGCCGAGGATCGAGGACATGTGGTCCTTGCTCATGCGGTGATTTTAGTGGATACCGATCTGATCGGCGCACATCAGGCCGCGAACGATTTTGAAGCCCGCCTCAACAGTGGCCGGGTCTATTGTGCTGATAAGACCGTGACGCTGGCGCAGCTGCTGCCCGGCGAAACAGACTTACTTCCCCGCTTTCACCAGGCGTTGACGGAACAGCTGGCGCTTTTCAGCTGAAGGTATGCTTCAAATAGTGGCTGAATGTCTCTACCGCACGTGACACGCGCGGTGCATAGGGCCGAATGACGTACAGCTGTGGCGCGAAAACCTCAACCGGCCGCCAGCCTGGAAGCAACTCCTGCACCAGCCCGCGGCCGATGGCCTCCCGGGCGCTGAAATCAGGCAGCAGCGCAATACCCAGCCCTGCCAGCACCGCATCACGCAGCGATTCGCTGTTGTTGGTGGCGAAGGGGCCATGAACCTTGACACTCACCCGTTCGGCCGGTTGCTCGCGGGACTCAAACGTCCACTGCGGGCTTTGCGCCCCGCGCGGATAGGTCAGACACTGATGATGGCGCAACATCTCCGGGGAGTCCGGACGACCAAAACGGCGGATATACCCTGCCGAGGCGACGATCAGCGTCGCTGTACTGCACAGCGGCCAGGCCACGTGGGTCTCCGGCAACGCTTCGCGGCGGCAGTGACGAATC
Organism: Klebsiella sp. YJ; assembly: GCF_002108615.1. Taxonomy (NCBI): domain Bacteria; kingdom Pseudomonadati; phylum Pseudomonadota; class Gammaproteobacteria; order Enterobacterales; family Enterobacteriaceae; genus Klebsiella; species Klebsiella sp. YJ. The sequence goes on from NZ_MTEG01000001.1 coordinate 383,814, forward strand.
GCCAGGTCAAATCCCTCGCTGGCCAGCGATACCAGCCGGTCGGTCACCTCCAGCTGCAGTTGAAGCTGCGGATGCTGGTGCAAAAATGGCGTAATCGCCGGTACCAGCTGTTGACGGGAAAAGGCGACCGGCGCCGTGACCCGTAGCGTTCCCCGCAGCGGCCCGCCTTCATCACAGGTACCGGCGAAAATATCGCGCAGCTGCCCGAAAGGTTCGTTCAGCTCCGCCACCAGCCGCAGGCCATCCTCGCTGAGCGTCACATTCCGCGTGGTGCGATGCACCAGCTTTTTGCCGGTGATCCGTTCCAGCTCGCTAATTTTCTGACTGATCGCCGACTTGCTGACCGCCAGTTTTTCCGCCGCGCGGGTATAGCTTTTTTGCTCTTCCAGCACCGTCAGCCAGTACAGATGGGTCCAGTAACTCTCCGGGCGAATCTCACTCATCTCGATTGTTCACCTGTATAAACAATGAATTCCACTATAGCGGTTTTTGCCCGGCAGAACATGGATTAGCATCGCGGAAGTCAGCTTATCCACCCCGGAAGTAAGGAGTACCTGCCATGCCGTTACTGATATTTGATGTGATTGAAGGTCGTAGCGAACGCGAACTTACCACTCTGCTGGATGCCGCACATCGCGCGGTTATTCATGCGTTTAAGGTGCCGGAGCGCGATCGCTACCAGATTGTTCACGAAAACAAAGCTCACCATATGGTGATTGAGGATACCGGACTGGGATTCACGCGCAGCAACAAGCTGCTGGTCGTGCGGGTGTACACCAGCCCGCGTAGCGAAGAACAAAAGCAGCTCTTCTACGCTACCCTGCTCGCTGAGCTGCAGGAACATTGCGGACTGAGCGCTGATGACCTGATGATTTCCGTGATCGGTAACCAGAAAGGCGACTGGAGTTTTGGCCGCGGCGTCGCCCAATATATGACCGGAGAGCTTTAACCTTCCCGGGCCCCGTGCCGTTATGCCTTCGGCGCGGCGGCCATCCGCATCCGTGCCTTTTGCTCGATATTTTCCAGCAGTTCCTGCACGTCATCTTCATCAATATCAAGGAACTGACCGTCGAGTAACGCGGCATGAATATCTTCACGAGTCACCGGTAGCCCCAGCGGCACCACTTTGGGCTTAACCTCTTCAGCCGCCAAAGAGTGGGGATAGCGGCGCCCGACCAGGTTGTTGAAGATGATTGCCAGTAGCGCCAGCATCGCTGAATTTAGCAGTACCGGCGTCAGCACGAAGTGGTATCCCGCGCTGTGAACCCCCGCTCCGCCGAGGATCGCCGTCAGCGCAACGGCGCCGCCGGGCGGATGCAGACAGCGCAGAAAATACATGGCGGCGATGGCCAGTCCGGCTGCCAGACCGCAGGCCAGGGCAAGCTGAGGCACCCACATCCCGACGGTAACACCGATCAACGCCGAAACCACGTTGCCCCCGACGATTGACCACGGCTGCGCCAACGGACTGCTTGGCACGCCGAACAGCAAGACCGCAGAGGCTCCCATCGGCGCAATAAACCACAGATTCATCTCACCCAGCAGCCAGTGACTGAACATGCTGGTGACGGCCAGCCCCGTACCGGCACCTATCGAACCGAGGAGGATATGTTTTCTGGCAACGGGCAGAGCATGCGGCTTTAATCGCCCAAGAAAAATGCGGACCCGCGAAAACAGTGCGGTCGGTAAAACGCTTAACATCGAACGGCTCACTCACGTCATATAAATTACTTATATTTTATTTTCATTTTTTAACCATATTTTAACAACCATATCTTTCGCAGGGCTACTTCCCCCCACTGAATTTAGCGATACGCCGCCGTTATGCGATCCCGGAACACTACGTTAGAATCATTTCCCCACCGGGATTTAACCCACTCTACGGATTGAAGGTCACAATACAGTGAATAATAAGACAAATTTAGTGAAAGACGTGGCATGGGCCAGCCAGAATATGCCGCGCACGCTGCGTCAGGTCGCCGCCCTTCCCGATCTGAGCCATGTCCGACTGGCCTGCTGCATGCATCTGGATATGAAAATGATCCCGCTGGTGCAGGGGATACTGGAGAAAGGGGCGCAAGTCTTTCTGACCACCTGTAACCCCACCACCGTTCAGGACGACGTTGTCGCCTGGCTGGTAGAGCGCGGCGCACAAGCCTGCGCCTGGCGCGACATGAGCGATGCCGACTGGCAGCACTCCTGGGAAAAAGCGATCGCCTGGGGCCCGACCCATCTGTGTGAAATGGGCGCCGATATCACCACCCTGCTGCACCAGCGCGGCGAATTTGGCAACATCGTCGCCGGTCTGGAAGCAACCGGCTCCGGCGTCAGCCGCCTGGGCGATATTCGTCCCGGCTACCCTATCTTTAACTGGGACGATCTCCCGGTTAAAGAGGGACTGCATAACCGCCATATGGTGGGTCTTACGGCCTGGCATACCTTCTTCCAGACGACTCATCTGACGCTGCATGAGAAGAAAGTGCTGGTTATTGGCTACGGTCTGGTGGGACAAGGCGTTGCCGCGGCAGCAAAAGCCTTTGGCGGACAGGTGATGGTGGCAGAGATCGATCCCGCCCGTCGCCTGCAGGCGGCCTATGATGGCTGGCATGTTGTTGATTTACAGGATGCCATCGCCTCGGCAGATGTGGTCGCCACGGCAACCGGTGCGAAGAAAGTGGTCAATAGCACGGCGCTGGATAACGCCAAAGATGGCGTATTTATTCTCAATGTCGGCCACGTTGCGGAAGAGATTGACTGCGGCTACCTGCGTCAGTTCAGCCACGATGAGGTGATGCCGTATATTAATGCGTACCGGATGGGCGATAAAACCGTCTACCTGATGGCCAACGGCTCAATGCTGAACCTGACCGCGGGATTTGGTGACAGCCTCAACGCCTTTGACGTGACTCTGGCCGTCATGGCCAGCGGGATTCATCACATCGTAACGGACGGCATGAACGCGGAAGCGAATGTCTATCTGCTGCCGCAAAGCGTATGGCAAAAAGCGCTGTAAATCCGCAAAGATTCAGGGCGACGGCCGTCGCCCTGAGACCGGCTTAGCGGCTTTCCGGCAGGACGATATTACTCTCCGCCAGCGTCCCCATTTCGTTAAATACCGTGCACGCCGCCTGCACAAGATGCATCGCCAGCGCGGCGCCGCTCCCCTCTCCCAGCCGCATATCCATATCCAGATAGGGCTTCAGCTGCAGATGTTCCAGCGCAATACGCGCCCCTTTTTCCGCCGACAGATGTGAAGGGATCAGATATGAATGCACGCCAGGAGCCAGACGACAGGCTGCCAGGGCGGAGGCATAGGAGAGGAAACCGTCCAGCACAACCGGCAGTCCGCAGGAGGCGGCGCCCAGCATCACGCCGGTCATCCCCACCAAATCAAATCCGCCGACTTTCGCCAGCACGTCCAGGCCATCGTCTGCCTGCGGCTGATTCACAGCAATTGCCCGGCGGACGACATCGGCTTTGTGTCCCAGCTGCGATACCGGCAGGTTAGCGCCGATGCCCACCACATCCTGCGCATCGTTACCGGTAAGCACGCTGACGACCGCCGCCGCAGGCGTGGTGTTCGCCATCCCCAGTTCACCAACGCCGAACACGCGTACGCCCTGCGCCGCCAGTTCTCGCGTATAGCGAATGCTGGCCAGCAGCAGCGCCGTCGCCTGTTCCCGGCTCATTGCCGCCGTCCGGGCAATATTGCCGCTGCCGCGCGCCACTTTCATATCCACCAGACCAGCGATCGGATCCGCGTCGATACCGGCATCGACCACATGCACCTGCGCGCCCGCCTGGGCCGCCAGTACGCAGACGCCGGTATTTTTGCGGGTCATGTTTATCGCCTGAATCGCCGTGACGGCCTGCGGCGAGATCGCCACCCCTTCGTGCCAGACGCCGTGATCGGCGCACATCACCACAATGGCTTTTTCCGCCAGCTGCAGCTGTCCCCGCAGCCCCGGCATTCCGGCCAGCTGGACTGCCAGCGCCTCCAGTCGCCCCAGGCTGCCCGGTGGTTTTAATAAACCATCCAGATGTTGTTGCGCCTGAGCCATCGCCGCGCGGTCCGGCAGCGGAATGTCGGCGATCAAGGCCGAAAGATTGTCCATCATGTTCCTCGTAGCACTTTCAGGTGATTTGCCATAGCCCGTTGTGAACGCGGTCGCGCATGAAAACTGGCGTGACGCCGCGGTTCGCCGCCGGGAGAAGGAGATAAATCAGAGAGGGGATAATTCCCGACGGCGAGAGCCGCCGCCGGGCAGGTACGATGCGATTACTCTTCGACCTTCGCTTCGCCCATGACTTTCAGCTTTTTGGAAATGTCACGACGTTCTTTCGACAGTTCGGCATTTTTGATGATGTAGTCATCAACACGATCTTCGTAATCGCTTTTCATGCTGGCGATGATGCCCTGAATAGCTTCAACGCTCATGCCCGGTTTGATGTAGTCACTGAGGTTGTCCAGCAGCAGTACGCGCTTCTGGTTATCACGGATCTTTTTCTCAACGTCCTGAATTTCACGCTGCAATTTGTTCTTACGACGATACAGACGAACAAACTCCAGTACGTCCTGGAAAGAAGGCTTAGTTGTTTCCATTTTTACACCCCTAATATTTGAGATTCGGATTCGCTAAAGCGACTGCTATATAGGGCTAACATAACTGTTAGCAGCCGCGGATGACAATGTTTTTTCCTTTACGTTTATCATAACCCTAAATGCTGCTGAATCGAAGCAACCTGTGGGCAAATTGCGCGCATCTGGTTTTTATTTACGCAAAGCCCGGCAGATTAAATTCGACAACAGTTCAAGCTGGCGCGCCAGTTCTATCGTCAGCCAGACGTAGCCGTGGATCGGGGTTTCCGCCAGGCTATCTCCCTGGTGCTCTTTCATGAGTTCGCGCAGTTCGGCGACGATATCATTGAGTTTTTCCGTGTTGGCGCGAATCGGCTGTGGATTACCTTCATACAGCGCATGCGCAATCGTCAGCAGCGTTTGCTGGGTCATCTGCTGGGTCTCACGCAGCGTGTGGGCGTTCAGCATCACAAAATGACCGGGACGCGAGCTCCAGTATGCATTGATCTGCAGTTCCAGCATGCAGACCAGGTTACGACTCACGGTTTGAATGGCTTCAAAAATGGCTTTCTGAATATGGGTTTCTTTACTCGCCGGGGTAATCAGCCCGCGCATCTTCACCACATCGTTAAGCACTTTTTGCAGATGTTTTTCCAGCCGCGGTCTTTCCACCAGATTAGGGGAGAACCCGGCCTGATAAAGCCGGTTGAAGGCGGTGACGTAATTTGCCATCTGGATTCGCCAGTGCAAGAACGCCCGCTGCGGCCAGATGCCGGTGAACAGCATGGCCAGCAGGGAACCAAAGATAACATCGCCGCTTCGCCATAGCGCGGTGTGCATATCGCCAGGCGGCGCGCCCACCACCACCGCCAGCGTAATGCCGATGAGCAGCGCCTGGTACGGTTTTTTCCCTAACGCCAGCCAGCCGCAGAGGAACATCGCCACCGCGCACCACAGCACCATGACGGGTAAGGAGATAAGCTCAAGCTTTAACGCCACCAGCCCGAGTGCCGAGCCGAGGATAGTGCCGCCGATACGCTCGAAGGCGCGCGGCACCACGTTGCCCCAGAACGAAATCGGCCCCATCACCACCACCAGGGTGATCAGAGGCCACGTCCCTTCCGGTACATTCAGCAAACGAACCAGTAAAAAAGTGAGGACAAAGGCCAAAGCAATTCGAATGCCATGCACCACGCGATAGTGGCGATACAGACGGATTTCGAAAGGCTTAAGTGATTTATCAGCGCGCACAGACCTCTCCAGCAAGCAAACGGCGGCAGGAAGCAAAGGCCAATTGTAACTGCTTTTTCAATGTAAGCAGTACGCTAATGTAAAAAACCTTGTCCACTGCGGGGGTAAACGCTTATTTCACCACCCGTTCGACCGCGACATACATTTCGATGTCCCAGTAACCGTCCTGATTGCCGTCGTTGAGATAGACCTCAAAACAGGGTTTTTCCGCCAGCTGATACTCTTTGCTCTGCATCAGGCTATTGAAGAACGCCAGCCACGGCGTCGAGAAGTCGTGATTCTCCACCCGTGCGCTGGCGACGGCATACTCTCCCCCGGCAATCTCAGTGAGAATGACCCCTTCGCTGTTGGGTGGAATGACGAAATCGTCTGCCACGGTGACCACCGTATCGCAGCGCAGCTTCTCCGCTGGAACCCGATCGGGATTGTCATAGTAAACGGCTACCCACTCCTGTGCCGGAATCTGACGGCCGCTGACCCATGCCATGAGCTGCTCAAACCCCTGTTTAACGGTCTGATCCCAGGGTCCCACCATATGAAAACCGGCAATGGTACGTTTGCCGACGGACTTCACGCTGTAGTTCATATTGCCTCCACCAGTGATAACAACTGTATAAATGTACATATACTGTAGCCAGGTGATGCACATCAGTATGTGCGCTGATTCACAGAGTGGCCAATGGAGGGGAGCGAAAAATGAGCCAAAAAAAACGCCCCGTGCGGGGCGTGGCGGTTAAAGCACGTGATGCAGATAATCGCTCATCCGCGAGAACACCCCGCCCTTGCCGACGCTTTCCAGCGTCACCAGCGGCCAGTGCGCGACCACTTTGTCGCCATCATAGAGTGAGATTTCCCCGACCCGTTGATTTGCGGCAATGGGCGCCTCGAGATCTTTTTTGTCCAGCACGTACCTGGCTTTAATACGCGGTACTTCCGACTTCGGCAGCGCCAGCCAGAAATCCTGATCGGTGCCCAGCTGGATTTGTTCTTTATCACCGTACCAGATACGTTCGCTGCCGACCTTTTTGCCCTTTTGCAGCACCTGAACGGTGTCGAAATTTTGCTGACCCCAGTGCAGTAGTTTTGCCGCCTGCTGTTCGCGCCCTTTCGGGCTATCGGCGCCCATCACTACGGCAATCAGGCGCCGCTGGCCGTCCACCGCGGAGGCAATCAGGTTAAAGCCAGCGCCGGAGGTATGCCCGGTCTTTAATCCATCAACATTCATGGTCTTATCCCACAGCAGCCCGTTGCGGTTTTGCTGGGTAATCCCGTTCCACGTCAGACTTTTTTGGCTGTACATGTGATAAACGTCAGGCTCGCCGTGAATGATAGCCCGCGACAGCACCGCCAGATCGTACGCCGAGCTGTGTTGGCCCGGCGCATCCAGGCCATGCACGGTTTCAAAGTGGGTATCCTGCAGATGCAGTTTTTTTACGTACTCGTTCATCATCGCCACGAACTGCGGCTGGCCGCCCGCGACATAATCAGCCAGCGCCACGCAGGCATCATTGCCGGAGTCGACGATGAGGCCGCGGCTTAAATCACGTACGCTGACCCGATCGCCGACCTTAAGGAACATCAGCGACGAGCCGTCGAAGACAGGGTTGCCTTTCGCCCAGGCGTCGCGGCCGACGGTCACCATATCGTCAAAGGAGATGCGATGGCTGTCGATGGCGCGATCGACGACGTATCCGGTCATGAGTTTGGTCAGGCTGGCAGGGTTGCGCTGCTGGTGTTCATTACCCGCAGTCAGGATCTGCCCGGTCGTGTAATCCATCAGTACCCAGGAGCCCGCCTGAATGGACGGTGGCGGCACGGTGACGGGGAAATCATTGGCAGCAAATGCGCAAGAAACGCTCGAAGCGAGCAAAGTTACAGCAATAAAAAAACGGCCTTTCAACGGCATATCCTCTAAATTGACAGATTCGCCGTCCTTTTTACGGAAGTTCTCCTTTCAAATCAGGGTTTAATTGCAAGAAAATATGACACGGCGGAAGCGCCGCGTAGCCAACGCCCTTCTGATGCCCAGGTAAATCGTTTACCATAACGAGTGCCAGCCACCATGGAAAATGAACAGATTATGCAAGATAGCGCCAACCAGCCCGGATTTTTATTCCACGATTACGAAACCTTCGGCACCCACCCTGCGCTCGATCGACCGGCCCAGTTCGCCGCCATTCGTACCGATGCCGAACTGAATATCATCGGTGAACCGGAGGTTTTCTACTGCAAACTGGCCGACGACTATCTGCCGCAGCCGCAGGCGGTGATGATAACCGGGATCACCCCGCAGGAAGCGAACGCCAAAGGCGACAATGAAGCCGCCTTTGCCCGCCGGATTCACGATCTGTTCACGGTGCCGAAAACCTGCATCGTCGGCTATAACAATGTGCGCTTCGATGATGAGGTCAGCCGTAATATTTTCTATCGTAACTTTTACGATCCCTACGCCTGGAGCTGGCAGCACGACAACTCGCGCTGGGATCTGCTGGATGTGATGCGCGCCTGCTATGCCCTGCGCCCGGAAGGGATCAACTGGCCGGAGAACGACGAGGGTCTGCCGAGTTTTCGCCTTGAGCATCTGACCGTCGCTAACGACATTGAACACAGCAACGCCCACGACGCGATGGCCGACGTTTATGCCACCATCGCCATGGCAAAACTGGTCAAAGCCCGGCAACCGCGTCTGTTTGACTATCTCTACAGTTATCGGAACAAGCGCAAGCTGGCGACGCTGATCGACGTTGCGCACATGAAGCCGCTGGTCCATGTCTCCGGCATGTTCGGCGCGGCGCGCGGCAACACCAGCCTGGTGGCACCGCTGGCCTGGCATCCGGATAACCGCAATGCGGTGATCATGGTCGATCTGGCCGGCGACATGACGCCGCTGCTGGAACTGGATGCCGATACCCTGCGCGAGCGGCTGTACACGCCAAAAGCCGATTTGGGCGAGCTGGCGGCGGTGCCGGTTAAGCTGGTTCATCTCAATAAATGCCCGGTACTGGCCCAGGATAATACGCTACGCCCGCAGGATGCCGAGCGTCTGGGGATTAACCGCCAGCGCTGTCTGGATAACCTGCAGCTGTTGCGCAGTCATCCGCAGGTGCGGGAAAACGTGGTGGCTATTTTCGCTGAAGCGGAGCCGTTTGTTCCCTCCGACAACGTCGATACTCAGCTTTATAACGGCTTTTTCAGCGATGCCGACCGCGCGGCGATGAAAATTGTGCTGGAAACCGAGCCGCGTAACCTGCCAGCGCTGGATATTACTTTTGCCGACCAACGGATAGAGCGTCTGCTGTTTAACTACCGCGCCCGTAACTTCCCCGGCAGCCTTGACGAGGCCGAGCAGCAGCGTTGGTTAGAGCATCGTCGCGAGGTGTTTACGCCGGCGTTTCTGCAGGCCTATGCCGATGAGCTGCAGATGCTGTATCAACAGCATCAACAGGACAGTGAAAAGCTCGGGCAGTTGAAGGCGCTGTGGCAGTACGCGCAGGAGATTGTCTAAGTTGCGGGAGAGCCCGGAGGCGGCGCTTGCTGCGCCTTGTCCGGGCGATAACCCCCCATGCCGCACGGTCCCGTCGCCCGGATCAGGCGACAGCCGCAACCCGGGAACGGTGATTTAGCCTTTGGCGCGGCTGGCGATAATCGTGTCTGCCACGTTGCGCGGGGCTTCCGCGTAGTGATGGAACTCCATACTGTAAGTCGCTCGTCCCTGCGACATCGAGCGCAGCGTAGTGGAATAGCCAAACATTTCCGCCAGCGGAACGTCCGCGCGGATAATCTGGCTGCCGAATCGCTCTTCCATCCCCTGCACCATGCCACGACGAGAAGAGAGATCGCCCATAATATTCCCGGCGTACTCTTCCGGCGTTTCCACCTCCACATGCATCACCGGTTCGAGAATCACCGGATCGGCTCTGCGCGCCCCCTCCTTGAAGCCGAAAATCGCCGCCATGCGGAAGGCCATTTCCGATGAGTCGACATCATGATACGAGCCAAATGTCAGGGTCGCTTTGACATCGACCACCGGATAACCCGCCAGCACGCCGGTGCCCATCGCTTCGCGCAAGCCTTTCTCCACCGAAGGAATGTACTCGCGCGGCACTACGCCGCCTTTCGTTGCGTCTTCAAACACAAAGCCGCTCCCCGGCGCCAGCGGTTCGAGGGTCAGTACAACATGACCATATTGCCCTTTCCCGCCGGACTGACGGACAAATTTCCCTTCCACCTCTTTCACCGTTTTACGCAGTGTCTCGCGGTAGGTCACCTGTGGACGGCCGATATTCGCCTCAACGCTGAACTCACGCTTCATCCGGTCGACGATAATTTCCAGATGCAGTTCGCCCATCCCGGAGATAATTGTCTGCCCGGACTCTTCATCAGTATGCAGGCGGAAAGAGGGATCCTCAGAGGCCAGGCGCTGGAGGGCAATCCCCATTTTTTCCTGATCCGCTTTGGTTTTCGGCTCAATCGCTAACGAAATCACCGGTTCCGGGAACTCCATCCGTTCCAGGGTAATGATCGCATTCGGATCGCACAGGGTGTCGCCGGTGGTGACATCTTTCAACCCGACGCAGGCGGCAATATCCCCGGCATGCAGCTCATCCACTTCGTGGCGATCGTTGGCATGCATCAGCACAATACGCCCGATGCGTTCTTTCTTACCTTTGACCGGGTTGTAAACCGCGTCGCCTTTTTTCAGGGTGCCGGAATAGACACGAATAAAGGTCAGCTGGCCGACGTACGGGTCAGTCATCAGTTTAAACGCCAGCGCCGAGAACGGTTCGTCGTCGCCAGGATGGCGTTCCGCCGGCTGCCCTTTCTCATCAACGCCGTCAATCGCCGGCACATCCTGCGGCGAAGGCATCAGTTCGATAACCGCATCCAGCATCCGCTGTACGCCTTTATTTTTAAAGGCGCTACCGCACAGCACCGGCTGAATTTCGCCGCCAACGGTACGTTTACGCAGCCCGGCCACAATATCGGCCTCGCTCAGTTCGCCGCTCTCGAGATATTTATCCATCAGCTCATCGTTAGCTTCCGCCGCTGCGGAGACCATTTTCTCTCGCCACTGTCGGGCGGTTGCCAGCAGCTCGTCCGGTACCGGCGCATAGCTGAAGGTCATCCCCTGGGTCGCGTCATCCCATAAAATGGCGCGCATTTTGATGAGGTCCACCACGCCGGTGAAATGCTCCTCGGCGCCTACAGGGATCACGATCGGCACAGGATTTGCCTTCAGGCGGTCAATCATCATCTGCACGACGCGGAAGAAATCAGCGCCCGGACGGTCCATTTTATTGACGAAGGCCAGCCGCGGAACGTGATATTTATTCGCCTGTCGCCACACGGTTTCCGACTGCGGCTGCACGCCGCCGACGGAGTCATAGACCATCACCGCACCGTCCAGCACGCGCATCGAGCGCTCCACTTCGATGGTGAAATCCACGTGGCCCGGGGTGTCGATAATATTGATGCGATGCGGCTCGAAGCTACGGTCCATGCCGGGCCAGAAACAGCTCACCGCGGCGGAGGTAATGGTAATTCCGCGCTCTTGCTCCTGCGCCATCCAGTCAGTGGTTGCCGCGCCATCGTGTACTTCACCCAGTTTGTGGCTCATTCCGGTGTAAAACAGAATGCGCTCGGTGGTGGTGGTTTTACCGGCATCGATATGCGCGGAGATACCGATGTTGCGATAACGTTCGAGAGGGATGGGTCGGGGCATGATGCGTCCTTAGTCATTTTGACTGTCAGTAAGCGGCCAAATTGTGCCGCAGAGTGGTTAACTGCCGCCATCATAGTACAATTGTACGAGTATATTCGAACTATTTTTACTATCACTGTCATTGGTGAAGCGGCGGCTTGCACGCGTGGCGTTAGACCCTCAGTTTGGATATATTACCTGCCAGCCGCCGATACGGGCTGCGACTCCCGGGAGCCGCGCAACCGCCGACACAGGAATATTATGATCGCCAATCACCCCGAACGTGAACACATTCGCCTGGAAAATGTTCTTTTTGCCCTTGGTAACCCGATGCGCCTGGAGATCGTTCGCATCCTGGCCGACGGCAGCGAGCAGAGTTGTAACGCATTGCGTCATGAAGACATCGCCAAGTCGACGATGACCCACCACTGGCGCGTCCTGCGCGATAGCGGGGTCATCTGGCAGCGCCCTCAGGGACGGGAGAATATGATTTCCTTGCGCCGGGAGGATCTCGACGCGCGCTTTCCCGGGCTGCTGGATGCGCTTTTGAAGGTGATGTAGCAGGTGAAGTCAACCCTTCGGGATATGTGCCCGCACTTCTACCGGCTGGCGGCTGACGCCTTTCCCGGCCTACTGGCTCTGTACTAGCGACCCGATCTGTCGCTTCTTTCCGGCTACCGGACAGCTCTTCCCTGTAACCCCGGTAAGGCGTCAGCCACCACGGGGAAATCCGCGAGCGACGGAAACAAAAAAGCCGGAGGTTTCCCTCCGGCTTTTTGAATCACTACGGGCGATGGTTACGCCACGTCTTCGTACTGCGGTACCGGGTTGCGGAAGCTTTTGGTCACGCAGGCCAGGTACACCAGACCAATACCGCCCCAGATCAGGCCCAGAATCATTGAGCTCTCTTCCAGGTTAATCCACAGCGCACCCACGGTCAGGGCGCCGCACACCGGCAGGAACAGGTAGTTAAAGTGGTCTTTCAGCGTCTTGTTACGCTTTTCACGGATCCAGAACTGGGAGATCACCGACAGGTTAACGAAGGTAAATGCCACCAGCGCCCCGAAGTTAATCAGCGCCGTCGCCGTCACCAGGTCGAATTTAATCGCCAGCAGAGCAATCGCGCCAACCAGCAGCACGTTCCACGCCGGAGTACGCCATTTCGGGTGGACGTAGCCGAAGAAACGGGTCGGGAACACGCCGTCGCGGCCCATGACGTACATCAGACGAGAAACGCCTGCATGCGCGGCCATACCGGAAGCCAGCACGGTCACGCTGGAGAAGATCAGCACGCCCCACTGGAAGGTTTTACCCGCGACGTACAGCATAATTTCAGGCTGTGATGCGTCCGGATCTTTAAAGCGCGAGATATCCGGGAAATAGAGCTGCAGGAAGTAAGAGGCGCCGATGAAAATCAGGCCGCCAATCAGCGCAGTCAGGAAGATAGCCTTCGGAATCACGCGCTCAGCGTCTTTGGTCTCTTCAGACAGCGAAGAGATGCCATCAAAGCCGAGGAACGAGAAGCACAGAATGGTCGCACCGGTAATCATCGGCACCACGTGCGCTCCTTCAGACCAGAACGGACGGGTGCTGGTCAGTGTGCCTGCGCCTTCGCCGTGCATCACGCCGTAGATAATCAGGCCAACAATCACCGCCACGATCCCCATCTGCAGGATAACGATCAGGGTGTTGAAGTTCGCTACGGTCTTGATGCTGCGCAGGTTAGAGATGGTCATAAAGGCCACCAGCGCGACAACGAAAATCCACGAAGGAATTGAAGGCACCAGCGCTTCAAAGTAAATTTTGGCCAGCAGAATATTGATCATCGGCATGAACAGATAGTCCAGCAGCGATGACCAGCCCACCATAAAGCCCACGGCCGGGCTGATGGATTTCTGAGCGTAGGTGTAAGCGGAACCCGCTGACGGGAAACGACGAACCAGTTTACCGTAGCTCAGTGCCGTAAAGAGAATGGCGATCAGTGCGAAGGCGTAAGCCGTCGCGACGTGACCGTCGGTCAAACCAGAGACGATACCAAACGTATCGAACAGCGTCATCGGCTGCATATAGGCCAGGCCCATCATTACAACCGGAATCAACGTAAGCGTTTTACGTAATTCCACGCGAGAGGTTTTTGGAGTAGCGTTATGCGACATGGTGGTTATCCCCTTTTACGGCGAAGGCCAGCGCGTAAGCAAAAAATTGCCCCATTTTAGTGTATTCCTCAGCGACAACGACTGTCGGTTTTTAGTAAATATCTATCCGGTACGAAGCCCGGCCTCTTGGTATTGAATGATGTGTCTTTAAAGCAAAAAAATAACCGACACTTTAAAAAAGCGTCGGCTAGTTTCTATTTTTTCAGGCCGCGTATTTTGCAACACTTACTGGCCAAATGACAAGATGTTGGAGCGCCAAATCGTCGCCACAATTACTTAACAGATTAATATTTATACAATTTTAATATCATAGATCGTATGGATAGCATTATTTGCTAAAATCTCGCTGCGCCACCATGCGCAAGAGAGTCCGGCGGCGTCTTCATTCCAGCCCAGCCATGCCCGATGCGCGGGTAAATGAGAGGCCACCTCTTTCTCTATCAGCTCACCGCTTTCCAGCTGAGCCTGCACCAGATACCTTGGCACATACCCCCATCCCAGCCCCGCGCTAATCAACATCAGCTGGCCGGCAAAATCGTACGTCACCAGGCTTTCCTGATCGTCAACCGACGGCCACTCCCCGCCGCTCACGATAGCCCGATAGTGTTTCATCGCCCGCCAGCTTAGCGGCGCATCCATTTTTGCCAGCGGATGCTGCGGCGCGATAACGAAGATGTGCGCCAGCTCACCTAGCTGGCTAAAGCCATAGCCAACCCGCGCCGGCGGATCGCTTAATACCCCAACGACAATATCTGCCCGCCCTTCCACCAGCGCATTCCAGCCACTGGCCGGCGTATCGCGGACAAAACGCAGTCGGGCAGCGGTATGCTGCTGATAGAACCGGCTGACCAGAGGCGCCAGTAAAAAGAAGGGGAAAGTGTTATCCACCGCCAGCACCAGCGCATTTTCCCAGCCCTGATGCAGTTTAATCGCCTGTTTTTCGAGCTCGCGGACGGTATGCAGAACTTCGCGCCCCTTTTCCAGCAGCATCTGTCCGGTGGGGGTAAAGCGCGCCCGATGGCCGCTGCGGTCAAGCAGCTGAATATTGAGATCGCTTTCCAGCTTATGAATGGTATAGCTCAGCGCAGAAGGCGTTTTGTACAGCTTTGCCGACGCAGCGGCAAAGCTCCCCTCTTTTTCCAGCGCATCCAGAATGACGAGCACATCCAGCAGTGGTTTCATCGCCGCCCCCTCAGGTTCGCGATTCCCCGCTGGCGGATTACTCCATCGGCATCACCAGCGGATCGGGGTACTGATAGTCAAACCCCAGTTCATAGCAGATACGGTTACCATCAATAATTTTTCCGGCGCCGCCGTTTGGGCTATCGGCAAACACCGGGGCCGGTAAGCCAAGTTCACGGGCCATTTGCGGATAGAACACGCCGCGCGCCGGATGTTTGGGCGCACATATATTATAGATGTGTCCGCCCTTCGGAGCCTGCAGCAGCAGCTCGATTGCTGAAATGACATCCTGCAGGTGTACCAGGTTCACGCCGTGCTGACCATCCGGCGCGGACTTCCCGGCAAAGAAACGCCCGGGATGACGAGAGGGCCCCACCAGTCCGGCCAGACGCAAAATATCCACCGAGGTACCCGGAAGGTTGTGCAGCCAGTCCTCCAGCTCCTTCAACACCCTGCCGCTGGCGGTTTGCGGATCGCGCGGCGAATTTTCTTTTAACGTCCCGCTGGCATTGCCGTATACGGAAGTGGAACTGGTGAAGACAATCCGCGGGATATGGTAGGCCAGCGCCGTATCGACGAGCTCCTGTACCGCCTGCAGATAAAAATCCTCCCCAGGCCCGCTGCGGCGTGCCGGCAGCGTAATCACCAGCGCATCCACGTTCATCAATGCATCCAGATCTTCGGCATCGCAGACCAGCTGCGGCTCCAGGCGTAACGGATAGCTGTCGATACCGCACATCCTCGCCGCCTCCACGCCGTCCTGGGTGGTTTTGCTGCCGGTAACCTGCCATCCCCGCGCGCTCAATGACAAAGCGAGCGGCATGCCCAGCCATCCTAAACCGACAATTGCGACCTTTTTCATACCTGGCTCCTGACTCTTTCGCTGTGCTGACTTAAGGCTACGCCAGCCAGCGGCAACTGACAATTTCTTCAGTAAAGATGAAATGAATTAATGATGGTAAAAAGCCCTTGCTTTCTGCGCTTGAAGTGGTTTAGGTTAAAAGGCATCAAATGCATAGTCATTCAAAGAGAATTTTATGAACAGCGTTCAATTTAAACACCATCATCATCACCATCATCCTGACTAGTCTTTCAGGCGATGTGTGCTGGAAGACGTTTAGATCTTCCAGAGGTGCATGAGCGCGAATAGAGCCCCCGGAAGATTTACTTCCGGGGGCTTTTTTTTGAACCAAATTCGGACAGATTCAGACAGGAATTAAGAGGAAATAAGAATGTTAGACAACAGCCGTTTACGCATAGCTATTCAAAAATCAGGCCGCCTGAGCGAAGATTCACGCGAATTACTGAGCCGTTGTGGCATTAAAGTGAATTTGCACACCCAGCGTCTGATTGCGCTGGCGGAAAATATGCCGATCGACATTCTGCGTGTCCGCGATGACGATATCCCGGGGCTGATTATGGACGGCGTGGTGGATCTCGGCATCATTGGCGAGAACGTGCTGGAAGAAGAGTTGCTGAGCCGTCGCGCTCAGGGTGAGGATCCGCGCTATTTCACTCTGCGTCGCCTTGATTTTGGCGGCTGCCGCCTGTCGCTGGCCACTCCGGCGGATGAACGCTGGGAAGGCCCGTCGTTGCTGGACGGCAAACGTATTGCCACCTCCTATCCGCACCTGCTCAAGCGCTACCTCGATCAGAAAGGCATCTCCTTTAAATCCTGTCTGCTGAACGGTTCCGTTGAAGTCGCCCCGCGCGCTGGCCTGGCCGACGCGATTTGCGACCTGGTCTCCACCGGCGCCACCCTGGAAGCCAACGGTCTGCGCGAAGTGGAAGTGATGTTCCGCTCTAAAGCCTGTCTGATCCAGCGCGATGGCGAAATGGCCGATGCTAAACAGCAGCTCATCGACCGTCTGCTGACCCGTATTCAGGGGGTGATTCAGGCGCGCGAATCCAAATACATCATGATGCACGCCCCGACCGAACGTCTGGAGGAAGTGGTGGCCCTGCTGCCAGGCGCTGAACGCCCGACTATTCTGCCGCTGGCAGGTGACAAACAGCGTGTTGCCATGCATATGGTCAGCAGCGAAACCCTGTTCTGGGAAACCATGGAAAAACTGAAAGCGCTGGGTGCCAGCTCCATTCTGGTACTGCCCATCGAGAAAATGATGGAGTAATCCACGGGGAACAGGCCCGACGGGCCTGTCTCAGAGATTAGACAGGGGAAACGACCATGAGCTTCAATACCATCATCGACTGGAACAGCTGCAGCGCAGAACAACAGCAACAACTCTTAATGCGCCCGGCGATTTCTGCCTCCGACAGCATCACCCGTACGGTGGCGGACATTCTTGATAACGTCAAAACCAATGGCGACGCGGCGCTGCGCGAATACAGCGCAAAGTTTGATAAAACCGATGTCAAAACGCTGCAAGTCAGCGAAGAAGAGATTGCCGCTGCCGGCGCTCGCCTCAGCGATGAGCTGAAACAAGCCATGGCGGTCGCAGTCAGCAATATCGAGACCTTCCACAACGCGCAAAAACTGCCGGGCGTGGACGTGGAGACGCTGCCGGGCGTACGTTGCCAGCAGGTGACCCGTCCTATCGCCTCCGTCGGCCTCTATATTCCCGGCGGTTCTGCGCCGCTGTTCTCGACGGTACTGATGCTGGCGACGCCGGCGCGCATCGCGGGATGCCAACAGGTCGTTCTGTGCTCCCCGCCGCCGATTGCCGATGAGATTCTTTACGCGGCCCAGCTTTGCGGCGTGCGCACCATCTTCAACGTCGGCGGCGCTCAGGCGATTGCCGCGCTGGCTTTCGGCACTGAGTCGGTGGCCAAAGTCGATAAAATTTTTGGCCCGGGCAACGCCTTCGTCACCGAAGCCAAGCGCCAGGTCAGCCAGCGTCTGGACGGCGCGGCGATCGATATGCCGGCAGGACCGTCAGAAGTGCTGGTGATTGCCGACAGCGGCGCGACGCCGGACTTTGTCGCCTCCGACCTGCTGTCGCAGGCGGAACACGGCCCGGATTCTCAGGTGATCCTGCTGACTCCGGATGCGGCGATGGGACAACAGGTCGCCCGCGCCGTTGAGCGCCAGCTGGCGGAGCTGCCGCGCGCTGAGACCGCCCGGGAAGCGCTCTCGGCCAGCCGTATTATCGTGGCCCGCGATCTCGCCCAGTGCGTAGAAATCTCCAACCAGTACGGTCCGGAACACCTGATTATCCAGACCCGTAACGCCCGTGAACTGGTTGACAGCATTACCAGCGCCGGTTCGGTGTTCCTCGGCGACTGGTCGCCGGAATCCGCCGGTGATTATGCCTCCGGCACCAACCACGTGCTGCCGACCTATGGCTATACCGCCACCTGCTCAAGTCTGGGACTGGCGGACTTCCAGAAACGCATGACCGTGCAGGAGCTGTCGCGCGAAGGCTTTGCCGCCCTCGCCTCGACCATTGAGATCCTCGCCGCCGCAGAGCGCCTGACCGCCCACAAAAATGCCGTTACGCTGCGCGTTGCAGCCCTTAAGGAGCAAGCATGAGCATCGAAGATTTAGCCCGCGCTAACGTGCGCGATCTGACGCCTTATCAGTCTGCTCGCCGTCTGGGCGGCAAAGGCGATGTCTGGCTGAACGCCAATGAGTTCCCGACCGCCGTCGAATTTCAGCTGACCCAGCAGACGCTGAACCGCTACCCGGAATGCCAGCCGAAAGCGGTGATTGAGAATTATGCCCGCTATGCCGGCGTTAAGCCGGAGCAGGTTCTGGTCAGCCGCGGCGCCGATGAAGGTATCGAGCTGCTGATCCGCGCCTTCTGCGAACCGGGACAAGATGCGGTGCTCTATTGTCCGCCAACCTACGGCATGTACAGCGTTAGCGCTGAAACCATCGGCGTGGCCTGCCGGACGGTACCGAGCCTGAGCGACTGGCAGCTCGATCTGCCGGGCATCGCCGCGAATCTCGACGGCGTGAAGGTGGTGTTTGTCTGCAGCCCGAATAACCCGACCGGGCAGATTATTAACCCCAACGATATGCGCACGCTGCTGGAGATGACCCGCGGGAAAGCGATTGTGGTGGCCGATGAAGCCTATATCGAGTTCTGTCCGCAGGCGACGCTGGCCGGCTGGCTGAGCGACTATCCGCACCTGGTGGTCCTGCGCACGCTGTCAAAAGCCTTTGCCCTCGCCGGACTGCGCTGTGGGTTTACCCTGGCGAATGCCGAGGTGATTAGTCTGTTAATGAAAGTCATCGCCCCCTACCCGCTGTCAACGCCGGTGGCCGACATTGCCGCCCAGGCGCTCAACGAGCAGGGTATCGCCGCGATGCGCGCGCGCGTGGCGCAGATTCTCGACGAGCGTGAGTATCTGATCGGTCAGCTGCGCGATATCCCGTGCGTTGAACAGGTCTTCGACGCCGAGACTAACTATGTCCTCGTACGCTTTAAAGCGTCCAGCACAGTGTTTAAATCTTTGTGGGATCAGGGCATTATCTTACGAGACCAGAATAAACAACCCTCATTAAGCGGCTGTTTGCGTATCACTATCGGTACCCGTGCAGAGAGCCAGCGCGTGATTGACGCTTTGACTGCGGAGAATGTATGACCCAGAAGTTTCTCTTTATTGACCGTGACGGTACGCTGATTTCCGAGCCACCGGTTGATTTTCAGGTAGACCGCTTTGAAAAGCTGGCCTTTGAGCCGCAGGTGATCCCTGCCCTGCTGAAACTGCAGCAGGAAGGTTACAAGCTGGTGATGATCACCAATCAGGACGGTCTGGGGACCGACAGTCTGCCGCAGGCGGAGTTTGACGGCCCGCACAATCTGATGATGCAGGTGTTCTCTTCCCAGGGCGTCAGTTTCGACGAGGTGCTGATTTGTCCGCATCTGCCGGCCGACAACTGCGAATGCCGCAAGCCTAAAACCCAGCTGGTGCTGCCGTGGCTGGAAGAGGGCGTCATGGATAAAGCCCGCAGCTACGTTATCGGCGATCGCGCCACCGACATCGAGCTGGCGGATAACATGGGCATTACTGGCCTGCGCTATGACCGCGAGACGCTGAACTGGCCGACTATCTGCGAACAGCTGACTCGCCGCGACCGCTATGCCCACGTTGAGCGCAACACCAAAGAGACCCAGGTGGATGTCAAAGTCTGGCTGGATCGCGAAGGCGGCAGCAAAATCCACACCGGCGTCGGCTTCTTCGATCATATGCTCGATCAAATCGCCACCCACGGCGGTTTCCGTCTGGAGATTAACGTCGGCGGCGACCTCTATATCGACGATCACCACACCGTGGAAGATACCGGTCTGGCGCTGGGCGAGGCGTTGAGGCTGGCGCTGGGCGATAAGCGCGGGATCAACCGTTTTGGGTTTGTGCTGCCGATGGACGAATGTCTGGCCCGCTGCGCGCTGGATATTTCCGGTCGCCCGCACCTGGAATATAAAGCCGACTTCGCCTATCAGCGCGTCGGCGATCTGAGCACCGAGATGGTGGAGCACTTCTTCCGTTCGCTCTCCTACACCATGGCGGTCACGCTGCACCTGAAAACGAAGGGCAAGAATGACCATCATCGCGTCGAAAGCCTGTTTAAGGCCTTTGGCCGTACGCTGCGTCAGGCCATTCGCGTGCAGGGCGATACGCTCCCCTCGTCGAAAGGAGTCCTGTGATGAACGTGGTGATCCTCGACACCGGCTGTGCCAACCTCAATTCGGTAAAGTCGGCAATCGGCCGCCACGGCTACCAGCCGGCGGTCAGCCGCGATCCGGATGTGGTGCTGCGCGCCGATAAACTGTTTTTACCCGGCGTCGGTACCGCGCAGGCGGCCATGGATCAGATTCGCGAACGCGAGCTGATTGAGCTGGTGAAAGCCTGCACCCAGCCGGTGCTCGGCATCTGCCTCGGCATGCAGCTGCTGGGGCGGCGCAGCGAAGAGAGCAACGGCGTGGATTTGCTGGGTATTATCGAAGAAGACGTGCCGAAAATGACCGACCACGGGCTGCCGCTGCCGCATATGGGCTGGAACCGGGTCTACCCGAAAGCCGGGAACCGTCTGTTCCGCGGTATTGATGACGGCGCGTATTTTTATTTCGTTCACAGCTATGCCATGCCGGTGAATCCTTACACCATCGCCCAGTGTCATTACGGCGAGCCGTTCACCGCGGCGGTACAGAAAGATAACTTTTTTGGCGTCCAGTTTCACCCGGAACGCTCGGGCAGCGCCGGGGCGCAGCTGCTGAAAAACTTCCTGGAGATGTGATGATCATTCCTGCTTTAGATTTAATTGACGGCACGGTTGTCCGTCTCCATCAGGGCGATTACGGCCAGCAGCGCGACTACGGCAACGATCCGCTGCCGCGCCTGCAGTCCTACGCCGCGCAAGGGGCCGAAGTGCTGCACCTGGTCGACCTGACCGGCGCGAAAGACCCGGAGAAGCGCCAGATCCCGCTGCTGAAAACGCTGGTTGCCGGAGTGAACGTGCCGGTGCAGGTTGGCGGCGGCGTGCGGACGGAAGAAGATGTGGCAGCCCTGCTTGCCGCAGGCGTGGCGCGCGTGGTGGTGGGTTCAACGGCGGTGAAATCGCCGGAAGTGGTAAAAGGCTGGTTTACGCGTTTTGGCCCGCAGCATCTGGTGCTGGCGCTGGACGTGCGTATCGACGCGCAAGGCAACAAGCAGGTAGCAGTCAGCGGCTGGCAGGAAAACTCCGGCGTGACGCTGGAAGAGCTGGTGGAGAGCTATCAATCCGTCGGCCTGCAGCACGTCCTGTGCACCGATATCTCTCGCGATGGCACTCTGGCGGGGTCCAACGTCGCGCTGTATGAAGAAGTGTGCGCCCGCTATCCGCAGGTGGCCTTTCAGTCTTCTGGCGGTATCGGCGACCTTAATGATATTGCCGCGCTGCGCGGAACCGGTGTGCGCGGCGTGATTGTCGGTCGCGCGCTGCTGGAAGGTAAATTTAACGTAACGGAGGCCATTCAATGCTGGCAAAACGGATAATCCCCTGCCTCGACGTTCGCGACGGCCAGGTAGTGAAAGGCGTGCAGTTCCGTAATCACGAAATCATCGGCGATATCGTCCCGCTGGCGAAACGCTATGCCGACGAAGGCGCTGATGAGCTGGTGTTCTACGATATCACCGCCTCCAGCGACGGCCGCGTCGTCGATAAAAGCTGGGTGTCGCGGGTAGCGGAAGTGATCGATATTCCTTTCTGTGTCGCAGGCGGAATTAAATCCCTCGACGATGCGGCGCAGATTCTCTCCTTCGGCGCCGACAAGATTTCGATTAACTCCCCGGCGCTGGCCGATCCGACGCTGATTACCCGTCTGGCCGATCGTTTTGGCGTGCAGTGTATTGTGGTGGGCATCGACACCTGGTTTGATGCCGAGAGCGGTAAATATCACGTTAACCAGTACACCGGCGATGAGAGCCGCACGCGAGTGACTCAGTGGGAGACTCTCGACTGGGTGCAGGAAGTGCAGAAACGTGGCGCCGGCGAGATCGTGCTGAACATGATGAATCAGGATGGCGTGCGTAACGGCTACGATCTTGAGCAGTTGCGTAAAGTCCGCGCCGTCTGCCACGTGCCGCTTATCGCTTCCGGCGGCGCCGGCACCATGGAGCACTTCCTTGAAGCCTTCCGCGACGCCAACGTCGACGGCGCGCTGGCCGCGTCGGTGTTCCACAAGCAGATTATTAATATTGGTGAACTAAAAACGTACCTGGCAGCACAGGGCGTGGAGATTAGGGTATGTTAACTGAACAGCTGGACTGGGAAAAAACCGACGGCATGATGCCGGCCATCGTACAGCACGCCATCTCCGGCGAAGTCCTGATGCTGGGCTACATGAATCAGGATGCGCTGGCGAAGACCGAAGGGAGCGGTAAAGTGACCTTTTATTCGCGGACCAAACAGCGTCTGTGGACCAAAGGGGAAACCTCCGGCAACTTTCTCAACGTGGTGAGTATTACTCCGGATTGCGATAACGATACCCTGCTGGTGCTGGTTAACCCAATCGGCCCGACCTGCCATAAAGGCACTTCCAGCTGCTTCGGTGACGCCGGCCACCAGTGGCTGTTCCTGTATCAGCTGGAACAACTGCTGGCCGAGCGTAAGCATGCGGATCCGGAAAGCTCATATACCGCGAAGCTGTACGCCAGCGGTACCAAGCGTATTGCGCAAAAGGTCGGGGAAGAAGGCGTGGAAACCGCGCTGGCCGCGACGGTGCACGACCAGTTTGAGCTGAAGAACGAGGCATCGGATCTGATGTATCACCTGCTGGTACTGCTGCAGGATCAGGGGCTGGATTTGACGGCGGTGGTCGAGAACCTGCGTAGCAGGCATAAATAAATCGATGAAGGGAGGGTAGGCCCCTCCCCTTTTAGCCGTCGCAACGCTACTCCGGCTGCAGTGCACTAACCAGTTAAATACCGTTCAATAAAACCCAAACTATAATTAACTTATTTTGGCAATCTGACGCTTTAACGCCCGATAGAGAGGATAATCGATAAATCGCGCATAAATATAGGCAATGAATATTGATGCAAATGCCGCTATTGATATTGATACCCAGGCATTCTCAGAGTCAAAAATGAATCCGGATACGATAACCAGTTCATGCAATAAATACAAAGGGAAGCTAATATAACCGAGAAACAAGAATAAATTAGAGGTGAAAATTCTCTTTATCAATTGATTATCCGGAAGATGATCGATGAATAGCATCGGGATAAACGCAACAAATAAAAAATAGTCCAGTCGACTATGGTTCATTGCATATACGCCAACGATCGATACGATAGCCGCTGCGGTAATAAAGAAAGCCATGAACTTTTCTTTCATCAGACACTTAAAGTACTCTGTCTGTGATAAAGAAAAAAACAATGAACCAATCAGCATTGACAGCATTGCTGTTAGCATTGATGGCGGTATCCCTGATGGATGTTTATGCCACAGAAAAATAAATAATAAACCTGCAACTACCGCACGAGTCATATTTCCTAATCGCGTAAAGATTAGAGGAATTAAAAGTGACACCCAAAACTCAATACTGATACTCCATGATGGCTCATTGACTAACTTGAAGTCATGCCAGTAAAGACCATGAAGAAATAATATATTTTTTAATATCACGCTAATAGAAAAAACATCCGGACTGGAAACATAGCCGCCATGGTGTGCATTGTAGTAATAAATGGCTACCATCAGTATCGTTGACAGAAAATGAAGCGGCCATAATCTGGCAAAACGTGTAAGAACGTATTTGAAAAAGTTTCCTGAGGCGTGGGCATAGGTTAGAACAAAGCCACTCATGATGAAAAAATATACCACGCACAGATAGGCACCGCTAAATGGTCTGACTTGCGGCCACCCCATAAAGCTGCCAAACATATGGCTGAGCATGACCATACCCGCCAATATCCCACGAGTGCCATCAATGGCATCAAATCTGTTAACAGACAATCTACACCCCATATTCCAATGAGTAAAACTACATTCTTTTAGAAGAAAGAATTTATTAGTAATAAAAAGAATAGCTATCAATATTCAAAGGTGATCACTGCCCGATAGAAAAAATTCAACAGGCAGGAAGTCACAAAAAAAACACATGTACACACATCGAGATATTACTGCCCCCAGTAAAACTCGACAAAAACCTATTACTCTCTAACTAATAAATTATTAATCTAACAGGAATAGAGACTCGCAAATCATATGACCAGGAGCTCTTTTATTTAACGAAAATTTTATTGAAAATAACAAGAACACTAACAAAGAAGTGAAACTTGCTTAACTTCTTTTTGAAATTATTTAAAAAAACGTCTTACCACTCGTAGTGGCTTAGTCAACTTCCAGGATAAAGAAGAGATTAAATTTTTGTGATGCTGATAAATTTCATTGAATTCTTGCTGTTTGATAGTTATTTCATGATGCATATTATTATTTTTGTCAGTTAACTGACGAATATTCTTTTCCTGTTCAGTAACCCGCTCTTCAATCTCATGCAATTGATTATGCAATATCGCATTTTCATCCTTTTGCTCAGCGAATGAGTCAGTCAGCGTCTCAACTTCTTGCTGTAATGCGGAGCTCTTTGCCTGGAAAAACTCAAGCTCCTTCAGAACACGATCTTTAAGGGAGAATAGGTACTCTTCAGCTGACAGCGTAGTGATTCTATGATGCGCGGCGGCGATAAATTCATCATAAAAATCATCATTCTTTGCATCTAACGCAACAATAAACTCTTTCACTTGCTGATAAAACGGATGAAATGCCGGACCAGATATCGTGTTTAAATGCCACTCAAGGAAAACGACAACATAGTTTTTGTAATCTCTGAGACGTTGATCCATCATCCCCTGCTGACAGATAAATGCTTTAAGAGCCACTAATGCTTCAACAGCACAGCGGTGCGATTCTGCTCTCGTGGCGGATAAGGATTCACTACGATTGATGGTATGAGAAATTAACGTTTCATTTAAGACCGAGATTCTATTCGCCATCAGCATGAAGGCACAGACGAAGAAAAGATCGTTTGTTGTCCTGATTTCCTGAAAACGAAGCTGATGAGTAGCAATAAATTGACGCCTGAGAAGCTTGTCCCATGGCCACCAGACAAAGGCGCGGAAAAAGTCAGAGGGAATATCCTGGGAGGAAAAAACCATAAGATCAGGTAGCAGCTCCTGGCGAACTGACCACGGCATCGGAGCATAAACTTGTAAGGAGGGATCAAAAGACTGGCTGCGACAAATAACGACATCCGCTTGTGTATCGCTGGCCTGCGCGTACATGCGCTCCAACATCATGTTATCAGCGTAATCGTCGTCATCGAGAAAAATAACGTACTCACCGATAGCAGCATCCAACCCAACGTTTCTCGATCCTCCACCACCAAGATTTGTCGTGTTGTTAATAACTCTAATCCGTGAATCAGTTTCAGCCAGCGCAGAGACAATCTCTAAGGTATTATCGTCAGAACAATCATTGATAATAATGATTTCGATATCATTTAATGTTTGCGACAAAACGGTGCTTAATGTATCGGAAATATATCCAGCAGCATTGTGCACAGGGATAATAACAGAAACAGCAATACTCTTTTTTTCAGACATGTAATCACCTTGACGCTTAGATTCTAAACGCAATTATATTTATTTATTGGTAGCGTTTAATTTGTAGGTTTCCAGTTCATTAAGGATAGGTAAGATGAAAGCGACTCAGCTTCATCAAAAATTACTCTTCAACAACATCGCGATATGTTTTTAATGTTTTATTAATGATCATCACGCTCGAGAATTTATCTTGAATACGCTTTCTGCCATTGATACCCATTGCGACTCGCGTTTCAGGATTATCTAACAGGAAACCGAGTTTCTCCGCTAATTCCTCGACAGATTTACTTTTTACAATTAACCCATTATCGTTGTTGATAATTAAGCTATCACAGCCACCAACATCATAAGCGATACAAGCACGCCCGACCGAGGAAGCTTCCAGCAAGATACGTGGTACGCCTTCGGCGTAGACCGACGGCAAAGCAACGATATTTGATTCTTCAATTAAATCAAATACATTAGAGCAATGACCGAGCCAGTTTATCACGCCTTCGCTTTGCCATTTCTGTATCGTCGCTAGCGGAATCGCGTCTTTATCATTCTCAACTAAGATACCGGCAACATTCAGCGTAAAGTGAATATTTTTATTACTCAGTATTTTTTTGGCTTCAATCAGATCACCAAGTCCTTTACTCCACAGCATACGGCTGGCAAAAAGGACGACCGGGACATCACGTTGCTGCTCCAGAGAATATTTGTAAATCTCTGGATTAATACCCGCACCATCAATAACAATAGTCTGTTTGTAATCGATACCAACCAGATCGGCGAGTTTGGCTCTGTCTTTATCATGTTCGAACATAAACAAGCTGCATTTGTTACTGGCGATATACTTATATGCCATAACAGTAAAACTACGCAGCAGCTTAAGACAGCCAGACTCTGCCGAAAATACTCGGCCTAAACCGACAAAACTCAGAATAACAGGACGATGGGTACTTTTAGCCAGAAATCCGCCGATCAAACACGGTTTGATGGTAATGCAGTGTAATAAATCAGGATTAATGCTTTGAATAATTTTCCGAGCCTTAAAAAAGGCCCGAAAGAAAATCAAAACGTTGAACGATTGAGCGACAAGAGGAATATTATGACAAATAAAACCTAGTGTCTTGAATTTTATCGCTATTTTATCATCGACAAAATGGCTAATAATGTGAATCTCATAACCGGCATCTCGGGCGGCAATTGCACGATCGGTCCAATGCAAATCAAAATACCAATCCGAATTTATGAAATAACACAGTTTTTTCATTGCTATGTCCACTTAGTGAAACTTACCGCTAATTCCTTTTACACCATGTACAATCCCACGGCATAAAAATTTTAGATATACCCATTTCCGGCGCTGTACAGGGAATATGGAGATATACTTGCATAGGCGCAAAAGGATTGATGAACTACTAAAAACTGCCACTTCCGTAAATATTCTCTTAGCCAAAATTAAGTTTCGACAAAGATAGTAAACCTTCCACTCTGGCGATATGACCTTTCCCTGGATACTCACATCATGAGTAAAAACAAGTTCCGGATTATAGATAATTTTCTCGCCACTTAGAGTTAATTGATAACCAAAATAGAGGTCATCAAAATAAAGGAAAAGTTCATCATAAATATGATGAAGGTGCTCATTCAAGACTTCACGCTTAATGATCATGCCAACAAATGAAACTGTTTGCACCAGCATTTCCTTATTATCTGGTACATATCGTTGGGGATGTTTGATATATTGCAAAGTATCACTAAACGAGGTCGGGACTTTTGCAAATGGAACATTCATCGCGCATGTCCGGCCCTGCAAATCTTTAACTAAAGCCGTAAAAACACGACAACCTTCTTTATTTATCGTTGAGAACTTATCAAGAATATCACTTTGCGGATAAGCATCATCGTCATAAAAGAAGACCCAATCGCTATCAACAGAACTGCATATGTATTGACTACCGGCCTTAAACCCTCCGGCGCCACCGTTATTACAGGCCAGATTCAAGACAATTACACGGGGATCAGTGATTGTCTGAAGCCAATCAGAGGTCCCATCCGTGGACCCGTTGTTGACAATAACGATAGAGGTAAAGTGCAGCTTAACAGTTTCAGCAACCGTCTTTTTTAGCTTTTCAAGACGGTTAAAAGTGACTATTAATGCAGTATGTTTCATCGTACGTCGGCCACAAATACAGGCATCGCTTCGTCGTTGGACAATGAGGACAGATATTTATCGGCCGTTTTCAATGCTTCTGCAATCGTTACATCCATATCAAGGTAGCGATAAGTCCCCAAGCGTCCAACGAAAGTAATATTTTTCTCATTCTCCGCCAGTGATAAATATTTATCCAGCAGAGCCATCTCACCCATCTGGCGGATTGGATAGTAAGGAATATCATCTTCACCGCAAGCGCGACTATATTCCTTATAACATACGGAACCTTCATGGCTTTCCCACGGGGAAAAATATTTATGTTCCGTAATTCGCGTATACGGGACATCAACTGAGCAATAATTCATGACCGCGCAGCCCTGATAATCACCTTGCCAGGTAAATCGCTCAAAGTCCAGAGTACGGTAGCCAAGACGCCCATGCTGGTATGAATAGAACGCGTCTAACGGCCCGCTATAAAACACATGATCATAACTTTCACGATTTTCAGCCGCAAACTCACGCTGTAATTGCAGAGTGATATTTTCATGATCGGCGATCGCTTCAATCATATGGGTATAGCCCAACTTCGGCATGCCCTGGAATTTATGATTGAAGTAGTTATCGTCATAATTGAAACGCACAGGCAACCGTTTGAGTATAGATGCCGGAAGCTCGGAAGGCTGCATCCCCCACTGTTTTATGGTGTAGCCTTTGAAGAACGCTTCATATAATTCTTTACCAATAAAGCGCAAAGCCTGCTCTTCAAATGTCTTCGGTTCCAGAATCGAGCTATCACCTTTTTCGCTAATGAGCGCGCGAGCTTCATCAGGAGAACAGGTTTTAGCAAAAAACTGGTTAATAGTATGCAAATTAATCGGCAGTGAAAAAACCTGACCATTAACAGTCGCTTTTACTCTATTAACATAGGGCATCATCTCAGCATACTGATTGACAAACTTCCAAACGGTTTCATTATCCGTATGGAAAATATGCGGACCGTAGACATGAACCATGACATCAGTCTGAGGATCGCGAGTGTCATAAGAGTTTCCTCCGATGTGGTCCCGCTGATCGATGATTTTAACCTTGTGACCTTGTTCAGCAAGCTGGCGGGCAATGACCACACCTGAAAAACCAGCACCGACGATCAGAATATTGTTACGCTTCATAATGTATCTCCAGTTATATTAGCCAAGAATCGAGCGGCGAACTTTATAATAATATTTAGTGAGCTTATTTCTTCTTGGCGAACCGACAGGAGCATATTTGTTAACATATGGCATTAAAGCTCGTTTAATCTTTGTCTGCAGTAACACGGTTTGCTGCAGTTCAGTATGTTGATTATGTACTACCGTGGCCACAGGTAACTGGCGATAGTAAATTTCTTTTTCCCATGGCGTATTTAAAACATTCTCAAGAAAATCATCATAGAAATCGACTTTCTCAGTATTCCATGGTTTGTTTTCACCCGCATAGTGAATCATTTTTGGATTTCTTCTGGCTTCCAAAAACCGCATATAGGTTGAAAACTTGAGATTCGGGAAGAAATCATCGGTATTACCATTACCATGGTACACATTCCATTCTAATGGTAAAAACTTGACTCGGCCAAAGAAGACTTTGTTCATGATATCCTGATCTAAGAACCAATACTTTTTGGCTTTCAATGCTGACATCAATTGAGCAAAGGTGTTCTCTTTAACCATTTGTTCGACGTTAAAAACAATAATCCCGGCCTGAAAATATTCGTCAGGGTTAGTCATTCCTAATGTCTTTTTCAGGTATTCCCCTGCTGGCATAATGCCATCATCAGATTCTGACATCGTACCAAACTTCACAAATCCTTCCATGACGATGTCTTTAACAGCGGCAACCAGGTTAGTGTCGATCTCAACATCCAGAAGTGTTGCCAAATCAGCCTTCACCACGGTGTCAGAATCGATAAACACAACTTTTTTATACTCGCGGAAAAGTTGCGGAATAAACAAGCGCGCATAGGTCGACGCACTAAAGTGTGCACGGGTATGAACATCACTCATCTCAGTGAATGAATTCACATCAAAAAAGCGCAGTGATATGTTGTTATGACCAGCAACTAGTTTGATAAGGCGTTGTTTATTTAAATGGCTGACCTTATTTTCCAGAACAACGATATCATAGTTTCTGTTAGCATCAGAATGGCGAACAATTGAATTTATTAATGCCCCGCCACTTAATGCATAGTTATTATCAAAACTGATAACAACCGGTACGCTTTCGTCAAAAACGGGGTTTAATTTACCATTAAATGTTTCAGCAGTGACAAACGTGCGCTGTAGTTCTTTTATTTTAAGCTGTTTATCTTGTTGACATTTAATGATATAGATATTGAATAAACGCTCAGCGATGTGCCCTATAACTCGTTTTTCTTGAGCATTATAGTTATTCATCGAAATCCGATCTTCAAGATTAGACAAAATAGCAAAAAGCCATTCAGAATAATCCAGGAACATGTCTTTGCGCATAACAAACATGTTCGTATAATAACCATCAGTTGCATTATTGAATTGTTGAATCGCAGCTTTATATTCCGGATACAGTTCTTCAACGACATCCAGAGCAGACTGATAGTCTTTAATGTGTAAAAACTCACCTTTTGCATAATGATCAAGGTTATTCTTACTTCCTGCCGATGTTACCGACCATTTTTTGGGTAACAGCAGATCATATCCATCGACGCAGGTACTTATGGATTCATCGTTTAAGCCAAACTGGCTTTCGTATTCGGCATTGATTAGCGGGTAGTTAACAACCCCCCAGTTATCCTCAGGATGATTTTGTTGTTCTGCAAAGTTCAAGTGTCTGCGGTAATGCATAAATCCCACATAGTCAGCAAGGGATTCATTCTTCCACAGCCAGTAGTGGGCCGTCAGCTCACAATAAAAGGGGTTTTTAAAGGAAATGTTGTCTCCGCTATCATCTCCTTCACAGCCAATGTCATTATAAGTATTAGCCTTCCCGACATGCAGTGGTTTAATAATAGAGGCGTTTAGAAAAGCACTGGGTTTGTGGTGACATGTATAAATTTTGATACTATTCATCTTATTACCAATTATTAAGCCATTGCTTGCTTGTAAAGTTCAATGATTCTCTCTGCTGAGCCAATTTCGCGGAGTTTATGGTTTTCGATCCAAACAACTCTGTCACAGATTTTTTCAACATCACTCATATTGTGGCTAACGAATAATATCGTTACACCCTTATTTTTGAAGTCTCGTATTGTTTGTATACATTTGGCCTGGAACGAAATGTCACCGACAGCAAGTACCTCATCGATAATAAGTATATCGGGTTCTACCTGGCTGATGACAGAGAATCCAAGCTTCGCAAGCATACCACTTGAGTACACGCGAATAGGTTCGTCAATGAAATCACCCAGTTCGGAGAACTCAATTATCCGATCCATCCGTTGCTGAACCTCTTTGCGGCGTAGCCCAAGCAGGGTCGCATTGAGATAAATATTTTCTCGCCCGGTTAATTCAGGGTGAAAACCGCCGCCTAGCTCAAGCATTGAGGCAACGCGCCCCTGGGTTGTAACAGTGCCTTTTGTAGGCTTAATGACGCCGGCCACCAACCCGAGGGAGGTACTTTTCCCTGCGCCGTTACGACCAATCAGCGCTACGGCCTCGCCTTTACCCACGGTGAAGGTAATGTCTTCGATCGCAAGATATTTACGCCCTTTTAACAGCTGAAAAGCTCTTTTAGGGTGAAATACGAGATCCTTAATTCCTGAGCCAATATGGTGGTAAAGAGGATACTCTTTCGTAACGTGGCTAAAGTTTATTACTGGTTCCATTACAAAATCTCTGCAAATCGATATTTTAATTTATTAAAAATACTCAGGCCCACAATTGTCAGGACTAAACCCGTAATGTAAAGGATTGAAATATATTCATAATTTAAGACGCCATCCATGAACAGCTGCCGCCAGCTGAGGATCATGCTTGCCAGAGGATTATAGGTAATAATCCAGCTAAATTTTTCCGGAATCATATCTGACGCGTATAATATCGGCGTGCAATAAAACATGAGCATGATACCAAGGCTGACAAATCGCTCTAAATCCCTGAAGAACAGATTTAACGTAGAAAATATGATTGAGATACCAAATGTAAAAATCACCTGACCAAGCGCAATAATTGGTACACCCCAGAGCCATGAGAGCGACGGACGCATACCATACACAAACAGGAATGCAATAATCACAGGAATTGTACACAAGAAATGCAACCCTTCCATCATGACATTACTCAATGGAATAACTGAGCGCGGGAAAACTGTTTTTTTGATTATTTGCGCATTGGCGATAAATGAAAACAGAGAATTTGTCGCTGAGCTGGCAAACCACTGCCACGGAAATAAACCAGTAATCAAGAAAAGGGTATAATTCGGGATCTGCACTCGCATGACGAGTTTAAAAATGAAATAATATATCATTGCAAAAAGCAGTGGATTCGCAATTGACCATAAGTAACCAAATACGCTGCTTTTATAACGTACCTTTAAATCTTTGTTTGTTATAACAACAAGAAGATCAAACAAATACCCTATATTATACTTCATTTTTATACTCATAAATTATTCTACAAAAAATTCCGTACGTAATATGTATCAAACAGAATTATCGATGACACCTGCTGTGCTCTAGAGACGAACAGCTATTCCCATAAACAAAGACCAATTGTAACATTATTTTGCACAAGCAATATGTGAGCAATCTTTTCTGCGCATATTCACACTCCAAAGTCGGAGATGACCGCTAACCTCAGTAAGAGCTGAATGAAAATGTGATTCTCGTGGAAGACACATAAACCATCCTTTAAGGTTGTAAAGAAAATGTTAAACCTAACAATAAGTTTATTCTAAAATTCAGACACGCTACCGCCATTGGCTATCGCAACCAAAATGCGGACTCCCCTCTCTAAAGTGTCTGTCTTGCCCGGTCATACCGTAACGAAGAGGATACACGCGTCGTTGGCGTTGCCAGCGCAGCGTTCATAAAGCCACAAACAGACTAGTCAGCGTTCGGCAAAAAAGCTAAAAACAAACGGATATCTGTACTCATCGCCCCTCTCCGGACTCACATCCATCGCTACACCGCAACAAATGCACCGCTACTCTCCCCAGTTTATGGCATCCTATCTATCAGGACTTTCTCATTTCACCATTGAAACCAACAAAAAGCGCCACTCTCAGCAGTGAGGCTTCAGCAGCCATGTAGCAAGGCGCTCCGCATCTCTACATGAGTCAGGCAGAGTATCAAGTTCGCGAGCAGGCAGCGGTAGCACTATCAGGATAACGTACTTCCTCAACCTCTTTTGCATAAAAGTGAGTTTGACTTTTCTTCAAAAGTGGCCACTCCGTACTTCGCAGAGTACGTTTGTTGCGCATTATCAATAATACATATGTAGGTTGTGAATTACGCGCGCATTATAGCTCTGGTCTGGAAGAATAAAAATGAAAAAGCATAACCAATCCATTCAGCCAAAAAACATACAGCTATCGCACATTATTCGAACACCGCGCCAGAACAACTTAACAATATGATAATAAAGAAAAAAAGTAGTTTTTATTACTATCATTACAATAGTAATACTGACTGATTATTCAGGAATTGTTCGGAAAATATATAAAAAGAAACAATATTGACCAGGCTCAGCCTTCCGCTGCTTTGCTTACGAGGCGAACAGAGTGCGGTAACTATCAAAGAACAGCAGGAACGATTATAACGCTAACTTATTTTTCATGTAATAATGATTATCATTTGCGAACTTACCCTAAATCTTCTGCACTCACTCAGACCCGGGAAGTGTACAACCCTGTACTTCCCACGGTACCTGCTTATATCCTGCAACGGTAAAGCAGATGATCCCGAAGGCAAGCCAGTGTAAAATCGACAAATATATATAGCGGGGAACACCGATCCCGGAGGATGAATATGAAGTTTTTAGTCACTGGAGCCGCAGGATTTATCGGCTTTCATGCAAGTCAGCGCCTTCTGGAGGCGGGTCATGAGGTTGTTGGCATCGACAACATGAACGATTACTACGATGTCAATCTCAAGCAGTCTCGCCTGGATCTTTTACAGTCCCCTCTGTTCAGTTTTTACAAAACCGATCTTGCCGATCGCGAGGGTATTGCCCAAATTTTTGCTACTGAGAAGTTTGATCGCGTAATCCATCTGGCAGCGCAGGCTGGCGTACGCTATTCGCTGGAAAATCCGCATGCCTATGCCGATGCCAACCTGATTGGTTATCTGAACATTCTGGAAGGCTGCCGGCATACCAAGGTACAGCACCTGCTGTATGCCTCTTCCAGTTCAGTGTATGGTCTGAACCGCAAGATGCCGTTCTCCACGGATGATTCGGTCGATCACCCGGTGTCACTGTATGCGGCAACCAAAAAAGCCAATGAACTGATGGCGCATACCTACTCTCATCTCTATGGTATCCCCACCACCGGCTTACGTTTCTTCACCGTGTATGGCCCGTGGGGACGCCCGGATATGGCGCTGTTCAAATTTACCAAAGCCATGCTGGAAGGTAAGAGCATCGACGTCTACAACTACGGCAAGATGAAGCGTGATTTCACCTACATTGATGACATTGTAGAAGCGATTGTCCGCGTGCAGGATGTCATTCCGCAGGCAGATCCTGAATGGACCGTAGAAAACGGCTCACCGGCCACCAGTTCAGCCCCTTATCGAATCTATAATATCGGTAACAGCTCGCCGGTGGAGTTGATGGACTACATCACCGCTCTGGAAGAAGCGCTGGGGATGGAAGCTGAGAAAAACATGATGCCGATCCAGCCAGGCGACGTCCTGGAAACCAGCGCGGATACCAAGCCACTGTATGATCTGGTTGGCTTTAAACCACAGACATCCGTTAAGGATGGCGTGAAGAACTTCGTGGACTGGTACAAGGCGTATTACAACGCCTGAGTGGTTACCTGATTCTTTCTGAACCGCAATCGCAGGGTTGCGGTTTTTTTTGTTCCTGCGTTTTACAGAAGCTTTGATGCGCATCCACTTTGGTCGGAACTCCTGCTTGATTAGTTCTCCCCTGGGTACAAAAGTAAAGGCCACCTTCTGAGAAGGTGGCCTTTGAGAATTCTCCTGTAAGGGGGGACTGTCAACTTTCGATTACTGCTCTAGCAATTCTATCTGCAGTTCATACGTTTGTTCCGTTTTCTCCTGATCCCTCACATATCGTCTGATAATTTCTTCATTCACTTCCACCGTATCGACAAAGTAGCCTCGGGACCAAAAATGGTTTCCCCATTGCTTCTTCATGATATGTGGAAAACGATTATAAGGCCTGATGGTACTGCGTCCTTTTAGATGGCTCATCAGAGTTGATATCGAGATCTTCGGTGGGATGATTACGACCAGATGTACATGATCGGGCTGAACATTTAGCTCCAGAACCTCACAATCCTTTATTCCACAGAGGATATAAACGCCCTGGACAGCTCCTTACCCAGCTTATCTTTCAGGATCCTGAATCGGTACTTTGGCGTCCAGACTATGCGGTATTTGCAACGCAAATATTTATATGATGAACTCCTGTAAAGTCCCATGACGGTTTGTCTCCTTTTACTTGTGGTGAGTAAGAAGAAATACTCCGACATGGGCATTCTTCAGGCTATATCCTTACAGAATCAATCACCATCTCACTAGAAGGTAGTTTACGGATGACAACAAAAAAAGCCCGCATAGCAGGCTTCTTTCCCTTCCGGCGCTTATCTCCGGCATCTACATCTAAGTGACGGCAGCTCTTCACAAGGTATGATTTAACATATCCGACCACCGTAAACCTAGCAATGAGTTTAGCGTAAAATTACAGCCTGCATCACACTACGGAGGTCATAGTTGAGGTTGTAAGCATCCCTGTAAACCGGACCATTCACTTTCAGAGATCTTCCGGCATACTGACTATGTCCCCGGAGGAGATCACCATGCGCAAAGCACGATTCACCGAACACCAGATCATCGCCGTTCTGAAGTCCGTCGAAGCCGGACGCACCGTTAAGGATGTCTGCCGCGAGGCCGGGATCTCTGAGGCCTCGTACTACAACTGGAAAGCGAAGTTCGGAGGCATGGAAGCCTCTGATATCAAAAAGATGGAGGATCTTGAGGATGAAAACCGCCGGCTGAAACAAATGTTTGCAGACCTGAGTCTCGAGTGCCGCGCCCTGAAAGACGTTATTGAAAAAAGCTTTAAAACCAGCGATAAAGCGTGAGCTGGTCAGCTATCTGACCGCGCAGTTTGCCATGAGCTTACGTCAGGCATGCAGGACATTGTCGCTGAGCAGGACGGTATTTCGTTATCAGCCGGATACGCGACGCGATGAGCCGGTGATTATGGCGCTGAGCGTGGCGGCTGAACGCTATCCGCGATACGGATTTAAAAAGCTTTTTCTGGTGCTGCGCAGGTAGGGCAATATCTGGAACCATAAAAGAGTTCACCGTATTTACTGCCTGCTGAAACTGAATTTTCGCCGTAAGGGAAATCAGCGCCTGCCGGTGCGTTATCCGGCTCCGCTGGCGACGCCAGAGGCGATGAATCAGAGCTGGTCCATCGATTTTATGAACGATGCGCTGGTGTGCGGCAGGCGCTTCCGGACCTTCAACGTGGTGGATGATTTTAATCGCGAAGCACTGGCGATCGAAATTGACCTGAATATCCCCGCGCAGCGGGTCGTGAGAGTGCTGGAATTTATTAGGCCCGGCAAGCCCACGCAGAATGCCTTTATCGAACGGTTCAACCGGACGTACAGGACAGAAATACTGGATTTTTATCTGTTCAGAACACTGAATGAAGTACGGGAAATTACAGAGCGCTGGCTGGAAGAATATAACAACGAGCGCCCTCATGAATCCCGGAATAACCTGCGCCGGAAGAATACCGGCTGATGGCTGAAACCCCGGAAATATCAAAAAAGCATGGAACTAAAATGGGTCTATTTATATTGTATCCAAGATTGCCAATTCTTGAAAAAAGAAAAACGTGAGCCTGTAAACTATTTTCTGAATTTATAAAGACATTAGTTAATATAGCGGCATAATTAATAACTTATAAAATCATAACTTAAGACTCACTTAATCAATCACAAATAATTATGTCACTTGGTTTTTAGTGGAAGTCCTAATAAAACCTCCCTCGACCAAGGCAGAGTAAAATGATTATTATCAAACATTATAGGGTAATTTTCACTTGATACATAAGAACACTTATTATCGCTACAGCCGAAGTTGTATAAATCAACGTAGTGTATATTATGAGCGTTCATTTTATTTATCAGAACAGCATTCAACTCTGCGGGCTCTTTTAACTCATGTTTTTTAACATTATTAAATTCCAGAAGTGCGATTCTGTAAAATGGAGTGTCATATACTTTAGTTTGCCCCAACACATATATATTTTTAGAGTATTTGCTAAGAAACTTCACAGCGTTCATTAAATTCTCTGATATCTGTGCTTGCGAGAAGTATTTTTTTCCATCAACCCAATTTGCAGACAGTAAAACCGTATCAATCTTGTACTCTTTAATATATTCCCCATAAAGCTTATTCATCAAATCAGTGCATCTTTTTTCACCACGTGAGTTTATAAAAGGCATGCAACCAGAGGAAGTAACTTGCATTATCTGGTAGTCTTTATATAGTTCTTTCGCTGCAGCATAATATTCAGCAGCGTGACTATCACCAATAAGTAATAACCTAGGCTTTCCATTATCTTCGCTTTTTACCAAGCATTTATCTTCATCAAATTGCGAGGCATTATTATAACCACTGGTAAGAAAACAGACTCTATTAATATTACCAAACTGGTAAACTCCTTCATCACTGGATCCGTATGTGTGAAATTTATCCATAGTCAATATCGTGTCAGACATCCAAAATTTTGAAACACTAAATTTACTACCAACAAATGCAACTACTGAAATTAACATTGCAAATACTGCCAGAGAATATACTCTAGTTTTACATCTTTTTTCTATATAATTATATGAGAGATAACCCAAAATGAAGGAAATGGATATCCCTACCAATTGACTAAAGAAATTAAACTCAATGCCATTTAAATAAAATAACGATACTATTGGCCAATGAAATAAATATATAGAATAAGAAGATGACCCAACTACTTGAAATGGTTTTGCACGTAATAAGGTTTTATCATTTCCTACATTCGCATGTAAAAGTAGCGCTGTAGCGACGGTCGGGATAAGAGTCTCAACACCAGGCCAATTAAAACTCTCTTTAATCATCGCAGTAAATGCAATCAAAACTATCAATGCAATTATTTCTGTGGTTCTGGGATATTTATTTTTTATAGTAAGTGATGATGCCATCGCCCCAATCATCAATTCCCAGGCTCGGCTTGGCAACAAATAAAATGAATAAGTTTGATTATACCTAGTTAAAAAAACACAAAAACACAAGGATAGCAGTATTATGCATAAATAGACTGTATATTTACCACATTTCTTTGAGAGGTAATTTGACATTAGTAGAATAAACGGGAAAAACAAATAAAACTGCCACTCTACAGATAAAGACCATGTATGTAAAAATATAAAACTATCTGCAGAATCAGTAAAGTAACTGGATGTAGCTTTAAGGTAATATAAATTAGATGTAAATGATAGGGATGAAACTACCTGATAAAACAAACTCTGTAACATCGAAGGAGGAGTAAAAATAATTGCAAGTACAAACGAGAATAACACACATGCGACTAAAGCAGGATAAATTCTCTTAAATCTTTTTTCATAGAAATTTAAAATCCAACCTTTTGAACCAAGCTTATTTCTACAAATTTCATTCATCAAAAAACCTGATATGACAAAAAATACATCTACCCCTGCATAGCCACCATAAAAATATCCTATTTTAAAATGAAAAAGAACAACCATCGTGACTGCAATGAAACGTAAGCCATTAATATCAAGACGAAACATTTAAATAACCTTGGGATAGTTTATGAGTAAACAATAAATGATAATTTATAAGTCGTATCTGATAGACATTATCTTTATCATTACTATCATTATGTCATCTAGAAATCCATGCATATTAGATACTCTCATAATAAAAAAGTGAGATAATCCATTGTCATAATCAATGATGCACATATATTAATGCATAAAAATATGGTGGTAATCATGGTGCATAATTTACTAATATACACTAACTGATATAAAGATAGACGAAACACTAAATTGCGTCATTCATATTGTTTTATTTAATAAAACATGCAACAGCCATACAAATAAAAACATTAAACCATTTAATAGATCAAATAAAATATGAGAAGGGTTACCCCCTCTCATTGTACTAATGAGATATGGATTAATCACTACCGAACAGATCTCGCGTATAAATTTTTTCTGCAACATCGCTAAGCTCGTCAGCCATTCGGTTCGATATAATAACATCTGCTTCTTTTTTAAACTCGCCCAGGTCACGAACCACTCGGGAATTAAAGAACTCATCCTCTTGCATCACCGGCTCGTAAATAATAACCGGGATACCTTTAGCTTTAATGCGCTTCATAATCCCTTGGATAGAAGAGGCACGGAAGTTATCTGAGCCGCTCTTCATAATCAGACGATAAACCCCAACCACTTTCGGTTTACGCGCAAGGATAGAGTCAGCAATAAAGTCTTTACGGGTACGGTTAGCATCCACAATAGCGCCAATGATATTGTTTGGCACCGATTCGTAGTTGGCCAGCAGCTGTTTAGTATCTTTCGGCAGGCAGTATCCACCGTAACCGAATGACGGGTTGTTATAGTGATTGCCGATCCGCGGATCCAGGCACACGCCTTCAATAATCTGCTTGCTGTTGAGGCCCTGGCTTTCTGCATAGCTATCCAGCTCATTAAAATAGGCGACACGCAGAGCAAGGTAGGTATTGGCAAACAGCTTGATTGCCTCCGCTTCGGTCGAATCGGTAAACAGCGTCGGGATATCCTGCTTGATAGCACCTTCTTTCAGCAGATTGGCAAAACGCTCTGCCCGCTCCGAACGTTCACCGATGACAATGCGAGAAGGATGCAGGTTATCATACAGCGCCCTGCCTTCACGCAGAAATTCCGGGGAG
Source organism: Klebsiella sp. YJ (assembly GCF_002108615.1). Taxonomy (NCBI): domain Bacteria; kingdom Pseudomonadati; phylum Pseudomonadota; class Gammaproteobacteria; order Enterobacterales; family Enterobacteriaceae; genus Klebsiella; species Klebsiella sp. YJ. Next base: position 424,030 of record NZ_MTEG01000001.1, read on the forward strand.
AAAATGACATTGTCTATACCCAGACGCTCTTTGATATCACGGGTGAAACCGACCGGAATGGTCGATTTGATGATCATGACAGCGTTGGGGTTAATCTCAGTGACATCACGAATAACGGCTTCAACCGTTGAAGTATTGAAGTAGTTAGTTTTTGGATCGTAGTCAGTCGGTGTGGCAATAATGACATAGTCAGCATTGCGATATGCATCTTCTTTGTCAGTTGTCGCACGAAAATTCAGCGTTTTTTCAGCCAGATATTCCTGAATCTCTTTATCGACAATCGGCGACATCTTCTGGTTAAGCATATCAACTTTAGATTGTACGATATCCAGCGCAACCACTTCGTGGTTCTGCGCAATCAGGATGCCGTTCGATAAACCAACATAACCGGTACCGGAAATAGTAATTTTCATTCGATCACACTTTAATCAGTTAACTGGACAGCGGCATAGTAGCCACCCTGTAATCAACAATTCTGGCGGTTCTACTCTCTGTCCTGGTACATGTCAAGAAACAGACCAGGAATGGTCGAAAGCAAGCAGCAGAACTCTAATATGAGGTCAAACATTCTTAACAGAACGTATTCGAATTGGGAAATATTTATAGAAAAATCCCGGTTATTTTATAACCGGGATTTGATTACCTTTGACCACAAACGATTATTCCATCCACTCGGTATGGAATACACCATCTTTATCAGTGCGCTTATAAGTATGTGCGCCGAAATAGTCGCGCTGAGCCTGAATCAGGTTAGCCGGCAGCACTGCAGAACGATAGCTGTCGTAGTAGGCAATGGCAGCAGAGAATGTCGGAACCGGGATGCCATTCTGAACAGCGTAAGCCACGACATCACGCAGCGCCTGCTGATATTCATCAGCAATCTGCTTGAAGTACGGCGCCAGCAACAAGTTGGCGATACCCGCATTCTGCTCGTAAGCATCAGTGATTTTCTGCAGGAACTGAGCACGGATGATGCAACCCGCACGGAAGATTTTGGCAATCTCACCGTAGTTCAGATCCCAGTTGTATTCATTCGACGCAGCACGCAGCTGGGAGAAGCCTTGAGCATAAGAAACAATCTTGCCAAGATATAAAGCGCGACGAACTTTCTCTACAAACTCAGCCTTATCACCAGCTGGTTGAGCTTTTGGCCCCGTCAGGACTTTAGACGCAGCAACGCGCTGATCTTTCAGAGAAGAAATATAACGAGCGAAGACTGACTCGGTAATCAGGGACAGCGGTTCACCCAGATCCAGTGAACTCTGGCTGGTCCATTTACCTGTACCTTTGTTGGCAGCTTCATCAAGAATCACATCAACAAGGTATTTACCTTCTTCATCTTTTTTAGTGAAGATGTCTTTGGTGATATCAATCAGATAGCTGCTGAGCTCGCCTTCGTTCCACTTGGTAAAGGTTGTTGCCAGCTCTTCATTAGAAAGTGCCAGACCACCTTTCAATAAAGCATAGGCTTCGGCAATCAGCTGCATGTCGCCATATTCGATACCGTTGTGTACCATTTTAACATAGTGACCCGCACCATCAGCACCAATATAGGCGACACAAGGTTCACCGTCTTCCGCACGAGCTGCGATCTGCTCAAGAATTGGCGCTACCAGTTCATAAGCCTCTTTCTGCCCACCAGGCATGATTGAAGGGCCTTTCAGTGCGCCCTCTTCCCCACCAGAAACACCGGTACCAATGAAGTTAAAACCTTCCGCAGACAGCTCACGATTACGACGGATAGTGTCCTGGAAGAAGGTGTTACCACCATCAATGATGATGTCGCCTTTGTTCAGATACGGTTTAAGAGAATCAATCGCACTATCAGTGCCAGCGCCTGCTTTCACCATCAACAGGATGCGGCGTGGAGTTTCGAGGGATTCAACAAACTCTTTAACGGTATAATGTGGGACCAGTTTCTTGCCTGGATTTTCGGCAATCACTTCTTCGGTCTTTTCACGGGAGCGGTTGAAAACAGAGACGGTATAACCACGACTTTCGATGTTGAGCGCAAGGTTGCGCCCCATCACTGCCATACCGACAACCCCGATCTGTTGCTTGGACATTACATACTCCTGTCTGGTGTGGTCACTGCGACAATCTCGCAGCTTAAAGATGTAGATTATGTTAGCTCAAAGCTAGTAAGCCGCATAGCGTAAATTTTTATTTTCATATAAAAGTTGCTATTAAAGAATATGAAATATCCCTAAGCACGTTTTATAATAATAAACTTTCATATAGTTTTCATTTCCAAAATGGAAACACAAACAAGTTAAATTCATAGACCCCCCATATTAAGAAAGAAAACAAAATCGCTATAGGAAACCAATTTAACATGTAAGAATAAAGTTTAACACTGACGATAGGTTTTACAAAGAAAGGATATACTAAAAAAGTAATTAGCACCTGAGAAATAGATAGAACCAGCGACACATACCATAAAGAAGAATAAAGTAAGATTGTTGTTGACATGCATACAACGACCAACCCTGCAATTATATTCCAATAAAATTCAATATTAGTTTTACCATTAGCTTGTGCGATCGCACCTGTTAACCCCCCCATAGGTCGTAACATTCCAAAGAGAAGCATGAAGGGAAGCAAATTCATAATTGAAATTCTTTGCTCACCATATAAAACAGAAATAATCACAGGGGAGAAAATATAAATAAATAAGAATGTTAATGCGCTGAGGGAAACAATAACAAAAGTCCCCTTTAAATATACAGAACTTAGAGCCCTACTATCATTCTGAGCCTCGGCGAATCGTGGCAAAGCCAATCTATTAATAACAGGCGATATTAATTTCAATGGCTGCATAATTAGATCTTTAGCAAGGGAATAGAGCCCTAAAGACTCACTCCCAAGAACCTTGCCAATTATAATAACATCTAGTTGAGTTCTTAATTGGTTAATTATTTGAGAGCCTAACTGATAAATCCCATATTGAAAAACATTTTTACAAATACTTTTTTCAAAGACAAACTGGGGCCTCCATTCTTTCTCACCAAAAAATGACATGAATAACAACCGTAGAACAGCGTTAACAATAAGACCAAGGACAACAGCAGAAGTTCTTAAATCAGTAAAAAATATGGCCAGTATTACACATGCAAATGAGATTGTTTTAGCGGACATCTCTATTTTTGATAGAGAAATCATTTTCTTCGCTTTTATAAAATGGGCCTGATATTGAGACAGTGAACCTAAAAAAATAAAATTTATACTAGTGAGTAATATGAGTGGCTGCAAATTATCCATCTGGTAAAATTTAGATAGTGGCCATGCCGACATTAACACAATTAAGCCAGCTAAAAGACTCAAAGCAAAATTTACCCAATATATTGTACTTTGCTCTCTTCTGCTAAGATCTTGCCTATGTACAATGTAGCTACTCATTCCCATATCTTGTAAAATCATAGCTATCATAAGAATTGAGTTAACGATCGCTAGCAACCCTAATTCATGTAATTCTAAATGACGGGCTAGTATACTAATTTGAATAATCTGCAAACCTGCTGAAAATAGATTAGAAAACAACAACCATGCAGCTTGCTTTCTCAACCCACTCATCTGATATGCTCCAGTAATTCAGCCATTTTCTCATATTCTCTTACTTGATTAAATGACGTCTCGATTTTACTTCTAGCATTATCTTCAATAAATTTCAAATTACGTTCTCTTTTAACAATGCTAATCAAAATTTCAGCTATCTCATGAAAATTACGTTCAGTACATAGCCAACCAGAAACATCATTGTCAATCAATTCGGGGATACCACTATGATATGTGGAGATAACAGGCAGACCAATAGCCATTGCCTCCATTAAAGCAACGGGTATTCCCTCCATATCTCCATTATCAGCTGTAATTGACGGTAAAAGAAATACATCGCTATGCATTAACATTGTTTTGACAGATGATTGTGGCTGAAAACCGACAATTTTAATTTTACTTTCAAGATTAAGTCTGTTTATTAAAATCTGCAAGGATTCCAACAAATCGCCATACCCAACAATTGCATACTCAAAATTATAACCAGCTTTATTTAAAATATCACAGGCCTGAATTGCATACGATAAACCTTTCTTTTCCGTCAAGCGACAAACAGATATTATTTTCAAACATTTATTGTCAAATGTTCGCGGTGAGTAATTAAAATCGTCAACTTTAATCCCCATCCTGATAATAGTAATCTTACTTTTATCACATCCCATTTCTATTAACTTATTCTTCCATGTTAGGCTAACTGGCAAAAAATGTTCGCCATCGATAAATAATTGCCTGTAAGAAGAGGAATATCTATTTAAAAGACTCGTCGCCGATAAATCATAACCATGAAAAACAGTAACTATTTTACCGGTTAAAATACCACAATGCCTTAAACTATTAGCTAATACACCACAAGGTCCAAAATGTGAAATGATCACATCACTTTCAATTTTTTTGTTAATACGTCCAACTAGAGAAGGAAGTAGGAGCGAATATGTTAAGAAACTAAAACTTTTTGCATTAAACGCCGAAAAGCCACCACGAATTAGAGCATTCAATGAATATAAAGCTCGATAACCTAATTGATAAAATTTATTTTTACTGGATAAATCTTTTTCAAATATATATGATACTTTATTTGCAATATCATAATTAATATAATCGCTATGTAGTTTATCAAGATCACCGGGATAAACAGAAAGAATACTAACCTCATATCCCATTTTTATAAATGAAACGACCTGATTTAGAACAAATGTCTCTGAAGCAAGTGGGAACCTAATGCAAAAGAATAATATTTTCATTTTTCACCAATTTTTTTAATTAGATCGCCTATCAGTTTTTTACCATTTCCCTTTACTTCTTCTATTTTCACTTTTAATTTATTTCTAACTTCATCATGATTTGAATGCAGATAATTAATTTTATTTGTAATTTCATCAGTAAACAAATCCTTAACGCTTATTGCTAAGGAGTCAAACTCTAAAGAGTTCATAATACCTTTAGACTTGTGTTCGTAATTAATAGCGATAGCAGGAGTGCCAAAATTCATGGAAATAATTGCAGAATGCAATCGGGTACCAATTGTAAAAACACACTTACTCAAAAGAAACCCTAATTGCACATCATTAATTTCATCCATAACAACATGGCAGCTACCATTACTTTTAACTTTATTCTGAATGGATAGAGCAATCATACGGTCATCATTATTGTAGCTTTCAATACCGGTGCACGTTGAAAAAATAACAACTTGATAACCTAAACTAATAATATGTTCAATAACACTAGAAACTGCGAATTCATATTGCTCTTGTGTTACTCCCAAGCGCTTATCAAATGGTGCTAACTTACGCACAGTTAATGCAACAGTTTTATTTTCATCAATCACGTATGACCAATGTTCAGTAATATAATTCTTACTATATTGAGCCTCAGCAACATCAACTAAGAAAGCAGTATCGATACCCATTGATACATTACTCATATCAAAACCATCTTTGATAAGGATTTGCTTGCTAACATCTTCCCTGAGAATTAACTCATTAACTCTTGAAAATGCATATTTAGCAACTTTGTTGAAGTTTCTATTTTCAAATGGGCCGACGCTATGTCCAATAAGATAAATAGGTTTTTTTGCCATGAGAGTACAGAATATATGTTCAAACTGAGCAGCCCCATATAAATCTACAAAAAAAGAGCCGCCTACCTGGATAACAGCATCATAATCATCGATATTGCTAACAAAATCACAAATATAACTCGGTAATTTAATATATTGCAAAAAACCTTTTTTTTCACAATGTGCCAGTAAAATTCGTGGTAAAATTAAATTATTGATTTTATTCTTTACCTTTGAATATATTCCTGAACTATTTCTATTGCCTTTTAAAAAAAGAGTGTCTTGTTTTATTTTTTCATTTAATAAAAAAGCTGAGCTAATAGAATACCGGCTAATTGTATCAATCTCGATATTTTCGTCAATGCTCCTCAGACAATTAAGTAAGCCACGAAGAATAGCTGCATCACCACGATTGCCGCAAGTATGATTCCCAACAAGTAATAATTTCATAAGTATCCCTCAACAAAAACCCTGTCAAATTTGAAAATTACACAATAACCCATTTATTATCGATAAAAATCAGATCTTTATTCCAATTGCTATTATTAAACTTTTCCCCACCAATTATTTCTAATTTGGATTTGAGATTTATGGTATGCTTACCATCGCCTAAGGAGGATAACTTCAAAGTAAAACCATCGATTAAATTATCTTCATCAGGCAAAGATACAGTTATATCATCTCGAGCAGTAAATATATATCTTGCATATTCATCATTTAAATGATAATTTCCCTTTACTAATAATGTCTTATAATTTATTTTTGCTATCTGTCCTGATGGTGAAATCGCGGCTGTAATCACATCACCACTCTTCCATTCAAGTGAGTGTCTTTTATTGCTACCAGAAAACTGCATGCCAACTTCGGAATCGGAAATATCGAGGAAACTTACTTGCACATGATTAGCCGGTGTATTCTTACTTATGAATGAATATTTGTTGCCAAGAGATAAGAATCCATAATTCCACTGCTGATTAAATCCAGTATTGGCTGCTCTAGCTATATATGCTGAAGCCCCTCCAAATTTCGAATACGGAAGAATAACTGTATCAACTCCATTTACAATTCCTGATTTTGTTTTATTGTTTACTACTCCATTTTCTTGTACTACCCCTTTGATAGCTCTAGAATCACTAGGTAGTGTAATATTATAATTTGTAGCCCATATTTTAGTTATTGGATTAACTAATAATATATTACTCTTAGGAACCCCCATATGTTTTGTTTCCATATTCACCCAACCACTGGTAACAATTTTTCCTTTAGCAACAGATATGACATATGTCGTCCACTTGGGACTATCTTTGGTCTCTATAATCATACCAGGGAGGATTTTCGTATAATCAATCGATTCAGAAACAATAGAAGTTGGAGTAATATGAGCATTAGTAATGACTTCCCAGGGTTTATAGTCTGGGGCTGTATTATCAGCATATAGTGCTACAGAATCCCTATCAACATACTGCGTTAAACCATATAAAGAATTGATCCCTAACACAGGGAAATTAAAGGGATTATCAGAATTAGCTTTAAATGAGGCTACTACAGCACTTTGCCTCATACCATATGTATTTTTTGCCGCGTAGATCCCTTTAAGATACATAGGTGAGTATCCGTCATTTTTTGTTGTTGGTTTTCCTAAATAATTAAAGTTTATCTCTTGAGAAGAACCAATAACGGGAATACAAAGAAAAATTAAAGCTATTAATTTATGGGTACTTTCCATAATTGACTCTCCAAATAGTTTCACCTATAGCAATTGGTTATGGATACGATATAAATATTGAAGGGGTTCGCCACATGGTAATGCAGGAAAATAATAACAAGAAAACAGATAAAGCAATACAATATTTGGTAAGTTTCTTGGGTGATTTCTCTTGAACAAAATGAAGAAGTAGTGGGTATATCGCGCAAGAGAAGAATGTATTCCAATAAAAATTACGCATGAACCATGTCATTGATATTAAAAGTACACCATAAATACTTAGCATGGAGAAAAGTGACAGAATACATCTTGAATTATCATCTGAAAAAATATAATTCCTATTTTCTTTTTTGACGGTAAAACAAACTAAGAGAATCAATGGTATCAATGTTGTTAATATATTATAAACACGTCTAGGGACATTAAAATCATAAAAATTTGCGCCATCGACACCTCCTGCTAAATAAGCATCTGCTTTGGATGATAAATTCACCCCACTAAACAAAAAACTTAATGCAGAAACATGTTCGTATAGTAACCCCATAATATCAATCTTTACGACTATCGCTATTACAAACATTACTAGTGCAATTCGGGCTGCATAGATAGTCATTATTGTATTCATGAAAAAATATGAAAGAACACATACTAAAACAACAACTATTGCCCCCCAGTGAAATGAGAGTGCTATATAGAATATTAGTGATGCCCAAATATAATGTTTCCTATACAATAAGACACAAGCAATGCCTGCAAGTATCGATGAGACTCCTTGCCTATAGGCATTAGTTGATAGCTCTAAGACATCCCAGCTATAAAAACATGCAATTATTAGTAAGGATTTATAGTTCTTTCCTTTGAAGGTATATATCACGAAGATTAAAAGACAGAAAGTAAGAAATAAAGACGATGCAAAAATATATAACTGATGAGACTTACCAAATATAGCGATAAATTTCATCAAAGCATAAAACCCCCATCCCCATGAGAATGAATCCAAGTTTGATAAACTATCAAACTCACTAAGATACATTTTAGTATCTGTAGTCCCAGGATAACGGAGTCCATAAAAAAGAGTAATTAAAACAAAACTAAGAATTAATGTGAAATTGTCTAATTTTTTACTTCTCGTAATAATACTTAATGATGCCAAAAATAATGTTATTATTGAGCAAAGAAGATATAACAGCATCAATTCGTTATCTAAAAAATGAGGCATATAATACCCATCAACATTTAATTAAAACGCTCTACAATATTTACCCATAAATATTTGCTCATTGCATAAGGCAAATTAATTATTCTATATCTGATCGCAAGATCAAGATCATTCAAGGCAGAGTGATATTTTGCCCAAAAAGCAATATCTTTACGGGATTTATTCCAACCTCTACAATGGTAAGCGCTCAAATGGTTCACCATCATAACCTTCCATTTATTTTTTCTAAACCTTAAACATAGCTCAATATCTTCCTTGTACATGAAATAACTTCCCTCAAACCCTTTTTTATTTGATTTATCAAGGCATACGTTAAGTGCATTCCCTCTAATTAGCATAAAAGCTCCGCATACAGCAGATATATCAGTAGGTTCATTAGGTAGCTGTCTAACTGGTTCACCTGAACCTACATCGAACCATTTTCCATATAGACTTGATTTTATTCCTAATGAGTCAAAAACAGATAGTGATTTCATCTCATCAATTGAAAACCGAATCAAAGGTACAGAAAATATGCCGACATTATTATATTTTATTTCATTCGCCAAAGAGATTAACTTGTCTAAGACTTCACCTTCTACGCGAGCATCCGGGTTAAGTAATAGTATCCAGTCATCATCCTTTATTTTATGTAAGATCCTATTATTTCCCTTAACAAAACCAATATTATCTTCTTTGAATACTTCTAACTGATGTTTAGAAGACAAAGAATCGAGATAAGCAGGATTATTAGATCCTGAATCTACGATTTTTATATTGAGTTTCAATTTAGATGATTCTAATCCATCAATACACCATTGTATATGCTTTTGGCTATTGTGGGTAACAATGATAATTTTGCATTCCATAGACATTAAAAACCTCAATTTTCATCTGTGAACATTCTTTGAGAAAAACTGTTCAATATATTTAAGTATATATTTAGGTTTTTTCCTTTTTACGCTCCATATAATACTATCCACCATTTTAGCTTTTTTACTTTCTAACAATACTAAATAGTCGATGAATTTTGTTTCTTCTATACTGTATAATTCAGCATTACGCTCTCTCAATTCATTTAATGCCGAGAATAATGGATATGCTTTCGAGACTCTTTTTTCATCTTGCTGATGATCATGATACATAATATAAGTTGCTTTTGGTAATATTTTAAATGTACCAAAACTATAGCCTAATCTTAACCATGTATCCCAATCTTGTAACCTCTTGACTCTAGCATCAAAACCACCGATCTTTTTCATTCTTTCAGTTAGGGTGAATACTTGATTTGATGCTAAATTGTCAAAGAGTATATCTTTATAAGTCAGGTGAATATTTTCATTTATGTTTCGATAATGCAGTTTTTTTACTCCATTGCTGTAACAATCATAAAAATTACAACAAAGAAATGAATATTTATCATCCCAATTATCTACAAATATCTTAATCCTATCCGTGGTAAACACATCATCATCATCTAAGCCAGTGATAAATTGTCCAGTAGCATTAAATATTCCTAAATTTCTTGTAACACAAGCACCTTTGTTAACCTCATTCCTGAAATAGAGAACACGCTTATCCTCACTGCATAGTGAGTTCATATATTCTTGTGTTCCATCCTGTGATGCATCATCACATACTAATAATTCGATATTCTCATAATCTTGCAATAATACCGATTGTATTGCCCTTTTTAATCTATCTAGCCTATTATGCGTTGATATATAGACACTGACTTTAGGAACTCTACAACTCTCAGGATTCATATTTTTAAGTCCAATTGTTCAGTAAACTAATCTTGATATATAGAATTTATAACTTTACTAACATTAACATTAAAGTTTGAGGGCTTAATATCATATCCATTTATTTTTTTACAATCTAAAGTTGAATACTTAGGTCTCTTGGCTAAAGTTGGATACTGTTCAGTTGTTAGTCTATTTATTACGGGCATATTTTTAATTTTATTTTCTTTATTAAGCTCAATAATAATTTGTTCGGCAAACTCCCTCCAACTCATTTCCTCATCGCCACAAAAATGATAAATCCCTCCAGGGGCTCGTACAATTAATAACTGTATTATTGCAGTTGCTATATCGCCTGCGTATGTTGGGCAACCATACTGGTCATCAACAACACCGATTTGCTCTCGCTCTGAAGCTAAGCGCAGCATCGTTTTAAGAAAATTATTACCATACTCACTGAATACCCACGCTGTACGTATTATTATAGCATCCGGATACACTTCAGATACAGCCACCTCACCATCCAGTTTAGTTCTTCCATAAACTCCTAATGGATTTGGCAAATCATCCTCAGTATAGGGCGTAGCCTGTGTGCCATCAAAAACATAATCAGTTGAAACATGAACAAAACGTGCCTTAAATGCCTTAGCTGCAGCTGCTAAATACATAGGTCCATTCGTATTTACGAGTCTGGCTATATTGATTTGCTCTTCAGCTTTGTCTACTGCAGTATAAGCCGCAGCATTAACGATAACATCAGGTCTCATTTCTTCAACAAACTCAGTAACCTGACTTTCATTTGTTATATCAAGGTCATTAGAATCAGTTGCTATTACTTGCCATTCTTTTGGCATTCTATCGATAAAACAGTTCCCAAGCTGTCCTTTTGCTCCGGTTAATAATACCTTCATGCAAATAGCTCCTTTAATGTTTTTCCATTCTTATCTTTTTCTGAAAGCAGAGGAGATTTCTCAGGCCAATCTATACCGATATCAGCATCATTCCAAATAACACACCCCTCGAACCCAGGATTATAATAATCGGTACACTTATACTCAAAATCAGCAATGTCGGAAAGAACAACAAAGCCATGAGCTAAACCAGGGGGTATCCAGAACTGAGTTTTATTTTCTTCTGAAAGGATTACTCCTTCCCATTTCCCAAATGTTGGCGACTCAGGTCTAATATCGACTGCTACATCGAAGACTTCACCGCGCACAACCCGGACTAATTTTCCTTGCGCATGTTGTGTTTGAAAGTGTAATCCACGAAGAACACCTTTAGCTGATCGGGAGTGATTATCCTGAACAAAGTCCAAATCAATATTCAACATTTCTTGATAGCGTTTTTTTTCATAAGTCTCTACGAAGAAACCTCGAGCATCACCGAAGACGTTTGGTTGTATAATCTTGACATCAGCAATTTTAGTATCAATAATCTGCATTATTATTTCTCCTCTACCAACATTTGAAGGTATTGTCCATATTGAGTTTTTGAAAGTACTTTAGCTTGTGCTAATACTTCATCTTTTGAGAGCCACCCTTTTCGATAAGCAATCTCTTCAAGGCAAGCCACTTTGAAGCCCTGGCGCTGTTCAATAGTATGGATAAACTGAGATGCTTCTAATAAACTCTCATGAGTACCGGTATCTAACCAGGCAAATCCGCGACCGAGTTTTTCAACATGTAAATTGCCATGCTCAAGGTACATTTCATTTAATGTAGTAATCTCTAACTCACCTCTGGCAGATGGTTTAACTTTCTTTGCCATTTCCACAACATTCTTGTCATAGAAATATAGTCCTGTAACTGCCCAATTGGATTTAGGCTCAGACGGTTTTTCTTCAAGTGATACCGCACGATTGTTTTCATCAAATTCAACAACGCCGAATCGCTCCGGGTCCATTACCTGGTAGCCAAAAACAGTTGCTCCATCAGTACGCTGTACAACAGCTTCTAACTTGCGTCCAAAGCTTTCGCCAAAGTAAATATTGTCACCCAAGACCAATGCGCAACTATCTCCGTTAATAAACTCTTCTCCAATCAGGAAGGCCTGAGCAAGCCCATCCGGGCTTGGTTGAATGGCATAGCTAAATTTAACGCCAAACTGGCTGCCATCACCGAGCAAACGTTTAAATCCAGGCATATCATCTGGAGTCGAAATAACTAATATATCTCGTATACCAGCAAGCATAAGAACTGAGATTGGATAATAAACCATTGGTTTATCATAAATTGGCAAAAGTTGTTTAGAAGTCCCTTTAGTAATAGGATAAAGACGAGTGCCAGAACCACCTGCAAGAACAATACCTTTCATTTTCTATTCCTTGATTAATTAACGAGACAGGCCTAAGCGCTCACCAGCATATGAACCATCTTTTACACGGCTCCACCACACTTCATTAGCCAGATACCATTCAACTGTTTTACGAATTCCACTTTCAAAAGTTTCCAGTGGTTTCCATCCGAGTTCTCTATAGATCTTATCAGCATCAATCGCGTAGCGCATATCATGGCCGGGACGATCTGTAACATATTTAATAAGGTCAGTATATTGTGCAACACCAGCAGGCTTAACAGGAACAAGCTCTTCAAGCAACTGGCATATAGTCATCACGACATCAATATTTTTACGTTCGTTATGACCGCCAATATTGTAGGTTTCTGCAACTTGTCCTTCTGTAACGACTTTATACAATGCACGGGCATGATCCTCAACATATAGCCAATCGCGAATCTGTCCACCATCACCGTACACTGGAAGAGGTTTACCATCCAATGCATTCAAAATGATCAACGGTATTAATTTTTCCGGAAAATGATACGGCCCATAATTATTAGAGCAATTCGTCACTATTGTTGGAAGCCCATAGGTTCGATGCCATGCCCGAACTAAATGGTCACTTGAAGCTTTGGATGCAGAATATGGGCTACTCGGAGCATAAGGAGTTGTCTCAGTGAATAGGTCATCCGTTCCGTGAAGGTCCCCATAAACTTCATCAGTCGAGATATGGTGAAAACGGAAATTTTGCTTTCTTTTCTCATCTAACTGATTCCAGTAAGAACGCGAGGCCTCAAGCATCGTATAAGTGCCAATGATATTGGTTTCGATAAACTCTGCTGGGCCATCGATAGAGCGATCTACGTGACTTTCTGCAGCCAGGTGCATTACAGCATCTGGTTGCTGTTCACTGAAAACACGGTCTAATTCGGCCCTGTCGCAGATATTCACATGTTCAAATTTAAAGCGAGCATTGTCAGTAACTTCTTTCAACGACTCAAGATTACCCGCATATGTAAGGTTGTCTACAACAACGACTTCGTCTTTAGTATCTTTAATAATATGACGTACTACAGCTGACCCAATAAACCCAGCACCGCCAGTGACAATTATTTTCATGTTATCCTCTTACATCCTTTAACCAATAAATAAAATGACTATCATATTAATACTTAGAACTAAGTTTAAGATCAGAAATCCCAATAGCGCTTATGCATGCTAAAGGATTTAATCATTTTTTTAGGTAGTTTTTCATATTGTTGCCCCAACTTATATCCAAGAATTTTCATAAAGTTATTTATACATGATATTGGTAACCAATGAGGCGCTCTTTTAAGCAAAAACTTTATCTCTGACAGTATAAACCTTTTCCCTTCACCTCCAGCACCTCCCATATTTTCCCTAATCCAAGGCTCATCTTTGTGAAAAACACCAATATCAAAATAACGTTTGAACTCTTCAGATGGGGTATAATTATGCGAATGTTGTACTACTGCTTTCGCAACATAGGCTACCTTATATCCAGAAAGGACAGCCTTTGCTGTGAAAAACATATCTTCACAAAGAATCGTATTTGAAGGGAAGCCGCCTAACTCTTTGAAAGTTGATAGCCTATATGCTGAAAATGAATTTGACATAAATACAGTTTTAAGCCCCATCTGAGGAATGTCATCTTTTCCACAAACATACCCTTTTTCCGGATAGCTATATTTTCTCGCATGTTGTGCCAGTGGATTAGCATCTGTATGAGGTAACTGTCGACCATAGGCACATGCAATGCTAGTATCAGAAAATACTGATATTATTTCCTCAATAAAATTAGGTTGAGGAATAGCATCCTGGGTCAAAAAAATCACTATATCATACAGATCAATATATTTTTCAACCGCTTGATTTCTTGTCCCCCCATGATTGAAGTCTTTCCCAGCAATAGTCAGCACATCGAAACCCGACTTGTCGGCAACGGAAACTGTATCATCCTTACTTGTCGAGTCAATTACATGTACAAACAAATCAGCAGGGGCATATTTCTTTATATTTTCTACAACAGTTTTCCATATTTCCCCACCGTTATAAGTAGGTATTGCAACATAGTATCTCATATAAAAACTCTTTATCTACTATTCTTAAGGATATGCTTAATACGCACCATCCTTTTTCAATACAACACCAATAGTCTTAAAGAGAATGGCGATATCATTCCACATAGACCAGTTTTTAACATACCATGCATCAAGGTATACTCGAGTCTCGTAGTCTACATCGCTACGACCACTCACCTGCCACAAGCCAGTCATCCCAGGTTTACTTAGGAGGTAATAATCAACTTCATCGTTATATCTTTCGAGTTCAGCAGTAATAATAGGCCGTGGGCCAACCAAACTCATTTCACCTTTCAACACATTGAATAGTTGAGGTAACTCATCGAGACTAGTCCGACGTAAGAAACTTCCAATTTTAGTAATTCGTGGATCATTTTTTAGTTTGAATGTTGCATCCCACTCCTTTTTTGCTTCAGCATCGTGAGATAAAAGTTCCTCCAGAACTTCTTTAGAGTTTATGACCATTGAACGAAATTTTAAGCATTTAAATGATTTCCCACCTTTACCAATTCGCTCATGCCCATATATTGACGGCCCCCCATCCTTTTTAACTTTACTACTTATATATACTAGCATCGGCGATAAAATAATAATAATAGACAGCGAGCCGACTATATCAAAGATACGTTTTAAAATTCTTGAAGACCATTTCGCGAGATTTTGTTGAACCCTAAAAATCATAACTTCATGGCTAAAGATAAATGACATATCTGTGCTATCTAACGGCATTCCGCGTAATGTAGGAATCACAGAAACAAATCTATAGCCCTTAATCATAAAATTACGCAACCACGTATTTCTTATTTCGCTTTGATCAGATTCTACTGCTACGATAAATTGTGTTTTGGGATCTTTGGTTGACAGCCAATTTATATCATTTGGCAAAACAGATATTCCATCTATTTTTTCACCTGAAACCACTCCCCCTGGACTAGAGATAAACCCAACAACTTCCAATCCTAAATTCCTTTCGCTGCTTATTGCTTTGTATGCCTCTTTTGCATTCTCACCACTACCAATAATCCAAGTATCACGCTGCCATAGATTAAAAAAGTCCAAAACTCGTTTTATTCCCATCCGCGCTATAGGAACCAATATTAAAATTAAAATCCATGTTAAAAGCCATAATAAGCGTGAGAATGTCCACGTTGTAAATGCCATAACTGCAATTTCAATTATTGCAAAAATAACAAGCGTCCGCAGTATTTCTTTTAGTTCAAACCAGAAAGTCTTACGATAAAAGTAATGTCTAAGCCTCATGGAATACCAGCCAACACAGCAGAATGCTAGTAACCAATGTAAGGCAATCCATCCTTCTATCTGATTTTCCGGGAAATATTCTTCATAATTATTTACTGTAACAGATAATAATCCAGCTGATATATATAGTGATATTGTAAAAGCAAGGAAATCAGATACTGCTAATGCAATACTGACGATAATATTCCTGACAAAGAGCGTCATAATCCCCTCTCTTGAGATTTATATTTAACCTGTTTGTTTTTTATTTATATTTATGTAGACCGATATAAACAGGGAAAACTTCCCTGTTTATATCGAAGTAAATTCTATTTATTGTCTTTATATGAATAGCCATAATGGCTATATCCATAGCCATAGTAGCTACTTGCTTTTTTTACAACACCGTTCAAAATGCACCCTTTTACAGCTATGCCTGCGTTTTCAAAGCGCTTAATACTAACGTCTATCTCTTTGACAGTATTTTCCTCAAAGCGCGCAACTAGCAGCGTAGTACCGACGTAATGACCAATTACGGCAGCATCAGTTACTGCAAGTATAGGTGGAGTATCTAATACTACAATGTCATAGTTTGCACTTGCCCAACTAATTAACTCACCAAACCGGCGATGCATTAACAACTCTGCTGGATTCGGAGGCACCATACCTCTTGAAATGTAATCAAAATCAGCCGAAATGATCCTTTTAATAGCTTTGCTTGACTCTATGTTTCCGACCAAAATATCTGACAGACCGTTTTCATTGTTTTGATTAAATAACTTATGAGTATATCCTTTTCTCATGTCAGTATCTATAAATAGCACTTTTTTCCCAGTCTGGGAAATTACTGCTGCTAAATTTGAACTTACAAATGTTTTACCTGCATTTGGACTAGCACCAGAGATCATAAGAACATTATTTCTGGCTTCCATCATTGCAAAATGAAGACTTGTACGTAAACCTCGTATAGCTTCAATTGCTAAATCCGCTGGATTATCTACTGCCAGAAAACCCTGTATTTCATTTTGTACTTTCTTTGACCATTTCGGTTGAACTATATTATTACTATAAGCTTCTGCAACCGGAATACTTGCGTAAACATTAATACCAAGCTCTTCTAGCTGCTCAGGTGTTTCAATGCCTCTTCTTAAGAAGACTCGTAATAACACTAATCCAATTGATACGATTCCGCCAAATATAATTCCAATTAGAACAATTAATACTTTCTTCGGTTTTACAGGTTTTAGTTCTGTTACTGCATTATCAATTATTCTAACATTACCAATCGCGCTAGATTTGGAAATACTTAACTCTTGTTGACGATTTAATAACTGCATATATACTGCACGTCCAGATTCAACATCTCGACTTAATCTTAATATTTCTTGTTGAGTTTCAGGCATTGCCGACACTCTTTTGTTTAACTTTGCTTTTTCGTCCTGTAATGTTTTCCTTTTCTCCATTAAAGCCTTATAAGTTGGATGCTCCTTAGTATACAACTGTGAAATTTCTGACTCACGAAAAGTCAATTGATTAAGCTGATTATCAACATTTACTATTTGATCAAGTACAGATTTGGCTTCAAGTGATAAATCGACGGAATCGTTTTGCTGACGATATTTATTTAGTCTACCTTCAGCCATATCAAGATCACTACGCACTTGCGGTAATTGTTGATTTAGAAAATCTAGGCTTTTGGCATCTTGGGCTGCTTGACGAGCGATGTTTTGTGCCAAATAATTATTGCTAATGCTGTCAACAATTTTTTCTATTAACTCTGGATTATCTCCTGTTAAAGAAATACCAAGCATTCCTGTATCTTTTCCTTGATCTGCCACTTCCAATGATTCTTGCAAATCACTTATAGCTTTTAATCTGCTAATATATACAATCGAGAACTCAGAATCTGGACTAGCTTTTATTTCATCAACTTTCAGTGTAACTCCTGATGCTTCAAAAAGAACACCGACTTTCCCATTAAATGTTTTCTCACCAATGTCTATAATATAATTATTTTCATCTTTTACTGTGAGTTTAATTTTCGGAGCTTCATCACCATCAACCTGCGGAATATATAATCGTGAAATTGATATAACACCTGGTTTATCCCCCATAAATCTTGCTAAACCACGACCAAAAATAGGGAAAAACTCCTGTTTGACTCTTATTTGCAAATTAAGGTCATCCACTGTTTTTCCTAGTATCATCCGCGAACCAAGTAATGTTATCTCTGGTGCAGATTGTGGTTGACTGTTTGGCAACATTTGGCTGAGATTGCTCAGTATAGCATTAGCCTGCTTCTGTTCAACCTGAACAAGAGCATCCGCCTGATATATTGGTGTAGCGAAAATTGCATACAATAAAGCAAACAATGTGAAAAGTGAAGTTACTGATAAGATGAGTTTTCGATGATCAATTAGCTCACCCAAAAGACGACCTAAGTCGATCCCTTCATCATCTTTAGATGTCGTTTTGTTAATAGCTGATGTCATTCTAATTTTCCTGAATTATGCACCTAACTTTTGTGTCCAAAGTTTTCCGGCCTGCTCTATTAGCTTATATACAGATAAAAAGGCCTCTTCACTCTTCCTATATGGATCAGGTATATCTCTTTGATTAAGCCAATGACCAAATAACATTGTTTTACCCCTGACCTCAGGTGCAATATGCCCTATTTGTTCTATATGTGATCGTTCCATTACAAGAATTAAATCATATTGTCGACCAAGTCGAGCAGTAAACTGTTGCCCCCTATGTCCCTCTAATGAGAGACCATGCATCGCAGCAACTTTAATAGCACTAGAATCAGCAATATGATCAACAAGAGCTCCCGTACCCGCCGAATCTATTTTTTTATTAGGTAATGCTCGGCGTAAAAATCGTTCTCCGATAGGAGAACGACATATGTTACCGGTACAAACTACTAAAATTGATTCAAACATAATTATGGCCACGATTTAATGAAGCGTGCAGTTTCTGTCATGTCATGGACTCCAGTAATTGTCGGTACCAACTGAGACACAACACGATTCCAACGAACCAATGGTGCAGTAGTAACGTAGACAATATCATATGGTTGTAACTGGAATTCAGTACCTAACACCATAGCAGAAGCATCCTGTGCATTAAGCTGGTATATATTGGCAATTTTTCCCTGCTTATCTCCTTTTAACTGGCGAACAACAAAGACTCCAGTTGCATCACTCATTGCCTGGGATATACCTTCAGCATTGCCTAATGCTTCAGCCAGCGTCATGCCACTGCGGTCCATTTTCATGGTACTTTGTTTGCCAACTTCGCCCATAACAAAGACTTTAAGGTCGTCATTACGAGGTATGAACAGGATATCTCCGGGATACAAGAGATGATTCTGTGTCAAATCACCTTTCTGCATCAATGCATACAAAGAAATTTTGGTATCTTTACCATTATGCGTCAAAACAACATTTCGCCAATCAGCATCAGGAGCCAACCCACCTGCCGCATTAATAGCATCCATTACCGTTAAAGGAATATTAGTAATTGGCTGCTGCCCAGATTTGATAACTTCGCCAGTAACATATGCTTTTTGCGAACGGAAAGCAGCTACACTGATATCCACCTGAGGACTTTCAATATATGTTGTCAAACGGCTGGCAATGATTTGTCTGACTTCACTTAATGTTTTGCCTGCCACCTGCACTTTGCCGATATACGGATAGAAAATAGTACCATCCGCATTTACCCAGTTGCCGGTATCACTCGCACTACGATACTGCCCTGCCGGAGTCGTAAGTTCTGGATGATCCCACACTGTCACCATTAGTACATCGCCAACGCCGATACGATACTCGTAGCTTTTGAGTAAATTATCCAGTTGCGGATTTGGCTGCGCCATCACCGTAGGCGTACGTAGCTGATCGATCAGCCCTGGTGTCATCGGGTAAACATTGACCAACTTATCCAGATCGTAATCGCTATCGGGTAACTCAACAACATTCTTACGCAGGCTATTTAACCCCTGTCCTGGCATAATAGTACAACCCGCTAACAGCCCTATTGCCAATGCTAAAGCCGAAAATCTAACCATTTTTTTCTTCATAGTGTCACATCATCAGTAAACTAAAATTTCTTATTTCTGAGCTACATAGCATCCGCCAGTTTGTCCCCGGCTGGCTTCATGCAGACAATGGTAGACTGAAGTCCATTCTCTGATTTTGCTGTAGCATTCAGCCTATAGACTAAATGGGATCTCGATCCCGGCGCTTGCGCCAACATCATCGCTATCGCTATGGTCAGCATTGGTATACCACAGCGAGGTGTTCAGGCGGACAGTCTTATAGACATCCCCACTCCAGCCCAGTTGTACACCTTTCAATGTATCTGCATGCGGGAATGCTTTATTAATTGATTGATCTTTAGGATTCACCTTGGCATAGACCAGGCGTGTGCTCCAGCGCTGATTATCTTCGGTAACCAGTTCAACTTTACCGGCAAACAGCTGACCGTCGCCCCCCATAGCATCGCCTAGCGGATAACCCTGCTGATAATAACCATCGGTATAAATATGGTGGTTATAACTATAATTTGTTCTACTCATATTTGAGCGTGTATCATGCGCTTCTACATACCAGTTGACCGCATCTTTCCCCCAGCCGTGGTGCCCTTCAATTCCGCCCAGATACATATTAGCTGAAGGCAGATAGCCGGATTCATCTTCCCCAATCATCTGGCCATACAGGCTCACCGGCCAGCCCAGAGTTGGCTCGAGCTTCAGTTTAAAATCAAATCCCGCCAGCTGGTTACCGGGTTCATTAGCAGTACCGGTATTATCATGCCCAGTGAAACCATCCCAGAAACTGCTAAATGATTGAGGGCGCCCCTCTCCTCCCCACTGCATAATACGTGAAGCCCCCAGTTCCAGAGACTGGAACGGGGAGAAGGTCAAACGGCCGCCGATAATCTTGGCATGCGGTACCGCCGTGTACTGGTTCATCTGGCTGGCGGAAATCTGGTACTGCCAGGGGCCAATCCAGCGCAACCACCAGGTTTCCGGGGCCACCTGTTCAGCGCGCTGCATCAGGAATCCGGTCATTGGCCTCGCAGCATCGCCGCGGATAAGGCTTCCTTCATAGCCAGGCCCCCACCACTGCGGCATCTGGCCGAACGACAGCCACTGGTTCCAGAACTTCACCGCGCCGTACGCGCCGTTGGCATTGAACCGGGAGCCGTTGCTGATACGCTCACCGCCTTCCACATTGCCCTGCAGATGAACATCCCACCAGTCGCCGCTGTTATTAAAGGACAGCGATAGCGAGTTATCCGCCGGTTGGCTTTGCGCAAAGCCCTGCGGTGTTCCCGGCTGATCGGTAGAGGTGTAGCCGCTGACGCGGAAATCAGCCTTCAATGAGGAAAGCCGCTGATTAATACGCGCCAGCACCACCTGTTCAGAAGAATAGGAGGGTTTAGCCTTTTTTAACGCCCGGGTAATCTCTTCCTGGCTCAGGGGCCAGGTCGAAAGGCTAAGCTGGATAACTCCCCGGTCAGAAAGCCAGGAGAGATCGTTACGCAGTTCGTTATCATTGAGTACCAGACCAGAGGCATAAACCTGCGCACTCACCGATGTCAACAGCCCCAAAGCAAGTGCAAGACGCGCGATTTTCATCATTATACAAGATCCATTTTTAGCCCCGTTTCCGCAAGCTGGCGAGTCATGGGGAAATATGAGTTTAGAGAGCGCACGCAGACGCCAGTCGTAGTATGTTTGTTCAGCAGTGATGATGCAATAAGCAGTACCTTTGAACGTAATCAGCCACGCACTATTTGAATTATCAGTGCAACAGTCACAACGCCAGCGACGCCCCTCACACCGATCACCACCCCACCATGGACATGAGCTATCTCAAGTTGGCCAGAGGGATAACACGCTGTAGAGTCAGAAAGATTGCCGATTATATACGGTGCTTGCGGATAATCATCCGTCGCAGCCGGTTTTAGGAATTTCGAACATATAGAAGATGACTGCAGAATTGACGCTGACGGTTTCGATACGCTACCGCCCTTGGCTTAACAGCTACCAATGCACTGTACTTCATTTATACATTTTTGCTGGCACAGTGCCCGCGTGATTATTAGTCATTGACAATATTTTTTGCGGCATCAAGTTTACGAGATTCTGCCGGCAAATGGGAGTAAAAATGACAACTATTCGCTTATCAAAGCAACCTAATCTGACTCCTCCGACAAGCGGACGACACCTCAATAAGATTGTTTAATAATATCTCATCGATCCAGCTCAAGATGCATAATCACGCACCAAAACCAAAGCAAGGCTATGTTTTTTAAGACTTTTATTGGATGAGTATATTAACCACGCTAATTCTCGTCACTTCCGTCAACTACAAAAATTAATACCTGCCATTCATTTTTTATACTTGACAAACATAATTTAATTTCAAGAGTAAGGGGCGGCCTGCCTATTTAGGATTGTTCTCAGCCACGTTATTTCCTGTGTCAGCAAAAATATTGCTGCAGAATGTAGTAGCAACTATTTATTTCACGAATATGAATGTACGAAACCGGGACTGATTCTATTATTTTCTCTGGACTTATTCATCGTCAGCAGCACACTCAGTAAAAACGCTTATGCAAATCCGCGCGGGTAAAAGGCTTTTCCAGCGGACCCAGCTTAACGGCTATTTCACCCAGCAGAGACTGAGTTGGCGCTTTAGCGCCGGTATTTAGCAGCACGACGGGGATGATAATCAGACTGAGCACCCCGCTCCAGGAGAGTTGCACATCGGCCACGCGCGATGAATTCCGCTGCAGCAGCAGAAACAGCGCGCTACCGCAGGCGCCAAGCAGCAGCCCGGCAATCACTTCAGATGGGGAATGGGCATGAATCGCCAGACGGGAATACCCCACGAGGATAGCCAGCAAATACCCTATAACCATGGCAGCCCGGCGTAAAGCAACGCTACCGCGGGCACAGAGCAGCCATAAGAAAATGGGCCAGAAGGCGGTAGATAAAGCGGTGTGCCCGCTAAAACCAGTGAAATCGAGCTCACGGATGCCGATGCCCCAGCCCATAAAAGCCAGTTTTGACGCACTGACGATGGCGCCGGTAATACCAAACAGCAATCCCCACTGCCAGGCAATCTGTCTGGAAGGCCTGCGCAGAAATAAAACCATGAACACTGCTGCCGCGCTGGGTAACAGCACGGTACTATCGCCAAAAAAAGAGACCCACTGCCAGTTCATTTATTTTTCATCCTTTGACGATTTTCCAGTTCGCAGCGCCTTTGTCCATGACGTTGTTATGGGCATACACATCCGATAACTTCACATTTTTATGCATGCATCACTGTTGTTTAATGCGTAAGCATGATCTCAGTCAAGTTTTATTTTTTTATGACAGCCAGCGACATGCATATTTTTTTAAGAAGATTCTGACTAACTCATTATTAGCAAACATAAAATTATGCTACTCCGACCATTCCATCACAGGAGGGCCAGCACAACAACCAGATGTCTCTGAAGTCGCTTTTTGTTTACACATTAAGTGTGTTTCAGCAAATCAGCATAACCATCTGATTTATATTGATTAATATTTGTCTAAAATATGCTGTTTTAATCAGCAGGGCTGTCTACAGAAGCATGCAACATCGCGGTCTTATGCCACATACTTCTGTAAACCCTACATTTTCATACTTCTGAAATCCGGTAGAGCCTATTTACGCGAGTAACTTCTTAATGCTCTCGCGGAATTTCGTGCCTTCTTTATGGTTACGCAGCCCGTAGTTTACGAAGGCCTGCATATAGCCCATTTTTTTCCCGCAGTCGTAGCTTTCGCCGGTCATTAACATGGCGTCAACGGGCTGCTTCTTCGCCAGTTCAGCGATCGCATCGGTCAGCTGAATACGTCCCCATGCGCCAGGTTGAGTGCGTTCCAGCTCAGCCCACACATCGGCGGAAAGAACATAGCGCCCTACGGCCATCAGATCGGAATCCAGCGTCTGCGGCTCGTCAGGCTTCTCGATAAACTCAACGATTCTGCCAATCTGCCCTTCCACATTCAGCGGGTCTTTGGTCTGGATCACCGAATACTCCGACAGGTCGCCGTCCATTCTCTTGGCCAGCACCTGACTACGCCCGGTTTCGTTAAAGCGGGCCACCATGGCTGCCAGGTTATAGCGCAGCGGGTCAGCGCTGGCATCATCCAGAACGATGTCCGGCAGCACCACAACAAACGGGTTATCACCGACGATCGGGCGCGCGCAGAGAATGGAGTGTCCCAGTCCCAGCGGCTGCGCCTGGCGTACGTTCATGATGGTCACGCCCGGCGGGCAGATTGCCTGTACCTCAGCCAGCAACTGACGTTTGACACGCTGCTCAAGCAGCGCTTCCAGTTCATAGGAGGTATCGAAATGGTTTTCCACGGCATTCTTAGACGAGTGGGTAACCAGTACAATCTCCTTGATGCCTGCAGCCACAATCTCGTCGACGATATACTGAACCATTGGCTTATCAACGATTGGCAGCATCTCCTTCGGAATCGCCTTGGTGGCCGGCAACATATGCATCCCCAATCCGGCTACCGGAATAACTGCTTTCAAACTTGCCATTCTCATATCCACCCATATAGTGATAAATCTTCGATACCCACCTGATTACAGGTTCTCCTGGTATCAATCTGTGATATTACCGTTTTGCTCTCAGTCCGACTTCCAGCAAAATTCCGAAACTACATGTTTCATCAGAGAATACACGCAAAGTATTAGGTCCGACAGAGCGGTTTAAGAAAATTCTGATGACGCAGATGCCATATAGCGCCCTGCCTCAGGATTTTCTTCTGTTCTCGTACCACCAGCAGGACTTATCGCTGCATTCCCGGTAGAGAATACTGTAGAGGATACACCTGGATAATTCGCAAAACGTAGGGAAAAAGAGGATTTATTCTTATGAACACCGGTCCATAATTCATAAAAATAATCTGCAGGCGCTATTTTCAATAGAAAATAGCGCAGAAAGCTCACCGCTGCGCTCATCATGCCCTCCCTCGCCTCTTGCCCGCTGTCCATGTCATCCATCGGCACTGACTTTTACACCTGATTAAAAGCTACTGATATCGTCTGATTAAACAAGATATTTTGCAAGCCACGACATTCAGTAGTATCAAAAACTGGATCGCTACGATTAAGTAATTGAATTGGGCGTTTACCCCCGGCGTCTAAATCCGTCTGATTTTCATACCGCTATGCGACCAGAGAGAGCAATAACCGGCATTATTGATCCAGTACACTTTTTGCAAGTTTATATTCAGTCGTCCACAGTCATGCCTTTTATTAATAAGCTTATTTGCATAAAAAATAAGCTCGCGCGTCTATAATTCATGCAGTCTAATATTGCGATCCGCAGCATTTCTCCCGCAGCTGTACCCGCCCGACGTCATAAGACGAGAATATATTGCAATTTATCTGTCGCTTATCCATGATCGTCGGATGGCACTCTCAGGTAGTATAGGTTTTAACTAATGATGGAATGGATTGCCGACCCCTCAATTTGGGCCGGTCTCATAACGCTGGTGGTTATAGAGCTGGTCCTCGGTATTGATAACCTTGTTTTTATCGCGATCCTCGCGGAAAAACTCCCTCCGACTCAGCGTGACCGCGCGCGGGTGATTGGCCTGCTGCTGGCGATGCTGATGCGTCTGCTGCTGCTCGCCTCGATATCCTGGCTGGTCACCCTGACCACACCGCTGTTCACCTACCACGACCTCAGCTTTAGCGCGCGAGATTTGATTATGTTGTCTGGTGGGTTATTCCTGCTGTTTAAAGCCACCGTTGAGCTGAATGAACGGCTGGAGGGCAAAGACAGCGATAATCCGGTTCAGCGCAAGGGCGCGAGGTTCTGGGGGGTGGTCGCTCAGATTGTGGTACTGGATGCCATTTTCTCCCTCGATTCGGTGATCACCGCCGTAGGCATGGTCGACCATCTGGCGGTGATGATGGCGGCGGTGGTTATTGCCATGAGTTTGATGCTGCTCGCCAGCAAAGCGCTGACGCGGTTTGTCAACAGCCACCCGACTATCGTTATTCTCTGTCTGAGTTTCCTGCTGATGATTGGTTTCAGCCTGATTGCCGAAGGGTTTGGGTTCCCCATCCCGAAAGGTTATCTGTATGCGGCCATCGGCTTCTCCGTCATCATTGAGTCGCTGAACCAGCTGGCGCTGTTCAACCGCCGTCGCTTCCTCTCCGCCAATCTCACGCTACGCCAGCGCACGACCGAAGCGGTGATGAATTTACTCAGTGGGCATAAAGAACATGCCGAGCTCAGTAGCGATACGGCCGCGCTGATCGACAGCCAGGCCGATAACCCGCTGTTCAACCCCCAGGAACGCCGGATGATTGGGCGGGTGCTTAATCTCAACCAGCGCACCGTCAGCAGTATTATGACCTCGCGCCATGATATCGAGCATATAGACCTTAGCGCACCGGAGGAGGAAATCCGCGCCTTGTTGGAGAAAAACCAGCACACCCGGCTGGTCGTCACCGGCGGAAATGATGATGAAGATCTGCTCGGCGTGGTTCACGTCATCGACCTGTTACAGCAATCGCTGCGCCATGAACCGCTCGACCTGCGCGTCCTGCTTCGTCAGCCGCTGGTGTTCCCTGAGACGTTGCCTCTGCTGCCGGCACTGGAGCAGTTCCGCCATGCCAGGACCCATTTCGCCTTTGTGGTGGACGAGTTTGGTTCCGTTGAGGGGGTGGTGACCCTGAGCGATGTCATGGAAACCATCGCCGGCAATTTACCCAACGAGGCTGAAGAGATTGATGCCCGCCACGATATCGCGAAAAATCCTGACGGCAGCTGGACCGCCAATGGGCATATGCCGCTGGAAGATTTAGTGCAGTACATTCCCCTGCCGCTCGATGATAAACGCGAGTATCACACGATTGCCGGTCTGTTGATGGAAAATCTGCAGCATGTCCCTGAAGCGGGTGAAGAGGTGAAAATCGGCGACTACATCGTACGCACGCTGCAGGTCGAGAGTCACCGGGTACAGAAAGTGCAGATTATCCCGCCGCCGCCGCGGGAAGATGAGCTGAGCTACGAAGTGTAATCCCCGCAGTCGGCAGATACTCCCCGGTGGCGCTACGCTTACCGGGGCTACAAAGAGAGTCCGCTCGGGTAGCCCGGATAAGGCGTTTGCGCCGCTATCCGGGAAAACCACCGTGATAACCTTTCAACCTGCATCAGACTGCTTCCCCGGTGGCGCTACGCTTACCGGGGCTACAGGGAGAGTCCGCTCGGGTAACCCGGATAAGGCGTTTGCGCCGCTATCCGGGAAAACCACCGTGATAACCTTTAAACCTGTCTCTGTCTGCTTCCCCGGTGGCGCTGCGCTTACCGGGGCTACAGAGAAAGTCCGCTCGGGTAGCCCGGATAAGGCGTTTGCGCCGCTATCCGGGAAAACCACCGCGATAACCTTTCAACCTGCATCTGTCTGCTTGCCCCCGGTGGCGCTACGCTTACCGGGGCTACAGGGAGAGTGCGTTCAGGTCGCCCGGATAAGGCGTTTGCGCCGCCATCCGGGCCCGTAAAGTCGCTCCGCCGGTCAATCCTGGTTAGTGTTTCTCAAGCAGCTTCTTCACTTCTTTCCCGTCCTGGGTGTTTTTATTGCGCTCAATCCAGTCATTAAGCCGCTGTTTAGCTTCATCCTGCAGCTGTTTACGCAGCACCTGGTCGACCTGCAGGCTATAGCTCAGCGCCTGCCATTTTCCGTAGATACGTAGCGGAATCGCGGTCTGTTTGAGCTTGTCGATAAGCTTGCTTTCGCCTTTCCAGCCGCCCAGCACGCGCACGTTAAAGCGCATATCGCACTCTTCTTTCAATAAATTCAGGTCGCCCTGCCCGGTCAGCGCCATCATCTCTGATTGCCCCTGTAGGCTTTGCAACGTGACCTGTCCCTGCGCCAGCTGCAGCTCGCTGCTCATGGAGTCGAGGCGGGTCGCGTTGTCGTAATTTTCCTGCGCCTGCACATTGGTGCTGCGCTCAACGGCCTGCTGCACGAGCTGCTGGAAGTTAAGCCCTTCGGTGCGGGTATTCGCCATCTGTATCTGCGCATCCCCTTGCCAGCGACGACGGAAATCGTCGGCATCAATTTTTTCACCGGAGAAATCCCCGGTTAACGAGAGCTTACCGGTCAGATTGAGCGAATAGTTAAATGCTTTCAGGATGGTGGCAATCTCAACGTTATCCAGTTTGGGCTGGAAAGAGGCTTGCGATGTCTCTCCCCGCGCGTCAAGGGTGCCGGGCAACGATATCAGGCCGCCATCCAGTTCGCCCTGAAGCTGGTTGATGGTCAGCAGTCCGAGCTGGTTACTGATGTCGCTTTTCACCTGAGTAAAGGTCATCCCACGCCACTGAAGCTGGTCGGCCGTTAGCGCCATATGGGCGGTAAATCCGCGCAGGCTGTTGTAATCTTCCTGAATATCGCTGTCGGCAATCACCGGGCGCAGCTGCCTCGGCTGGCTTTGTCCCTGCTGGCTGGCGCCAGAATCCGTTGCCGGCGAACCGTGCGTCAGCAGAGTGTCGAGGTCAAGAGTCGTGGCATGAAGATTGAGGTTCCAGTCGGCCCGGTCACCTAAAATCACGCTGGCGCTGCCGGCAATCGTGCTGCCGTTCGCCGTCAGATTGAGGTTATCAAAGCTCAGCTTTTTCTCGTCCTCCTGCCAGTTCGCCTGCATACTGCCCTGCCCGCTCACGCCGTCAGCCGGGAGCTCGGCGCCGCGCAGCTGCCAGTCGAGCCGGGAGATGTCAGCCTTCAGAGAGTGTGGATAGTCACCGCCCTGCACCTCGGCGGTGAAAGAGAGCGCCAGATCGCGCTGGTCGCGGTTGATTCGCCCGGCAAAGTCGAGCGTTGCGTGATGATGTTCATCTTGATCCATCTGCAGGCGAATATCGCGCACGGTCACCTGTTCGCCATCTTCATGCTGGAAAAAGAGGACGCTGTCCACCACCTGCAGCTGCCGCACGTCGTAGGACCAGCCGCTGTCTTCCGCCACCAGCGGCAGCGAATTGTCGTGAGGAACCACCGGCGCATCCTGGCCGCGTACGGCTTCGGTCTTCGGCGTCAGCTGAATGACCGCTCCCTTGAGCATCACCTGTTTGACCTGCAGCTGATGAGAAATCAGCGGCATGAGGGCGACATCAAGACGCATATTGTCCGCGCGCACCACCGGTTCAGCCGCCCCCGGTGCCGTCAGCGTCATGCGGCCGGAAAGAATACTCAGCTGCGGCCAGACGTGCCAGCGCAGCGGGCCATCGAGTTCGAGCTGATAACCGCTACGTTCCGCCACCTTATGCACCATATAGGCGCGAAAATCGTTGGGATTGACCAGCAATACCAACGCGGTCAGCCCGGCGACAACCACCGCCAGCAAGATCATCAGCGTCGTCAGAATTCGTCTCATGGCACCCTCAGTACACCGCTTACGTTATCAATCCTTGTCGATTCGACTCGCCACCGCGCCCTGCTGGTCGCGATATTTGGCGTCTTCACGGCGGTTATAGGGCCGTGCCGCAGGGCCTGACAGCGGTTCAAAGCTCAGTGCGCCGATCGGCATCCCCGGACGCAGCGCCAGCGGCAGCTTGCCGGAGTTGAAGAACTCGAGCACGATGCAGCCAGACCAGCCGGGATCGATACGGTGAGCGGTGACGTGCACCATCAGCCCCAGACGCGCCAGAGAGGAGCGTCCGTCCAGCCAGCCGACCAGATCGGCCGGTAGCGTCACCGACTCATAGGTCACCGCCAGCGCCAGCTCTCCCGGATGCAGATAGAAGGCTTCGCCTTCCGGCAGCACGATCTCTTCGCTCATCACCCGATCCAGCGCCGCGGTCACTTCTGCTTTTGGCCCGCTCAGATCGATAAAGGGCGCCGTGTGGCCGCGAAACGTGCGGAATTTATTCCCCAGCCGAACGTCGACGGTCGCGCCGTTAATACGTTCAATGGGCGGGCGCGGGCTGATAGATAGCCGCCCCTCATCCAACCAGGCTTCTATATCTCGGTCGCACAGACGCATGAGCTCTCTCCTTTATGGCATCGCGCCCCTACACCTTCCGGGGCTAAGGGCAATTTGGGTTCTCTTTGCACGTTACACAATTCGTCTGTGTTATTCAAAGAACTGACTGATTTTTGCCTTCAGAATATCAATCGCGATGCGGTTTTTACCGCCGCGCGGCACAATAATGTCGGCATACTGCTTGGAAGGGTCAATAAACTGCAGGAACATCGGACGAACCGTTTTCTGATATTGCGCCATCACCGAGTCCATCGAGCGCCCGCGTTCATTCACATCGCGCTTGATGCGGCGCATCAGGCAGATATCCAGCGGCGTATCAACGAAGATAGAGAAGCTCAGCTCATTGCGCAGGCGAACATCCGTCAGCAATAAAATTCCTTCGAGGATGATCACTTTTTTCGGTTCGATGTGGATCGTTTCCGGCATACGCGTATGTTCAACGTAGCTGTAAACCGGTAATTCAATCGGCTGGCCGCTTTTCAACATCTGCAAATGTTGAAACAGTAAACTGTGATCCATCGAGCTGGGATGGTCATAGTTCGTTTTAACACGCTCTTCCATCGACAAATGACTTTGATCTTTGTAGTAGCTGTCTTCCGGAATAACGCCAATATGTTCATCACCAACCTGTTCGCGCAATTCGCGATACAGCGTGCTGGCGATAAGACTTTTTCCCGAAGCCGATGCGCCGGCGATACCTATAATGACGCACTGATGAGACGTATCAGTCATAACTTTTTTGCGACCTGATTAACCTGGATGTATATACACATAACCCTTCGAGCTGCCGCCGCGTGACTCGGCTTGCAGCCTCGCCCCTGTGGGGTTTGTTCAAAACGCTAACGAGTTTTGAGGCGCATCTCGAATAATTTCATGTATTGGAAGGGTGACGTTTGACCGTCAAACGCGGCAATTATAGGGATTTCAGCGCGTCGATACCAGTGATATGCACCCTGCATGGTTATTCCTCCGTCGGCGCCCATCCTTCGCTATACCAGATATGCAATAACGCATAGGAACGCCACGGCTGCCAGCGGCTGGCGTAACGGGCAATACGCGCCGGGGTCATGCCGCTAAACCGCTGCTTAATCAGGTAATCATCCGGCAGAAAAATGTCCTTCGCCTGCCAGCCGCGCAGGGCAAAATAGCTGGCGGTCCAGCGGCCGATACCGGGCAGCGTTTGCAGCTGTTTCATCCCGCCCTCAATGTCGTCCGGCGCCGTCAGCGGCAGCTGACCGTCAATCACCGCCTGCGCCAGATGGATCAGGGCCTCGGCGCGCCGCAGCGACATCCCCAGAGCTTTAAGCGCTAATGGATCCGCTCGCGCCAGGGTTTGTGGTTCAGGAAAGAGCCGGTATTCCGGCGCCTCCGCCAACGGTTCCCCGTAAGCCGCCGCCACTTTTGCCGTCAGCTTCGCCGCCATCGCCACGCTGACCAGCTGCCCCAGCACCGCGCGTACCCCTTGTTCAAAGGCATCAAGCGATCCCGGTAGCCGCAGCCCAGGACGCGCGCTGGCCAGCGTGCCCAGCGTCTGGGCCACCCGATGCGGGTCGCAGGCTAAATCAAACAAGCGCGCAACCCGATAGTGGCACGCATCGGCCACCGGCAGCAGGCCGGCAGATAAGGTCACGCGTAATCCCTGCGCCGCCATATCGGGCTCAACCGCGATCAGGCCACGATGGCCCGCCAGGGAAAAGCTGCGGGTGTAACGCCCCTCGCTGAACGTTTCAATACCCGCCACCGCACGGGCGTGTAGAAAACCGAATATCCATTGCGGGTCGTAGGGGGAGTGCCAGGGTAACAGCGTCATCATTTCTCCTTCTTTAATTGCCTCAATGATAGACGCTCCACGTCCGACATACCTTGCTTTTAAATTCCAGTTGTCGCCGTGGCGGCAATCCGCTAAAGTCGCCCCCCTTCTTCACTGGCATGGGGATTTTTCAGGTCATGTTTATTGGTTTTGACTACGGAACCGCCAACTGTTCGGTTGCCGTAATACGCGATAATCTTCCGCAATTGTTAACGCTGGAAAACTGCAGCAAGCTGCTGCCGTCAATGCTGTCGGCGCCAACCCGCGAAGCGGTCAGCGAATGGCTCTATCGCCATCATGACGTGCCGACCAACGGCGCTGAAAACCAGGCGCTGCTGCGTCGCGCCATCAACTATAACCGCGATGAAGACATCGATGTCCTCGGCAACAGCGTCCAGTTTGGTCTGGCCTCGCTGCATCAATATGTCGACGATCCGGAAGAAGTGTACTTCGTTAAATCTCCGAAATCGTTCCTCGGCGCCAGCGGCCTGAAGCCGCAGCAGGTTGCGCTGTTTGAAGATCTGGTGTGCGCCATGATGCTGCATATTAAACAGCAGGCGCAGACGCAGCTTCCGGAAACCATTGATCAGGCGGTAATTGGCCGGCCGATCAACTTTCAGGGTCTGGGTGGCGATGACGCCAATGCCCAGGCGCAGGGGATCCTCGAGCGCGCGGCGAAGCGCGCCGGTTTCCGCGACGTCGTTTTCCAGTTTGAACCGGTTGCCGCCGGGCTGGATTTCGAAGCGACGCTCAACGAAGAAAAACGGGTGCTGGTCGTCGATATCGGCGGCGGCACCACCGACTGTTCGCTGCTGCTGATGGGGCCGCAGTGGCGGCAGAAAGCCGATCGCCAGCAAAGTTTACTCGGCCACAGCGGCTGCCGCGTCGGCGGGAACGATCTCGACATCGCTCTGGCCTTTAAATGCCTGATGCCGCTGCTGGGGATGGGTGGCGAAACTGAAAAAGGGATCGCCTTACCGGTACTGCCGTGGTGGAACGCCGTCGCGATCAACGATGTGCCGGCGCAAACCGATTTCTACAGCAGCGCCAACGGTCGCTTGCTCAATGATTTACTGCGTGATGCCCGCGACGCCGATAAAGTCGCGCTGCTGCTGAAAGTCTGGCGCCAGCGTCTGAGCTATCGCCTGGTACGCAGTGCGGAGGAGAGTAAAATCGCCCTCTCCGCGCAAGAGCAGGTGACCGCCGGACTACCGTTTATCGGCAATGAACTGGCCACGGCTATCAGCCAACAGGGGCTGGAAGCCGCGTTGAATCAGCCGCTGACGCGTATTATGGAACAGGTTCAGTTGGCGCTCGACAACAGCCGCGAAACGCCGGATGTGATCTACCTGACCGGGGGGAGCGCCCGCTCACCGCTGATTAAGAAAGCGCTGGCAGCCCACCTGCCAGGTATACCGATCGCCGGCGGAGATGATTTTGGCTCCGTTACCGCCGGTCTGGCCCGCTGGGCGCAGGTCGTTTTCGCTTAACGTTCACGGGGCAGCCCTGCCCCGTTTTCTCCTGCGGCTCCCCCTCCCGGAACGCCACTGCCCAAAATCGCGTCATGGCATAAATCAGCTTCCCTGGAATGGACTCTCGCCAGGCGAACATGCACTCCCCCGGTTTTATCATCGTCCTGGTTTCCCCGGCAGTAGCGTTTTATATCGCCGCATGGCCAAAGCGACATCATGTTACGCCGTTTTGAGCTCGTCATGCCGGATACCATCACGACGCATGCCTTGTCTGACGCGGCGTAGAGGACAGGTCTGGCCAGTATGACCTGTTACAAATAACGCTGGTACAATCTCCTCGCCCCCTGCAGAATGCTGTGCCGTCTGAAACTTCGCATTTATTTCCCGACATCCGGGGGGACCGCCTGTGCATGTCGCAGACATGATTGATTATTCCTGTCACCATTATTCATCCATGCCGCAGGGGGAGATTTGAATCATCTACGCGCCGTTCCTGGCCTCGCCGCTTCGCTCGCCTGGAGCTACAGAGTGCTCTTTTGGATCGGCTTTGGCATTGCGACCAGCCTGATGTTTTCTTCCCCCGCTGCGGCGCAAAGTCGTCAGGTTGGCATTGATATTCCCGTGCAGTGGGTTGCCGACATTGACGGTTCGATGACGCTGGAGACATTTCTCGCCCTGCCGGAGAGTGCGCTCACTACGGGGCAGCGCATCCCGTCATTTGGCTACTCAGCAAAAACGTACTGGTTTAAGAGCCACCTGCCGGCGGCCGATTTTGACGGTGAACCTCGCTGGCTGCAGCTCGGCCCCTCCTTTATCGATCACCTCAGCGTTTTCTACCGTCCTGCCGGCAGCAATCTCCCGTGGACGCATAAAGAGTTTGGCGACCATGCCTCGACCCGCGATAGCGACCTGGACTACCGCGAAAGCGTACTGATTTTAGCGCCGCCCCCTGGCGACGCGGGATACGATATGGTCTTTCGCCTGCGCAGCAGCAGTACCCTGATCCTGCTGGCGACGCTCTCTTCCCCTCAGGAGTTTGTCCGCACCGCAACCCGGGATACCGCATTCTGGAGCTTTTATTTTGGCCTGGCGGCGATTGCCAGCGGAATTGCCCTGTGGCTTGCCTTATTGTTGCGTCGCCGCCTGCTGTGGGGAATTTGCCTGTTTTCCCTCAACTATCCGCTGGTGGCGGCGCTACACGGCTACCCGGAGTGGTTTTTTGGCGATGCCGCTCTCCCCGTGCAGGATGCGATGATCAGCTACCTGTCATTGCTCAGCTACGCCACTGCGCTGTGGTTGCATAGCGAGGTTTTTGATCTTAAAAACAATATGCCGCGCTTGCACCGGCTGCTGCTCGTTGCTATTGGCGTCAATATTGTGCTTCTCGCCAGCGTTCCCCTCGGCTTTTACGGGCAGGCCATGCAGATCGAGGCGGCGATGTTCTTTATTGCCGCTCCGATTCTGCTGATCACCTCATGGCTGCTCTGGCGACGCAAAGCCATTGATTTGAATACGCTGCTGTTGGGACTGCTTCCGCCGGTCTACGTGGCCTCCGCCGCGCTGGTGCTGCTCTCCATTCACGGGGTGATCCCTTTTCATAACACTATCTATTCCGCCTGGCAGTACGCGCTGATTGTTCATATTGTCACCGTCCTCATCATTGCGGTCCGGCGAGTACGGGCCGAAAATCGCAGGCTGGTGCAAAAACAACAGCTGACGCGAGAACTGCAGATCGAACGCGAGGCAAGCTTTCATCAACGTCAGTTTATGGGGATGGTGGCGCACGAATTCAGAACGCCGCTCTCGGTTATTCAGGCCGCGCTGGAGAACCTGCTCTTATGTTCTCCGGATCCGGCGCAACGGCCGCGCCTGGACCGCATGCAGCGCGCCACCACACGTCTGGTCCAGTTAACCGATAACTGTCTGGCCGATGCCCGGCTCTCATCCAGCGCGCTGCATGTCGATAAACAAAATGCCGACCTGCTAGCGATCATTCGCATGGCGGCAACAGTGGTTGAACTCTCGTCAAATCATTATCTGACGATCACGCTGGCCGGGCACAGCGTCGACGCCACGACCCGCTCGCCTCCACTCTTTGCCGATAGCGCACTGCTGTGCATTGCGCTGGCCAACCTCCTGGACAATGCGGTGAAGTACACGCCGTCTGGCGAGATTGCAATTGCGATTCGCCCAAAGGCAAACTGCTGCGAGATTGGGATCCGTGACCAGGGGCCCGGTATTGCCGCTGATCATGTCGACCAGATCTTTGAGCGTTACCGGCGCGGCGCAGTCCGCACCGCGACGCCCGCCGGCACCGGTCTTGGGCTGTATGTCGCCCGGCAAATCATACAAGCTCACGGCGGTGAGCTTTGGCTGGCAATCAACGGTCCGACGGGATGCGAATTTGCGCTCACGCTGCCCCAGGATGACCTACCACAGCAGAAGGGTAAATCATGACATTACGCGTGGCCATCATTGAAGATAGCGCCGATCTCCTCGATGAACTGCTGGCCTTCCTGCGCTTTCGCGGCTTCGACGCATGGGGGGTGCACAGCGCGGAAGCCTTCTGGCGGCAGCTGCATCGCGACCCGGTGGATATTGTACTGGTTGATATTGGCTTACCTGGCGAAGACGGCTTCAGCGTTCTGGATTATCTGCATGAGATTGGCGAATACGGGCTGATTGTGATGACGGCCAGGGGGCATGAGCAGGATAAACTGCAGGCGTTCAATCTTGGCGCAGATTTCTATCTCATCAAGCCGGTCAATTTTTCCGTGCTGGCGGAGACCATCCATGCGCTGGGCGCCCGGCTGATGCAGCAAAACCCCCGCTCCCCGGCCGCGCCCCCCGTAGCCGAGAAATTAGCCTCTTCATCCTGGATTCTGCAGCCGGAAAGTCTGGTGGCGCCGTCCGGTACCGCGCTGCCGCTGACGCAGCAGGAGCACCGGCTGATGGCGCGCTTAATGCGCAATCCAAGTGAAGTCTGTCGCAAAGTTGATCTGCACGCGCATCTTTTCCCCGATGAAGTTGAGGCGGAGCTACACCGCATTGACGTCGTGATCAGCCGACTGCGCAACAAAGCGCGGCTGCACGGCATGACCTTGCCCATCCGGGCAATTTTTGGCAAAGGCCTGGCGTTTATTCCCTGAGGTTTCTCATCGCCGCCGTGCAAGCGACCTGATGCGCTCTCCACCCGTTTTATTATCCATAAGTTATTCATTTATCTGTTGTTGTTAATTTTTCTTATTTTTTGAGAGAAATGAGAGAAATGAGACTGACAGAGAATTAAGAATTTTCTTACATTGACCTCATGCCGCAAATGTCGTGACCGAAATCAGCCATGCTGCGGGAGGGGAACGCCCCCCCTTTCGCTCTAGCCAACCTGCGGACAGAACGGGTTTCACTCTGCCAGGGTTGCGTTCAAGGCGGCGACGTTACGCGAATATTCTATGCGGCAGACGCCGCGACGGTAGCAGCTTCACGCTGAATAACAGAATAATAATATTCGCATGCGCACTGTTGCGTATTTATCACAGCATAAAACTCAGTTAAGGATTATTCATTATGGCCTTACAAACGTGGCTGGCCTTATTGCTATGCCTGTTTTTCTTCGCGGTCTCCGTTTACAGCCTTATTTCTTATATAAAAGACAGGAGAAAAGAGCGTTTTCCCTTCGCGAACAGAAAAATGCGCAGAAAATAATCCTGGCAGGCTCCTGCTACTGCCATCGTAGTTATGAAAGGTCATTCTTCCGTTCATAAATACGATATTCCCGAGACACGGCAATTGCCGTAAACGCCCGTAAGGTTGCTCGCAGCCTGGCATGATGCCAGTGCCGCAGGATAGTCACGTCATGAGAAAAATAAGTATCGCGATTATCAGCCGCAACACCTTCCTTAGAGCGTCGCTAATGGCAATTATCCACGATCTCACCCGGGTCTGCGACGCCCTGACGATTGAGTTCAGCGGCCACTCAAGCGAGTTGTCCGCTCAGGACATCATCATCGCTGAGATTCTCCCGGGTGAGATTCACCTCTGTAACACCAGCATTAAAAACCGTAAGAAAAACAGTTCGGTGATCATTTTGCATCGCTATGATGAGCTGCCGGAAAAGACGCGGATCGTCAACTGTCTGAAAGATGTCACCTTCGTTCCCGTCAGAACGGTCAATGTTGACAGCCTGCGTGAGATTATTGGCCGGGCGCTATCGAAGAGTGAACAGCCGGAGTCAAAACGGGCGCTCGACTCAGCATCCATATGCGCCAACTGCCCGCACAAAAGCCTGTCGCCTTCGCAGGTCGTCGTTGCCCATGGCCTGATGAATGGCTTTGATATTGGTAAAATCTCTGCACTTCATCAGCTCAGCCCGAAGACCGTGATTTATCATAAAAATCAGATCATGGAAAAATACGGACTGAATAATCATTATGACTTCTTTCAGTTCATTAGCGTGTTAAAAGAGCGCGGATAAGATCAATCAGCGCGGCTGAACACACCATTGAAACAGGGAAAATTAGGAATTCAACGGGTTGCTCAGGTTATCCATTCTGAAAAGAAGCGTGCCAGCGGGAAATAACTTCTCATTCACCGTAGCTAACCGATAAAATTATTCGCCACCCGGGTATAAAGATACTGCCGCGTATTTTTGTACCATGAAAATAATAGGTTAATCGGGGTGAGTTCGTTTCGTCACATTGCCCCTTGCGTGCCTGTTGGGGGCCTCTTTTTCCACAACACTTTCCGCAACATACGGGAAATACGCCCTCCGCGAAGAGGGCGTTGAGCGATCAGGCCTGTACCTGCTGAGGTTCCACTTCCGGCTCCTCTTCCTGCAGCAGCCCCTCGTTTTTCGACAGCATCGCCGTGGCAATCCCATTGCCCAGCACATTGATCGCCGAACGGCCCATATCAAGGAAGTGGTCGATGCCCATCAACAGCAGAATCCCGGCAACGGGGATATTGAAACTCGGGATCGTGGCGGCCAGTACCACCAGCGCAGAACGCGGGACCCCGGCAATCCCTTTTGATGCCAGCATCAAGGTCAGCATCATGACGGTAATTTCGCTAAAACTCAGCTGGATGTTATAAGCCTGGGCAATAAACATCGAGGCAAACGAGCAGTAGACCATCGACCCCACCAGGTTAAAGGAGTAGCCAATCGGCAGCACGAAGGAGACGATGTTGCGCGAGCAGCCAAAACTGACCAACCGCTCCAGGGTCTTCGGATACGCCGCCTCAGAGCTGCTGGTGGTAAACGCCACCAGCACCGGATCTTTGAGCATGTTGAGCAGGCGGAAGACCTCTTTTTTCAGCACCATATAGCCTACCGCCAGCAGCACCGCGCTGGTGAGCAGCACCGCAATGTAGTAGCCGCCGATAAAGGAGGCATAGTTAAGCAAAATGCCCATCCCCTGCGAGGCGATAACCGATGAAATCGCGGCAAAAATAGCCAACGGAGCCACGTACATCACATATCCGGTGACCTTCAGCATGATATGAGAGACGACGTTCAGCGCGGCGACCAGCGGCGCGTTGAATTTCTCCCCCAACGAGGCCCCGGCGATGCCAAAGAACATCGAGAACACCACGATTTGCAGAATTTCGTTATTCGCCATCGCCTCGGTAATACTGGTCGGGATGGTATGAGACAGGAATCCTTTTAAGCTCATTCCGCTGACCGCAAGTCCGGTATCCACCGACTCTTTTGGAATCGCCAGGTTTAAGCCTGCGCCGGGATGTTCAAGAGTCACAATCACCAGCCCGACCAGAATAGAGAGGATTGACGAGGTGATGAACCACACCATCGCCTTGCCGCCCACTCGCCCGATAGTCGCGGTTTCTCCCAGACGCATAATGCCCACCGTCAGCGTACTGAAGACTAATGGCGCAATGACCATCTTAATCAGCCGCAAGAACATGTCGGTAAAGAGCGTAATATTTTCTGCCCATGACGTAATTGTGCCCGGAGAGGCATACGCATGAATCACCGCGCCGGAGAGGATCCCCAACAGCATGAAAATAACGATAAACAGCGTGAGTTTGTTTGCACTTGCCACAACAATGAACCCCTGATTTATTTAATGTATTGATTTTAATGCACATATGTTTTTTTTATCCGTATGCATTAAACATTCACCACATAAATTGAATAAAAGACGCAAGGGTTACAACTCTTTTTTAGTTATTTATCTCTGCAGTTGATAAAACTCTTGATGCATATCAATCCTCACCCGCTCCGCGGCGGCCGCGCATTCGGGCGCCCGACGGCTGAGGTCCCCCGGCCGCACGTATTACATCGCCAGCCCGCCGCCGCCGGCATAAGGCTGCTTGCCGACTATTTTCATCACCTCGGCGCCAAAGGTGACAAATGGCGCCCGACGGCTGGCGTAAATTAACCCGCCGGCCTGCGGACGGACCGATTGAATCATATCGGTGAGAGGATCGATAATCTCGGCGACCACCTCATCGGCGCTGACCCACTCGCCGGGCTGTTTCAACGGTACGAGGATCCCGCTGGCTGGCGCGGTGACGATCTCTCCCCCGGCAAACGGCAGCATCAGCGTCTCCTGCTGCGGGACAGACGGGCATGCGCCCGCCAGCACGCCGCGGTATTGCAGATAACGGTACAGACGTTCGGCATCCTCGCGGGCCAGCGCGTGATTCACATCCTGCTGACCGCGCAGCTCCACGGTCACCGCCATACAGCCAGGCTGGCCCTGCTGCCATTGCGGAAAGCGCGCTGCCAGGCGATGCCAGGGCAGTCCGCAGGCCTCATCAAACGAGTTACCGCCGCTCTCTTGCGCCAGCAGTACCGTTCCAATACCTAAAAAGGCGGCCATCACACCGGCCTCCGCCTGCCAGGCCGGATCGGCATACAGGTGCAAAATGGCCCGATCGTCGCAGTGCAGATCCAGCACCACGTCGGCATCACAGGCCAGAGTCAGCAGATGGTGACGTAGCGCCTGAACTTCGCTGCGCAGCGGTTCGGCGGTCAGCGCCTCACGCATCGCCCCGCGGACCTGCTGCAGGTACGCTTCACGGGTCAGCGGTACATCGGCGCAGAGATACTGCTGTGCAAGGTGGGCCAGATCGGGAAAATCTCGATTGAAGTTGCGACCGCTCGTCAGGTCAAATCGCCCGATACCGCCGTTGAGCACGACCTGAGCCAGGCCCGGCGGGTTAGCCACCGGGACGAGAATAATTTCACCTCGCAGCTCGGCGCGCCGTTCCGCCTGGTTGAGTAATCTTTTAAGATAATGCAGCACCAGCATGCCCGGGATTTCATCGGCGTGCAGTCCCGCCTGCAGATAAATTTTCTCTCCGCGGCCGGGTTCGCCAAAGTGAAAATGGGTTAATTGCCGCTGCCCACTCAACGCATGTTCGGGTAAGGTATAGTGTTTAATTTTCATTGGACATCCTATCTGTGGAAAAGAAAGCCCGGCTTGACCGTATCGATCATAAGATCCTTGAAATCCTGCGCCGGGATGGCCGCATTTCTTATCAAAAGCTCTCGGAGCAGGTAAACCTCACCGCCCGTCCCTGCCTGGAACGCGTACGTGGCCTTGAGCGTGACGGCATTATCCGTGGCTACAGCGCGGTGATTGAACTCCCCGAGCCGGAGCATGCTTTCGTGGTGCAGGCGCAAATTGCGCTGGCCGACCACGGCCGCTCACAGCCGGTATTTGAACAGGAGATGCGCCAGACGCCAGAGGTGCTCGACTGCTGGCTGGTCAGCGGCAGCTTTGACTTTCTGGTGCGTATCGGCTGTCGCAGCATGGCGCACTACTGCCAGCTGGCCGACAGCTGGCTGACCAGCAAAAAATTTCGCGTCGATAAAATCGTCACCCTGACGGAACTGCAGTCCATCAAACGCTCCTGATCAGGGGCGCTTGATAAACGCCAGCCAGCGTCGTTCCGCCCGCGAAAAGACGAAAATCAGCAAAAAGGTGCACACTAAATAGAGCGCGGCGGCCATCAGGAACGGGATAAACGGCGAGTAGGTAATGGCGTAGAAGGCGCGCGCCACGCCGGTGATATCCAGCAACGTCACGGTACTGGCCAGCGAAGTGGCGTGGAGTAAAAATACCATCTCATTGTTCAGCGCCGGGATCCCCCGCCGCAGCGTAGCGGGCAGGACCAGTCGGCGAATAATCTGCCACTTAGTCATGCCATAGGCTTCCCCGGCCACCCACTCCTGGCGCGGAAACGTCGCCATCATCCCCGCCAGCAATTCCGCGACGTACGCCGCGGTATTCAGCACCAGCGCCAGCGTGGCGCAGAAGGTTGCGTCGCGGAACAGCAGCCAGAACGGCCGATCGTTTTGCCAGCCCAGCTGGACGATGTCGAACTGAGACAGCCCGTAATAGATCAGCATCAGCTGCAGATAAAGCGGGGTGCTGCGGAAAAACCAGGTGAAGCCGCGGACGGGCCAGGCCAGCAGACGCGGACCGTAGGCCTGGCTAATCGCCAACAGCACCGCCAGCGCCATTCCGGGCACCAGGGAGAGCAAAAACAGCTCCGCCGTCATCGCCAGCCCGCTCGTGGAACCGTTGCCGTCACTCCACAGATAGCCCGGTACTGCCTCGATAAAGGTCTGCAGATTCATTGTGTCGCCCCCGCCGTTGATGAACGCAGCGCGTAGCGCTTCGCCAGGAGGCTAAACAGCCAGCTGGACAAGGCGGTGATGACCATATAAATCAGCGAGACCAGGAAGTAGAACAAAAAGGGTTTCTGCGTGGCGCGCCCGGCCTGTTCCGCCAGCCACACCATATCTTCTAAACCGAGAATGGAGACCAGCGCCGACGCTTTCATCAGCCCCAGCCAGTTATTATTGATGCCCGGAATGGCAAAGCTCAGCATCTGCGGCAGCATAATACGCCGGAAGACCAGCCACGGCCGCATACCATAGGCTTCAGCCGCCTCGGTTTGTCCGCGATCGACGGTGAGAAACGCGCCGCGAAACGTCTCGGTGTAATAGGCGCCAAAAACGAAGCCAATCGCCAGCACGCCGGAAATAAAGGTATTAAAGCGCACCGGCCCCAGTCCCACCAGCGACAGCAGCGCGTTGACCAGCATCTCGCCGCCAAAAAACAGCAGCAGCATAATCACCAGCTCCGGGATGCCGCGCACCAGCGTGGTATAGCCGGTGGAAAACCAACGCAGCCAGCGCGGTCCGAACAGCTTAATCAGCGCATTCACCAACCCCAACAGCAGCGCCACCAGCAGTGAGACCAGCATCACGCACAACGACACCCCCGCGCCGCGTAACAGTAGCGGTAAATAATCTGCAACCATATTCTGTCTTCCACCCGTTGCGTAAAGGGGCGCCGGTCGCCGACCGCGCCCTCCCCTTTACGGCTTAATTGCCGTAGATATCGAAGCTAAAGTACTTTTTCTCAATCGCGGCGTAGGTGCCGTCGGCGCGGATTTGCTTGATGGCCCCGTTGAGGGCGTCGCGCAATGCCGGATTGTCTTTATTGACCGCAATGCCGACATCAGACGAGATGCTGCCGTCGCTGATGACCGGGCCGGCGAAGGCGAATTTTTGCCCGCGCGGCGTGTCGACAAAACTGGTCGCCGCCTGGATATTGTCCTGTAAGGAGGCATCGATACGCCCGGAGAGCAGATCCAGATAGACGTTGTCCTGGTTGGCGTAACCCACGATCTTCACGCCGTGACTGGCCCAGTGGGTTCTGGCGTAGGCTTCATGCGTTGAGCCGGTTTGTACGCCGACGGTCTTGCCCTTAAGACTGGCGGCCTCCGGCAGCAGCGGACTCCCCTTACGCGCCACCAGCTGCGCCGCGCTGCGATAGTAGCGGTCGGTGAAATCCACTTCCTTCTTACGTTCATCGGTAATATTCAGCGAAGCAATGATTGCATCAAATTTATGCGCATTCAGCGCGGCGATCATGCTCTCAAACGGCTGCTTCACGAAGACGCACTTCGCTTTCAGCTGCGTACAGAGCGCATTGGCAATATCGATATCAAAGCCGGTGATCTCGCCGCTGGGCGCCAATACGTCAAAGGGCGGATAGCCACCGTCAACGCCGAAGCTGATGGTGTCAAACTGCTGGGCGGCCAGCGGCGCGCTCAGCGCCATACAGGCCAGTAAAGCGGCAATACGTGTTTTCATATTCTGTTACCCCTGATGTCAACGACGTGGCTAAAAACGCAGTGAAAGGCAGGTCAGGCCGCCATCCATTTTCTTAAATTCGCTGGTGTCGAGTTGCACAACCGGCATCCCCAGCTTGCTGATTTCGCCCAGGGTATAGGGGTACCCCTGAGGCGTAATTAATGTGTCGTTGATCCAGAGCGTATTCCCGGCATACGACTCCTCTTGCGGGATCACAATGGTATTGAACCCGCTAAACGCCGGGTGATTGACGTACCCTTCCGTCAGCAGCAGCGTATTGCGTCCGACATAGTTGACGATGGACTTCAGGTGCAGCCCGGCACTCACTTCAATGGATGTCACCTGATAGCCATGCGGTTCAACGGCGGCGGCAAACTCGCGGATCCCCTGCTCATCCGTACGCGCCGTCTGGCCAACAAAGAACTGCTTACCAACCAGCAGCACGTCGCCGCCATCCATATGACCCCGCTCGCTCATGTGCACCAGTGAACGAAAACCGGCCAGCACCGGCGCTATCGAGGCCACTTCTCCCTGGCGACTCGGCGCGCCGGGATGGGTGATGACCGCCAGTTCCGGCATGACCACGGCGGTATCTTCAACAAAATGGGCATCCGGATAGTC
The DNA here is from genome assembly GCF_002108615.1 of Klebsiella sp. YJ. Classification (NCBI taxonomy): domain Bacteria; kingdom Pseudomonadati; phylum Pseudomonadota; class Gammaproteobacteria; order Enterobacterales; family Enterobacteriaceae; genus Klebsiella; species Klebsiella sp. YJ. The sequence continues at coordinate 468,011 of NZ_MTEG01000001.1, forward strand.
CGCAGCCGCAGGCAATACGGTCACTTTCAGGCCGAGTTGCAGCAAGGTTTCCACATAAGCGAGGAACTGACGTGTGGTGCCGGCAATATCCGGCGCGCCGAGCCGGGCGGTGGTTTGACCGGCGGCACAGGTTGCGGCCGGCAGGCGGGCGATAGCCTGGTTAAAATGCATAGAGAACCCTCAGGTGACTAGTGATCGTTATTGTTCCCGACATGCCGGTAAAGCAACGGGTTTTCTTGATTATCAAACAGATGTTGTCACCAGTCCGGCTGAATAGCCGGCCACAGCGGTCAATTTACGCTGTATATTGCCGGGGAAACGACGCATTCCGCTGTCGGATGACGGGCCCCTGGCAAAGGCTAGAGCGGCGCGTTTGCCGCCGGATGAGAGGGAGTGACGGGCAGGAGTAGCGCGGTGAGTTTTTCGATTGGCATCGACTTGTAAAAATACCATCCCTGAATTAAAGCATTTTCATCGAAGGATTTGACGAACTCAAAATCAATTTTACTTTCTACGCCTTCAAAAACGATTTGCTTATTCAGCCTGCAGACGACATCCAGAAGCGAGGTCAGAATAGCTCGTTTATACTCATTCTTAAGTCCGTTAACGAAAAATTTATCCAGTTTTATCTCATCATAAAACACTTCGGTTAACCACTGCAGGTTTGAAGAGCCCGTGCCGAAATCATCGAGGGCGATGCGCAATCCGCGGTTCCTCGCCTGTAAGGAAAAGGCGGCGATTTTTTTATAGTATTCGCCGCTTCTTTCGGTAATCTCAATTTTAATCTGCTGAGGGCGAATCGCATTATGTTGCAAAACCCGCAGGAGGTTATCTAAAAAAAGCGGGTCATTAATTTCATATTTGCCGATATTAATCGCGAGGGTAAACTGCGCGTCGGCGAGCAGAAGCGGTTTCAACTCGCTGGTGGCCTTCTCCATTACCAGCTTAGAGATATCGGGATAAAGATTCAGCTGTTCGGCCATTGAAATAAACAGCTCCGGGGAGATGTGACCATAGAGCGGATCATGCCAGCGAACCAGCGCCTCGACGCCGACCACCCGTTCGTTTTTAGCGCACACCAACGGCTGATATTCCATGTAAAGACGCTGATTCATAATCGCTTTTTTTAAGCGAAACTCCAGCGATCGCCGTTCGCTGAGATAGCTCAGAATAGAATAGAAGATAGCGGCGCCGAGAATAAAAGCCGCGCTCACAATGAGGGCGATCATGAGCGCAGAGAGTGAGAAAAAGCCCTGTTTTCGTTCCGTCAGATGGCTGCAAATATCATATTTACCGCTGCATAAGCTCACGCTTACCGACGCCCCTGTCCCGACTGCGGATTTCACATCATTAAGAAAAACGTGCTCGCCGTTTAAGCTGGTTAAAGAAAAATTAAAGCCGTGGTGCTGCCGGGAAAATGCGCTAAAAGCAAATGAGGACGTAAAAGAAACGATATTGCCTTGCTGGCTCATATCGAGAACCACTCCGTACGGGAGATAATTTTTAACTCCTTTGTAAATACTATAGCCATTTGGCACGACATATTTTTCGGCGGGAAGCGGCAGCGGTTTATCCAGCATCCCCCAGTTGGCGGTGCAGGCCAGCTTACCGTTCTCCACGATGCCAATGTCTTCCACCCTGGCATACTTCCAGATAACCTCCCGCAAGGCCGCGATCGCCTGCTTGTTACAGCCATCAAGCTGTCGCATCTGCGCGTGATGAATAGAAGAGATGATTTGCGTGGTCACCTCTTCGGCGTGAGCGAGAAGTTCATGGCTCAGCGTATCAAGCTGAGCGCGCTGATTATTTAACATGACAACGTTGGTCAGCAAAACGGAAAAGAGCACGGCAATACCACCGCCCGTCAACAGCCATTTTGTCTTCTGGAAAAATTTCATCGTCGCTGCACAACTCCTGATGGATGCCGGCATTCGCGTTACCAATCCGGACACCCGACGTACCCGTCCCTGCAGTACAGATCTATAATCTTGATAGTAATGGCGTCAGGGCGGTTATACCAGGCTTGATAAGTCGCCCCGTCCAGCCAGAACCGGGAGCAACCGCGCGGGCCACGGCGAAGACTGGCCAGTTACCCCGCTTTTTTTTAGCCTAACCGGCTCATCGAAAAGCGTTTTATCCAGACATATCTCAACAGTCTTTTCATAATTCCTCCATTTTTGCGGGGCGTTTGGTCACTAAACTAGTATCATTTCGCGAAACGTTTCAGGATGAGATAGCAAATTAATGAAAGGCAGTCATACACTCCGTTGGGGCATCGCGCTGGCGGTCATCGTCATTGCCGGTGCCGGGTACTGGTTCTGGCAGAGTCGTGAAGCGACAAATGCGGCGCCTGCTGCAGCGAATGGCTCACCGCCGCAGGCGCCAGGCGGCGCTCGTCACGGTCGCTTCGGCGCGGCCCTGGCGCCGGTTCAGGCGGCGACGGCCACCAGCGAATCGGTGCCTCGCTATCTCAGCGGCCTCGGTACGGTGACGGCAGCCAATACGGTGACCGTGCGCAGCCGGGTGGATGGCCAGCTGTTAGCTATCCACTTCCAGGAAGGTCAACAGGTCAAAGCGGGCGATCTGCTCGCCGAAATCGACCCCAGCCAGTTTAAAGTCGCGCTGGCGCAGGCCCAGGGCCAGTTGGCGAAAGATAAAGCCACGCTCGCTAACGCCCGACGCGATCTCGCCCGCTATCAACAGCTGGTGAAGAGCAATCTTGTTTCCCGCCAGGAGCTGGATACCCAGCAGTCGCTGGTCAGCGAAACGGAAGGCACCATCAAAGCCGACGAGGCCGCCGTGGCCAGCGCCCAACTGCAGCTGAACTGGAGCCGCATCACCGCGCCGATTGACGGCCGCGTTGGCTTAAAACAGGTGGATATCGGCAATCAGATTTCAAGCAGCGATACCACTGGCATCGTGGTGTTAACCCAAACCCACCCGATCGATTTGGTCTTCACGCTGCCGGAAAATGACATCGCCACCGTTGTCCAGGCGCAGAAGGCCGGGAAAACGCTGCAGGTTGAGGCCTGGGACCGCACCAACAAACAAAAAATCAGCGAAGGGTCGCTGCTGAGTCTGGATAACCAGATTGACGCCACCACCGGGACCATCAAACTGAAAGCGCGCTTTAACAACCAGGACGACGCCCTGTTCCCGAATCAGTTCGTGAACGCCCGTATGCTGGTAGACACGCAACAGAACGCCATCGTCATCCCGACTGCCGCACTGCAAATGGGCAATGAAGGCCACTTCGTCTGGGTGCTGAACGATGAGAATAAAGTCAGCAAGCACACCGTCACGCCGGGTATTCAGGACAGCCTGAAGGTGGTGATTACCGCCGGGTTGTCGGCAGGTGACCGGGTGGTCACTGACGGTATCGATCGTCTGACCGAAGGGGCGAAAGTGGAAGTGGTGGACCCGCACAGCGCGCCGGCCGCCGCAGCGGAGAAGGCCACCAGCCGTGAATACGGCCACCAGGGAGCGCGCTCCTGATGCAGGTATTACCCCCAAGCAGTACGGGCGGCCCTTCCCGACTGTTTATTCTGCGCCCGGTCGCCACCACGCTGCTGATGGTGGCGATTATGCTGGCCGGGATCATCGGCTATCGATTCCTGCCGGTTTCCGCCCTGCCGGAAGTGGACTATCCGACCATTCAGGTGGTCACCCTCTATCCCGGCGCCAGCCCGGACGTCGTCACCTCGGCGATTACCGCCCCGCTGGAACGCCAGTTTGGCCAGATGTCCGGCCTGAAGCAGATGTCGTCGCAAAGCTCCGGCGGCGCCTCGGTGGTCACGCTCCAGTTCCAGCTGACCCTGCCGCTGGACGTGGCCGAACAGGAGGTCCAGGCCGCGATCAACGCCGCCACCAACCTGCTGCCGTCCGACCTGCCGAACCCGCCGGTGTACAGTAAAGTTAACCCGGCCGATCCGCCAATCATGACCCTCGCGGTCACCTCGTCCGCCATTCCGATGACCCAGGTGGAAGATATGGTGGAGACCCGCGTGGCGCAGAAAATTTCCCAGGTCTCCGGCGTCGGGCTGGTAACCCTCGCGGGCGGTCAACGCCCGGCGGTGCGGGTGAAGCTCAATGCCGAGGCGATTGCCGCCCTCGGGCTGACCAGCGAAACCATTCGCACCGCCATCACCAGCGCCAACGTCAACTCGGCGAAAGGCAGCCTTGACGGCCCTTCTCGCGCCGTGACCCTCTCCGCTAACGACCAGATGCAGTCGGCGGAAGATTATCGCCGCCTGATCATCGCCTACCAGAACGGCGCGCCGATTCGTCTCGGCGATGTCGCCACCATTGAGCAAGGGGCGGAAAACAGCTGGCTCGGCGCATGGGCGAACAACCAGCAGGCGATCGTCATGAACGTCCAACGCCAGCCGGGAGCGAACATCATCGCCACCGCCGATAGCGTGCGTCAGATGCTGCCGCAGCTGACGGAAAGTCTGCCGAAATCGGTCAAGGTGCAGGTACTTTCCGACCGCACCACCAACATCCGCGCGTCGGTGAGCGATACCCAGTTTGAGCTGATGCTGGCAATTGCGCTGGTGGTGATGATCATCTACCTGTTCCTGCGCAACGTACCGGCGACCATTATCCCGGGCGTCGCCGTGCCGCTGTCGCTGGTGGGCACTTTCGCGGTGATGGTGTTCCTCGACTTCTCGATCAACAACCTGACGCTGATGGCGCTCACCATCGCCACCGGCTTCGTCGTCGATGACGCCATCGTGGTGATCGAAAACATCTCGCGCTATATCGAAAAGGGCGAAAAGCCGCTCGCCGCCGCGCTAAAGGGCGCCGGAGAAATCGGCTTTACCATCATCTCGTTGACCTTCTCGCTGATTGCGGTACTGATCCCGCTGCTGTTTATGGGCGATATCGTCGGCCGGCTGTTCCGCGAGTTCGCCATTACCCTGGCGGTGGCGATATTGATTTCCGCCGTCGTCTCGCTGACGCTGACGCCAATGATGTGCGCGCGCATGCTCAGCCACGAGTCGCTGCGTAAGCAAAACCGCTTCTCGCGGGCCAGCGAGCGCTTCTTCGAGCGGGTCATCGCCGCCTATGGTCGGATGCTCAGCCGGGTGCTGAATCACCCGTGGCTGACCCTGAGCGTGGCCTTAGGCACGCTGGTGCTGTCCATTATGCTGTGGGTCTTCATTCCGAAAGGCTTCTTCCCGATTCAGGACAATGGCATTATTCAGGGGACATTACAGGCTCCGCAGTCCGCTTCGTTTGCGAATATGGCGCAGCGCCAGGAGCAGGTTTCCGCGGCGATCCTCAAAGACCCGGCCGTTGAGAGTCTGACCTCCTACGTCGGAGTGGACGGCACCAACCCGGCGCTGAACAGCGCCCGCCTGCAGATTAACCTCAAACCGCTGGATGAACGCGACGACCGCGTGCAGACCGTGATTAGTCGCCTGCAGAAATCGGTGGACGGGATTCCCGGGGTCGAGCTCTACCTACAGCCGACCCAGGATCTGACTATCGATACCACCGTCAGCCGGACCCAGTATCAGTTCACCTTACAGGCGAACTCGCTGGATGCCCTCAGTAACTGGGTGCCGCAGCTGCTGACGCGTCTCCAGGCGCTTCCGCAGCTCTCCGACGTCAGCAGCGACTGGCAGGATAAGGGCCTCGCCGCCTATATCAAAGTCGATCGCGACAGCGCCAGCCGTCTCGGCATCAGCATGGCCGATGTCGATAATGCGCTGTATAACGCCTTCGGCCAGCGGCTGATCTCGACCATCTACACTCAGGCCAATCAGTATCGCGTGGTGCTGGAGCATGACACCCGGGCGACGCCGGGGCTGGCGGCGCTGGACAACATTCGCCTGACCAGCAGCGGGGGCGGCATCGTGCCGCTGAAATCCATCGCCAGCGTCGAGCAGCGCTTCGCGCCGCTGTCGATTAACCATCTCGATCAGTTCCCGGTGACCACCATTTCGTTCAACATCCCGGATAACTACTCGCTGGGCGATGCGGTCGACGCCATCCTCGCCGCCGAACAGGCGCTGGATTTGCCGACCGATATCCGCACCCAGTTCCAGGGCAGCACCCTCGCCTTCCAGTCGGCGCTCGGCAACACCGTCTGGCTGGTGGTGGCGGCGGTGGTGGCGATGTATATCGTGCTCGGCGTGCTGTATGAAAGCTTTATCCACCCGATTACCATTCTGTCGACCTTACCGACCGCCGGCGTCGGCGCGCTGCTGGCGCTGTGGCTGGCGGGCAGCGAGCTGGACGTTATCGCCATTATCGGGATTATCCTGCTGATTGGTATCGTCAAGAAGAACGCCATCATGATGATTGACTTTGCGCTGGCCGCTGAACGCGAACAGGGCATGCCGCCACGTGAGGCGATTTATCAGGCCTGTCTGCTGCGTTTTCGCCCGATTCTGATGACCACGCTCGCCGCTCTGCTCGGCGCGCTGCCGCTGATGCTGAGCACCGGCGTCGGCGCCGAGCTGCGCCGTCCTCTGGGTATCGGGATGGTGGGCGGTCTGATTTTAAGCCAGGTGCTGACGCTGTTCACCACCCCGGTTATCTATCTGCTCTTCGACCGCCTGTCGCTGTATATCAAGAGCCACTTCCCACGGCATGAGGAGGAGGCGTAAATGAAGTTTTTCGCCCTCTTCATTTACCGCCCGGTGGCGACGATTCTGATTTCGCTCGCCATCACCCTGTGCGGGGTACTCGGTTTCCGTCTGCTGCCGGTCGCCCCGCTGCCGCAGGTGGATTTCCCGGTGATCATGATCAGCGCCTCGCTACCCGGCGCATCGCCGGAAACCATGGCCTCGTCGGTGGCCACGCCGCTTGAACGCTCGCTCGGCCGGATCGCCGGGGTGTCGGAAATGACCTCCACCAGTTCGCTGGGCAGCACGCGCATTATTATGGAGTTCAATTTCGACCGCGATATCAACGGCGCCGCCCGCGATGTGCAGGCGGCGATCAACGCCGCGCAAAGCCTGCTGCCGAGCGGCATGCCAAGTCGCCCGACCTATCGCAAGGCCAACCCTTCCGATGCGCCGATTATGATCCTCACGCTCACCTCGGATACCTACTCCCAGGGCGAGCTGTACGATTTTGCCTCGACTCAACTGGCGCAAACCATCGCCCAAATTGACGGCGTCGGCGACGTTGACGTGGGCGGCAGCTCGCTGCCCGCGGTGCGCGTCGACCTCAACCCGCAGGCGCTGTTTAACCAGGGCGTATCGCTGGACGCCGTGCGCACCGCTATCGATAACGCCAACGTCCGCAAGCCGCAGGGGGCGCTGGAGGATCACAGCTCGCGCTGGCAGGTACAAACTAACGATGAGCTCAAAACCGCGGCGGAATACCAGCCGCTGATCGTGCACTACAACAACGGCGCGGCGGTGCGTCTTGGCGACGTCGCACAGATCAGCGACTCGGTGCAGGATGTGCGCAACGCCGGGATGACCAACGCGAAGCCGGCCATTTTGCTGATGATCCGCAAGCTGCCGGAAGCCAATATCATCCAGACGGTCGACAGCATTCGCGCCCGCCTGCCGGAGCTGCAAAAAACCATTCCGGCGGCTATCGACCTGCAAATCGCTCAGGACCGCTCGCCGACCATCCGCGCCTCGCTGGAGGAAGTCGAGCAGACGCTGGTGATCTCGGTGGCGCTGGTGATCCTCGTGGTGTTCCTGTTTCTGCGCTCCGGGCGGGCGACGCTGATCCCGGCGGTGGCCGTTCCGGTCTCGCTGATTGGCACCTTTGCGGCGATGTATCTCTGCGATTTCAGCCTCAACAACCTGTCGCTGATGGCCCTGACCATCGCCACCGGTTTCGTGGTCGACGATGCTATCGTGGTGCTGGAGAATATCTCCCGTCATCTTGAGGCCGGAATGAAGCCGCTGCAGGCGGCGCTGCAGGGGAGCCGTGAAGTCGGTTTCACCGTGCTGTCGATGAGTCTCTCGCTGGTGGCGGTTTTTTTACCGCTGCTGCTGATGGGCGGCCTGCCGGGGCGGTTGTTACGCGAATTCGCCGTCACCCTGTCGGTAGCGATCGGCATCTCGCTGGCGGTCTCCCTTACCCTGACGCCGATGATGTGCGGCTGGCTGCTGAAGAGCGGTAAACCTTCTGAACCCACGCGCAACCGCGGTTTCGGCCGCCTGCTGGTCGCCGTGCAGGGCGGCTACGGTAAATCGCTGAAGTGGGTGCTCAAACATAGCCGCATCACCGGTCTGGTGCTGCTGGGGACCATGGCGCTCAGCGTCTGGCTCTATATCTCGATTCCAAAAACCTTCTTCCCGGAGCAGGATACCGGCGTGCTGATGGGCGGCATTCAGGCTGACCAGAGCATCTCTTTCCAGGCGATGCGCGGCAAACTGCAGGACTTTATGCAAATCATCCGCGAAGATCCGGCGGTGGATAACGTCACCGGCTTTACCGGCGGCTCACGGGTGAACAGCGGGATGATGTTTATCACCCTCAAACCTCGCGACCAGCGGCATGAAACGGCACAGCAGATTATTGACCGGCTGCGTAAAAAACTGGCGAAAGAACCAGGCGCCAACCTGTTCTTAATGGCGGTGCAGGATATCCGCGTCGGCGGTCGCCAGGCCAACGCCAGCTATCAGTACAGCCTGCTGTCAGACGATCTTTCGGCGCTGCGCGAATGGGAACCGAAGATTCGTAAAGCGCTGGCCGCGCTGCCGGAGCTGGCGGACGTCAACTCTGACCAACAGGATAACGGCGCCGAAATGGATCTCATCTACGACCGCGATACCATGTCGCGCCTCGGGATCAGCGTTCAGGATGCCAACAATCTGTTGAATAACGCCTTCGGTCAGCGGCAGATCTCGACGATTTACCAGCCGCTGAACCAGTATAAAGTGGTGATGGAGGTCGATCCGGTGTATACCCAGGACGTCAGCGCGCTGGATAAAATGTTTGTGATCAACAGTGAAGGTAAGCCGATCCCCCTCGCCTATTTCGCCCGATGGCAGCCGGCTAACGCGCCGCTGTCGGTCAACCACCAGGGGCTGTCGGCGGCGTCGACGATCTCCTTTAACCTGCCGACCGGTAAATCGCTGTCGGAAGCCAGCGATGCCATCAACCGCGCGATGACGCAGCTTGGAGTGCCTTCCAGCGTCCGGGGCTCCTATGCCGGTACCGCGCAGGTCTTCCAGCAGACCATGAATTCGCAGGTTATTTTGATTCTGGCCGCCATTGCGACGGTCTATATCGTGCTGGGGATCCTCTACGAAAGCTATGTGCATCCGTTAACGATTCTCTCCACCCTCCCCTCGGCAGGGGTGGGGGCGCTGCTGGCGCTGGAGCTCTTTGGCGCGCCGTTTAGCCTGATTGCGCTGATCGGCATCATGCTATTAATTGGGATAGTGAAGAAAAACGCCATCATGATGGTCGACTTTGCCCTCGAGGCGCAGCGCAACGGCAATCTGCCGCCGGAAGAGGCGATCTTCCAGGCCTGCCTGCTGCGTTTCCGCCCGATAATGATGACCACCTTAGCGGCGCTGTTTGGCGCGCTGCCGCTGGTGCTCTCGGGCGGCGACGGCTCGGAACTGCGTCAGCCGCTGGGGATCACCATTGTCGGCGGGCTGGTGATGAGTCAGCTGTTAACCCTCTACACGACGCCGGTGGTCTATCTGTTCTTTGACCGTCTGCGGTTGCGTTTTTCGCGAAAACTCAGCCAACCGGTAAGCGAATAATATGACAGAACTGCCCTCCAGCGTCCGCTGGCAATTATGGATAGTGGCTTTCGGCTTCTTTATGCAGTCGCTGGACACCACTATCGTTAATACCGCCCTCCCCTCGATGGCTAAAAGCCTTGGGGAGAGCCCCCTGCACATGCATATGGTTATCGTCTCCTACGTCCTGACGGTGGCGATTATGCTGCCCGCCAGCGGCTGGCTGGCGGACCGGGTGGGGGTACGCAATATCTTCTTTAGCGCCATCATTCTGTTTACGCTCGGGTCGCTGTTTTGTGCCCAGGCGGCAACCCTCGATCAGTTGGTGCTGGCCCGCGTACTGCAAGGCGTCGGCGGCGCCATGATGGTGCCTGTCGGTCGCCTGACGGTGATGAAAATCGTTCCGCGCGCCCAGTATATGGCGGCGATGACCTTTGTGACGCTCCCCGGCCAGGTCGGCCCGCTGCTTGGTCCGGCACTCGGCGGCCTGCTGGTGGAATACGCCTCCTGGCACTGGATTTTCTTAATCAATATTCCGGTGGGCATTATCGGCGCCATCGCCACCTTGTGGCTGATGCCGAACTACACGCTGCAGACCCGGCGCTTCGATATGTTTGGCTTTATCCTGCTGGCGCTGGGGATGGCGACCTTAACCCTCGCGCTCGACGGTAAAAAAGGGCTGGGGATATCCCCGCTGCTGCTGAGCGCGCTGGTGGTCATTGGCGTGGCCTCGATTCTGCTCTATTTATGGTACGCCCGGGGCAACGACAACGCCCTGTTCAGCCTGAACCTGTTTCGCAATCGCACCTTCTCTCTCGGGCTCGGCGGCAGCTTTGCCGGACGCATCGGCAGCGGTATGTTGCCCTTTATGACGCCGGTATTCCTGCAAATTGGCCTTGGCTTTACGCCGTTTCACGCCGGGATGATGATGATTCCGATGGTGCTTGGCAGTATGGGCATGAAACGTATCGTGGTGCAGGTAGTGAACCGCTTTGGCTACCGCCGCGTCTTAATGGTGGCGACCGTGGGTCTCGCGCTGGTTAGCCTGCTGTTTATGGCCGTCGCCCTGGCGGGCTGGTACTGGCTGCTGCCGGTGGTGCTGTTTGTGCAGGGGATGATCAACTCTAGCCGCTTTTCATCAATGAATACCCTGACGCTGAAAGATTTGCCGGATGATCTCGCCAGCAGCGGCAACAGCATGCTGTCGATGGTCATGCAGCTGTCGATGAGTATTGGCGTGACCCTCGCCGGGATGCTGCTCGGCCTGTTCGGTCAACAGCATATCAGCGCCGATGCCGCCGCCACCCATCAGGTCTTTCTCTATACCTACCTGAGCATGGCGGTGATTATCGCGCTGCCGGCATGCCTTTTTTCCCGCGTTCCGGATGATACTGCCAGCAATACCGCTATCGCCCGACATAACAGGAGTGAACCGTGAAGCTATGGCGTCCCGGTATTACCGGCAAGCTGTTCCTGGCTATTTTGGCCACCTGCATCGTGCTGCTCATCAGCATGCATTGGGCGGTGCGCATCAGTTTTGAACGCGGATTTATCGATTATATCAAGCGCGGAAATGAACAGCGGCTGACGATGCTGGGCGATGCGCTGAGCGAGCAGTATGCCCTGCACGGCAACTGGAAATTTCTGCGCAATAACGATCGGTTTATTTTCCAGCTGTTAAAGTCGTTCGATCGCGATAACGACGATCGCTTCCCCGGCGGGCGCAAAACAAACGCCGGCGGCATGCCTGACGGCCGTCTGGACCTCGGCCCCCCTGACACCGATGGCCCCCCGCCGGATGGCCCTCCGCCAAACGGTCCACGCGGCCCCGGCCCGGATATGCCCCCGCACGGCTGGCGCACGCTTTTCTGGGTTGTTGATCAGAAAGGACGGGTGCTGGTTGGCCCCCGCGAGCGGGTGCCTGAAGATGGCAGCCGTCGCAACATTGTGGTGAACGGCGTGTCGGTGGGGGCGGTTATCGCGTCACCGGTCGAGCGTCTGACGCGCAACACCGATATTAACTTTGACCGTCAGCAAAAGCGCACCAGCTGGCTGATTGTTGCCCTGTCGACGATCCTTGCGGCGCTGGCCACGTTCCCGCTGGCGCGCGGCCTGCTGGCGCCGGTCAAACGTCTGGTCGAAGGGACCCACCGCCTGGCGGCGGGAGATTTCACCACCCGCGTGGCGGTCAGTAGCAGCGATGAACTCGGCCGCCTGGCGCAGGATTTTAACCAGCTCGCCAGCACCCTGGAGCGCAACCAGCAAATGCGTCGCGACCTGATGGCGGATATTTCGCATGAGCTGCGGACCCCGCTGGCGGTGCTGCGCGGCGAACTGGAAGCGATTCAGGACGGGGTACGTAAATTCACCCCGGATTCCGTCACCTCGCTACAGGCGGAGGTCGCCACCCTGACCAAACTGGTCGACGATCTACACCAGCTATCAATGTCCGACGAAGGCGCATTGGCCTATCAAAAAACCTCCGTGGATATCATTACGCTGCTGGAAGTCGCGGCGGGCGCCTTCCGTGAACGCTTTGCCAGCCGGGGGCTGACCATCGCCGTTTCGCTTCCGGAAAACGCGACGGTATTTGGCGACGGCGATCGCCTGATGCAGCTTTTTAACAACCTGCTGGAAAACAGTCTCCGCTATACCGATAGCGGCGGACGTCTGCTGATCAGCGCCAGCCAGACAGGCCGTCGCATCATCCTTGATTTTGCCGACAGCGGTCCGGGCGTCAGCGACCAACAGCTGGAGCGGCTGTGCGAGCGCTTTTATCGAGCCGAAGGTTCGCGCAACCGCGCCAGCGGCGGCTCCGGACTGGGGCTGGCGATTTGTGTCAACATTGTGGCTGCCCACGGCGGCACCTTACGGGCCGACCATTCGCCTTTTGGCGGGGTTAGCATTAAAGTAGAGTTACCTCTGGAACGTGATACACCGAGAGACGTATGAGTGAATTACCTGTTGATGAAAATACCCCACGCATTCTTGTCGTGGAAGATGAACCCAAACTGGGTCAGTTGCTGCTCGACTATCTGTTCGCAGCAGGTTATGCGCCAACGCTGATTAATCACGGCGATAAGGTCCTGCCTTACGTTCGCCAGACCCCGCCGCATTTGATTTTGTTAGATCTGATGCTGCCGGGAACCGATGGCCTGACGCTGTGCCGGGAGATCCGTCGCTTTTCCGACGTTCCGGTGGTGATGGTGACGGCGAAAATTGAGGAAATCGATCGGCTGCTTGGACTGGAGATCGGCGCCGACGACTATATCTGCAAGCCCTACAGCCCGCGCGAAGTTGTCGCCAGGGTGAAAACGATCCTCCGCCGCTGCCGACCGCGGCGGGATCTGCTGGCGCTGGATGCGGAAAGCCCGCTGATTGTCGATGAGGGCCGTTTTCAGGCCTCATGGCGCGATAAGCTGCTGGATCTGACCCCTGCCGAATTTCGTCTGCTGAAAACGCTGTCTCAGGAGCCGGGCAAGGTTTTCTCCCGCGAGCAGCTGCTCAATCACCTGTATGATGACTATCGGGTGGTGACCGACAGAACGATCGACAGCCATATCAAAAACCTGCGGCGTAAGCTGGAGTCGCTGGACGCCGAGCAGTCCTTTATCCGCGCCGTCTACGGCGTTGGCTACCGCTGGGAGGCCGACGCCTGCCGTCTGGCGTAAGTCCCCTCCTCGTTTCACAAGGGCAGATTGGGGTAAGGGGAAAGGTTTACTCTCCTTACCCACAGCGCTACAATGCCCGCCCTTAATGTGTGGGCACTGTTCATAACGGTGCTTCCCCAAGTCGCCGCATCAGGTGTGGCGAATCTGACCTGTCATCAGAACGAGAACATCATGTTTAAACCGGAACTCCTTTCCCCGGCGGGAACGCTGAAAAATATGCGTTACGCCTTCGCTTATGGCGCAGACGCCGTTTATGCTGGCCAGCCGCGTTACTCTCTGCGCGTGCGCAACAACGAATTCAACCATGAAAACCTGCAGCAGGGCATTAATGAAGCTCATCAGCTGGGGAAAAAATTCTACGTGGTCGTCAACATTGCGCCGCACAACGCCAAGCTGAAAACCTTCATTCGCGATCTGAAGCCGGTGGTGGATATGGGGCCGGACGCACTGATTATGTCCGATCCGGGTTTAATCATGCTGGTACGGGAAAATTTCCCCGATATGCAGATTCATCTGTCGGTACAGGCCAACGCCGTCAACTGGGCGACCGTTAAATTCTGGCAGCAGATGGGGCTGAGCCGGGTCATTCTTTCCCGCGAACTGTCGCTGGATGAAATCGGCGAAATCCGCAGCCAGGTCCCGGAGATGGAGCTTGAGATTTTCGTCCACGGCGCCCTGTGCATGGCCTATTCCGGCCGCTGCCTGCTCTCGGGATATATCAACAAACGCGACCCGAACCAGGGCACCTGCACCAACGCCTGCCGCTGGGAATATAACGTCCAGGAAGGCAAAGAAGATGATGTCGGCAATATCGTCCACCAGCATCAGCCGATTCCGGTCAAGACCGTCGAACCGACGCTGGGGATCGGCGCGCCAACCGACCGGGTGTTTATGATTGAAGAGGCCAAACGGCCTGGCGAATACATGACCGCCTTCGAAGATGAACACGGCACCTACATCATGAATTCCAAAGACCTGCGCGCCATTGCGCACGTCGAGCGTCTGACGCAGATGGGCGTGCACTCGCTGAAAATCGAAGGCCGCACCAAATCGTTCTATTACTGCGCGCGCACCGCGCAGGTTTACCGCAAGGCTATCGATGACGCCGCGGCGGGTAAACCGTTTGACGAAAGCCTGCTGGAAACCCTGGAAGGGCTGGCCCACCGCGGCTACACCGAAGGTTTCCTGCGTCGTCATACCCATGACGATTATCAGAACTACGAGTACGGTTATTCCCTCTCCGAGCGCCAGCAGTTTGTCGGTGAATTTACCGGCGAGCGCAACGGCCAGCTGGCCGCCGTGGCGGTGAAGAATAAATTTTCCGTCGGCGACAGCCTTGAGCTGATGACCCCGCAGGGCAACGTTAACTTCACCCTTGAACAGATGGTGAATGCCAAAGGCGAAGCGATGCCGGTCGCCCCTGGCGATGGCTATACAGTATGGTTACCGGTGCCGGAAGAGATGGAACTACAGTATGCTCTGCTGATGCGCAACTTTACTGGTCAGACGACCAGAAATCCGCATAGTAACTAGTTTATCAGGGTTATTTTTTCAGGATGCACGGATATTAGAAACGGATCACACACCGTTTCGTTTGAAGCGGGTATCATCCATCCTGCTGAAAAAAATAACCCATAAATGCTAGCTGTACCAGGAACCACCTCCTTAGCCTGCGTAATCTCCCTTACGCGGGCTTATTTTTTTTCACGCCGCTGGGCGTTCCCCCCCTTCTCGTCGCCGTCCGCTTTTACAAAATGTCCATCCTCGCCTTCATGGGGTACACTTTCTGCATCTTGTACAAAAAGGAAGCCATAACTATGCCCGTGTTTCCAGCCAGCTTACTGATTCTCAATGGCAAAGGAGCTAACGAGCCGCAGTTGCGCGAAGCGATCGCGCTGTTGCGCGAGGAAGGTGTCGACATCCATGTCCGTGTGACCTGGGAAAAAGGCGATGCCGTCCGTTTTGTCGATGAAGCGCTGCAGCTTAAGGTAGGGACGGTGATTGCCGGCGGCGGCGATGGCACCATCAATGAAGTCGCCACGGCGCTGGTCCAACGCGAGAGCCAGGTGCCGCTCGGTATCCTGCCGCTGGGTACCGCCAATGATTTCGCCACCAGCGTCGGGATCCCGCAAGATCTCGCCAGCGCCCTGAAACTGGCGATCGTCGGCCGCGATATCGCCATCGACGTGGCGCGGGTGAATGACAAAACCGGCTTTATTAATATGGCGACCGGTGGCTTCGGCACGCGGATTACCACCGAAACGCCGGAGAAACTCAAAGCCGCGCTCGGCGGCGTCTCCTATCTGATTCATGGCCTGATGCGTATGGACACCCTGAAACCCGACCGCTGCGAAATCCGCGGCGAAAACTTTAGCTGGTGCGGAAACGCGCTGGTTATTGGTATCGGTAATGGTCGTCAGGCCGGCGGCGGTCAGCAGCTTTGCCCGCAGGCCCTGATTAACGATGGTCTGCTGCATTTGCGGGTTTTTACCGGCGAAGAGCTGCTCCCCGCGCTGTTTACTACCCTGGCGAATCCCGACAACTCCCCTAACCTGGTGGACGGCGTGTCGTCGTGGTTTGAAGTCACCGCGCCGCACGAGATGACCTTTAACCTCGATGGCGAGCCGCTGAGCGGTAAACATTTCCGCATGGAAATTCTTCCTGGCGCCCTGCGCTGCCGCCTGCCGCCGGACTGCGCGCTGCTGAAATAATAGCTGGTGGAAAGTGAGCGCAGAACGAAGAGATTAAAAGACCGTTTACATCTCCAGGGCTTCTGCGCTCACCGATAAGGTCGTTACCCGAGAGCCAGGGCAGGCTCAGCGCGCGTCTGCAGCAGTTCCGGTAACGAGCGATGGCGGGCGACGGCGGCGGCAAAACGCGGATGCTGGCAGTCAGGCGCAATCACGACCGTGGCAATGCCCGCCGCCTGCGCCGCGCAAAAGCCATGAAAACTGTCCTCGATAACCAGACACTCCCCGGCGCTCAGCCCCAGTTTGTCCAGAGTCGAGAGGTAGACCGCCGGGTGCGGTTTGCCCCACGCCTCATCATCGGCGCTGGAAATCACATCAAAACAGGACCGCAGAGAGAGCTTATCGAGTACCGCGGAAATCACCGGGTGAGATGAGGAGGTCGCCAGCGCAATCCGGTAGCCCAGACGACGAAAATGCGCCAATGTCTCGTTGACGCCGCCCATCACCACTCCTTTGACGGCAATCAATCCAACGATGCGTTGTAAAATGAGCGCCTCCAGCTGCTGTGGCGCAATCGCCAGCCGGCAGTGCCGACACCACACGCGGGCAATATCGTCCAGTCGTCTACCTTTCGTCAGCGTTTCACACTCCTCCTCGCTGACCGTTGCGCCCCAGCAGGCCAGCGCCTCCCGTTGCGCCTGCCGCCACAGGGCTTCTGAATCAATAATCACGCCATCCATGTCAAAAATTACCGCTTTGATGCTCATCTTTTACCTCAAACCGGGCTGACGGGACTCGCCTGTCAGCCCGGGAACTGTGTCAGGAAAACTCAACGCTTTTGCGGGCAGCCACAGGCTTCAGGGTAAAGCCCGGCTGCTCGACGCGAATAAAGGCGCAGAGGAAAAAGGCCAGCACGTACAGCGCGGTATACGCCACCACCACCCCAATCGTGCTGAAGTACGGCAGCAGCACCACCGCAATCGCCGGCGCCAGGAAGTTGGACAGCCCCGCCGACAGGTTGTAGACCGAGATCGCCGCCCCTTTATGCTGCGGCTCCAGCGCCGGGAAGACCGCCGCCATCGGCACAAACGCCGCCACAAAAATCCCCAGCGCAATCGCCGGCACCAGCGCCATGGCAAAGTTATGCCCGAAGTGCTGGGGGATGTAGTAAAACGCCAGGCTCGACAGCGCCATGCCGATGCAGCCAAACCAGCGCACTACCTTCATCCAGCCCAGTTTCTCGCCGAGGATCCCCCACAGTACGTTGGAGAAAATGGTGGTGAAGAAGAAAGCCGCCCACACCTGAAGCCACTCGGAGGTGGTAAAGCCCAGCTCATCGACAAACATCAATGGCATGATCACCGCAAAGCCGAACAGCGACAGGGTGTTGATGATGCGCACCATGCTGGAAAGCAGGATATTGCGGTTGGTGTAGAGCAGCGTGGCGGCGCGCCCCAGTTCGGCAAACTTCTCGCGGGTGGTGAGATTCTGCATATGGCGCGGCGTCTGAATATGGCGCAGCGATACCAGGGCGATAATGCCGCCGGTGACGCAGAACACCAGCGCCAGCCACAGGGTCCCCAGCTCGCCGATATGCGGGATGGTAAAGCTCGGGATATAGCTGCCGAACACGCCAATGCCGACCGAGTAGACCGCCCAGAACCAGCCCAGCGCCGAGCTGGCGCCGTCGCTTTTCACGTTGTGCACGATGGCGACGATAAAGGAGTAGAGGAACAGCGGGTAAGCAAAACCGCGAATGCCGTAGAACAGCAGGATCAGCGGGTAGTTAGCGTGGCCGAGGCCGAAAATCAGGAACAGCACGTGGAACACGCACCACAGCACGAAGCCGATCAGCAT